>JADGHB010000070.1 GCA_019689635.1 Nevskia sp. | reverse complement strand
GGCTCGCGGCGGTACTACAACGCCGCCATCCACCGCGCGGCCTTCGCCCTGCCCAATTTCCTCCGCGAGACGCTGGCTGCGTAGTCCCGCCGCCGGCTCCCACGCTAGCATCCCCATGCTGCGCATGGGGCCCCTGCACGCGGCTCGCGGCGGTACTACAACGCCGCCATCCACCGCGCGGCCTTCGCCCTGCCCAATTTCCTCCGCGAGACGCTGGCTGCGTAGTCCCGCCGCCGGCTCGCGGCGTTTACTCGGCCGGCGGCGCTTCGGATCCTCCGCAATTCAGCTCGAGCCAGGACTGCGTCCGCTCGATCAGCTTCTGTTTTTCTTCCGCCGTGTAGGTGTGCGTGCTGCCCAGCGCGTCGGTCTCGGTGATGGCGGCGGCGTTCTGGTAGCGCGTGAGCAGCTCGCGCTTTTGCTGGCATTCGGCGGCGCGCTGCGCAGCGATCTCGCTGACCGCCGGCGCAGCGGTGGAGGGAACGCTGTTGATCTCCACCGCCTGGGCGTTGGGCGCCGGCTGGTCGCTGTAGTGGACCTGGCCGTTCTTGTCCACCCAGCGATAAACCTGATCGGCGGCGGCTGCGCCCGCGAACAACAGCGCGGCCCATGCGATTCGCGCAAATCCCGCGTCGCTCCTGCCCATCGTTCGCTCCGAATCGACTGATCGGGATTAGTATGAGGCGATGCCCATGAAACCCGCAAAGGCCCTGGTCTGGACGCTGATCCCGCTCGCGGCTTTAGTGACCGCGGGCGAGTTCGCGGCGCACGATGCCTTGACGCGCAGGATCGCAGCCTTGCGCGTGCAGCAGCAGCCGTGGCTGCGACTGCGCGTCGGGCGCGAGTGGATCTGGCCATGGGGTGCGGCGCAACTCGACGACGTGCGGCTGGCGCCGCAGGACTGGTACAACGCGGTCTGGCAATTGCCGCTGGGTTACGAGGTGCAAATCGCGCAAGTGGTGATCGACCGACCGCGCTGGCATCTCGGCGGCGCGCAACGCGGTGCGCTGGTCTCGTTCGATCTGCACGTGCGCGGGCTGCGCCTCCCGGTGCCGGAGCGCTGGGGCTGGAGCTACACGCTCGGCGCGCCGGGCGATCCGCTCGCGCGCCCGCCCAGTCTCTACGAGCTGGGCTACCGTGAACTCGAAGCCGAGGCCGATCTGCGGCTGCAGCCTGCGCCGTTGCAGCATCGCTTGCGAGTGGACGGCGCGGTGCGCGTCGCGGACCTCGGCGATTTCGATACGCGATGCACCCTCGAGGCGGGCTCCGAAGTGCTGGATGGCGACACGCGCCGCCTGGGCCTGCGCGACTGCCGACTTTCCTACCGCGATCGCGGCGCGGTGGCGCGCTGGCAGCGGGCGCTGGCGCAGCGCGCGGGGCTGAGCGAGCCCCAGTTCGAAGATTGGCTCGCCAAACGCTTCCGGGACTGGGTGCGGACTGCGGCGCTTCCGCTGGATACGGGCAGCCTCGCGGCCTTCGACGATTTCCTGCGCGCCCCGCACGCCGCCGTTCTCACCAGCGCGCCGGATGCGGCGGTGCCCTTCGATGCGCTGCGCGCGTCCCCGCCGGCCGCCTGGGTGCGGATGCTCGGCTTACGACTGCGCCCGCGAGCCAGCGACTGGTGATGAAATCAGATCGCGCCCACGCCGGCCTCGCCGGTTCGGATGCGCACGGCCTGCTCGAGATCGTAAACGAAGATCTTGCCGTCACCGATCTGGCCGGTTTTGGCGGCTTTCTGGATCGCCTCCACCGCCCGATCCACCTGTTCCGGCGGCAGCGCCACTTCGATCTTGATCTTGGGCAGCAGATCCACCACGTACTCTGCGCCGCGGTACAGCTCGGTGTGACCTTTCTGGCGGCCGAACCCGCGCACCTCGGTCACGGTCATGCCTTGCACGCCGACTTCCGCCAGCGCCTCGCGCACCGCGTCGAGCTTGAACGGCTTGATGATGGCGATGACCATTTTCATGACGCGCTCCGGGTTTCCGAACGCGAGGATTTTACACCCGATCGCGCGCAGCTCATCGTCGCACCGCCAAAAAAACGGGCCGCGCGAGGCGGCCCGTGGATGCGGCCGGGGGTATCTAGAGATTGAGACCTTTTTCGTTGTGCAGCGCCAGATCCAGACCTTCGGTCTCCTGTTCTTCGGTGACGCGCGCGCCACCGGTGAGCAGGCCCGCGACGGTCATCGCGATGAAGCTGGCGAGGGCCGAGACGATGAGGGTGATCGCCACGCCTCCGCACTGGATCCACACCTGGTGGCCGATGCTGGTGGCGTTGGCGGAAAAGCCGGTGCCGCCCAGGCTCGGCGCGCAGAACACGCCGGTGAGCAGGGCGCCGACGATGCCGCCGACCGCGTGCACGCCGAAGGCGTCGAGCGAATCGTCGTAGCCTAGCGCATGCTTGAGCTTGGTCGCGGCGAGGTACGGAATCACGCCGGCCGCCACGCCGATCCACAGCGCGCCCACCGGCCCGACGAAGCCCGAAGCCGGCGTGATCGCCACCAGGCCGGCGACGGCGCCGGAAGCGATGCCCAAGGTGGTCGGTTTGCCGCTCATGAGCCACTCGGCGAACATCCAGGCCAAGGCCGCGGTGGCGGTGGCGATCTGGGTGACCGCCATGGCCATACCGGCAGCGCCGTTGGCAGCGACGGCGGAACCGGCATTGAATCCGAACCAGCCCACCCACAACAGCGACGCACCGGTCACGGTGTACGCCAGGTTGTGCGGCGGCATGGCCACCGTACCGTAGCCCTTGCGCTTGCCCAGCACCAGCGCGCCGACCAGGCCCGCGATGCCCGCGTTGATGTGCACCACCGTGCCGCCAGCGAAGTCGAGCTGTCCGCGGTCGCCGAGGAACGAGCCCGGCCCGCCCCACACCATGTGAGCGATCGGCAGGTAGGA
This sequence comes from Nevskia sp., assembly GCA_019689635.1. Lineage (GTDB taxonomy): Bacteria > Pseudomonadota > Gammaproteobacteria > Nevskiales > Nevskiaceae > Nevskia. The sequence continues at coordinate 4,368 of JADGHB010000070.1, read as the reverse complement.
GAGCGTCCACCAGATCGTGATGTAGATCAGCAGCGTCGAGAACTTCAGGCGCTCGGCGAACGAGCCCACGATCAGCGCCGGGGTGATGATGGCGAAGGTGAGCTGGAACATCGAGAACACGGTTTCGGGAATGGCGTTGGGCACGCTGGCATTGGGCTGCCACAGCGCCGCGACGTCGACGTGGTGCATGAACGCCTTGTACAAGCTGCCGACGAAGCTGTAGTGGTTGACCACGCCGGCCGTCATCCCGGAGTTGTCGAAGGCCACGCTATAGCCGTAGATCGTCCACAGCACCGTGATCAGGCAGGTGATGGCGAAGCACTGCATGATCGTCGCCAGCACGTTCTTCGTCCGCACCATGCCGCCATAGAACAAGGCCAGGCCTGGGATGGTCATCATCAGCACCAGCGCCATCGAGGTCAGCATCCAGGCGGTATCGCCGGTGTTGAGCTCCGGCTTGACCGTGGCGGGGGCCGCGGGTGCTGCGGCGGGCGCGGCTTCGGCGGGCGCTACTGGCGCGGCGGTCGAGGACGCGGCGGGCGCCGCTTCGGTGGTGGCCCCCGGTGCCTCAGCAGGCGCAGGCTGGTCGTCGGCCAGCGCCGCGCCGCCGGCAGCCAAGGCCGTGGCGAACAGCGCCACGCGGACCAGTTGGATGAGCGGATTCATTGTCGTATGGCTCCTTAAAGTGCGTCTTTGCCGGTTTCGCCGGTGCGGATGCGGATGGCTTGATCGAGCGTGGCCACGAACACCTTGCCGTCGCCGATCTTGCCGGTATGGGCCGCTTTGGTGATGGCCTCGATCGCCGAGTCCAGCTTGTCGTCGGCGACGGCGACCTCGATCTTCACTTTCGGCAGAAAATCGACCACGTACTCCGCGCCGCGGTACAGCTCGGTGTGACCTTTCTGGCGACCGAAGCCCTTGACCTCGGTGACGGTGATCCCGGCGACGCCGATCTCCGAGAGCGCCTCACGCACCTCGTCAAGCTTGAACGGCTTGATGATGGCAGTGATCAGTTTCATGGCTAACAACTCCTTAGGGTCTTGTGCAGCAGGATTACCCCGAACTTGGTGGTGCGCCGCCCATTGCCCCGTGCGGCCCCCTGCTCAAAGCACGGAGCGTGCCAAGCCTGCGCGCTAGGACATTTTCGCCAGTCGCCGTGCGACCGGATGCGGGTCACGCGACCGGGGCGGGCTGCGCGCTAGACTGAGCCGCAAAGGAGACCCCCTCATGCTCGATCCCAAGCAACTGGAAGATTTGGCCGCGCGCCTGGCGCGGGCCCTGCCGCCCGGCCTCAAGAACCTGCGCGCCGAGCTGGAAGACAATTTCCGCGCGATCCTGCGAAGCCGCCTGGAGCGCCTAGACCTGGTCAGCCGCGAACGCTTCGAAACCCAAGCCGAGCTGCTGGCACGCACGCGGGCCCGCTTGACGAAACTGGAAAAACGCCTCAAGGACCTGGAAGCGCGGCTGGGCGGCGAGGGGCCACGCGACGCCGCAGACGGGCAAAAACCGGGCGCCCCCACGTCCTGAGGCCGCCGTCGAGGTTCTCCTCATGTCGGTGGCCACGGTCTACAGCCGCGCGCAGAATGCGCTGCACGCCGATCTGGTGACGGTGGAAGTGCATCTCGCGCCGGGCCTGCCCGGGCTGTCGATCGTCGGTCTGCCCGAGGCGGCGGTGCGCGAATCGCGCGATCGCGTGCGCGCCGCCATCGCCAATTGCGGCTACAACTTCCCCAACCGCCGCATCACCGTCAACCTGGCGCCGGCCGATCTGCCCAAAGAGGGCGGCCGCTTCGACCTGCCCATCGCGCTGGGCGTGCTGGCCGCCTCCGACCAGATCCCCGCCGAACGCCTGCGCGAGCTGGAAGTATTGGGTGAGCTTTCGCTGACTGGAGAAATCCGTCCGGTGCGGGGCGCGCTGCCCGCGGCCCTACAGTGCGCCAAGACGGGGCGTGTCCTGCTCCTTCCCGAGGCAAACGCAGCGGAAGCTTTGCTGGCGAGCGCCTGTCCGGTCGTCGTGGCGAACCAACTTGGTGCGCTGTGCGCCGATCTGCACGGCGGGCAACTGCGCAAGGCGGCAGCCCCCGTCCTGCCCGCGCTCGCCGAGGCGCTGCCCGATCTCGCCGAGGTGCGCGGGCAACTCGCCGCCAAACGCGCGCTGGAAATCGCCGCCGCCGGCGCACATTCCCTGCTGATGTCCGGTCCGCCGGGCGCCGGCAAGAGCATGCTCGCGCAGCGTCTGCCCGGCATCCTGCCGCCGCTGACCGAGGAAGAGGCGATCGAAGTGGCGGCGATCGCCTCCGTGAGCAACGGCGGCTTCGATCTGCGGCAATGGGGCCGGCGGCCCTACCGCGCGCCGCATCACACCGCCTCCGGCGTGGCGCTGGTCGGCGGCGGCTCCAACCCGCGCCCCGGCGAGATCACCCTCGCCCACCACGGCGTTCTGTTCCTCGACGAACTGCCGGAGTTCGACCGCCAGGTGCTGGAAGTGCTGCGCGAGCCCCTGGAGAATGGCCATATCACGGTTTCGCGCGCCGCGCGCCAGGCGGATTTCCCGGCGCGCTTCCAGCTCGTGGCGGCGATGAATCCCTGCCCCTGCGGCTGGCTGGGCGATGCTTCCGGCCGCTGCCGCTGCACGCCGGATCAAGTCGCACGCTACCGTGCGCGCATCTCCGGACCGCTGCTCGACCGCATCGACCTGCAAGTGTTCGTGCCGCGGGTGGAAGCCGCGGCGCTGTCCTGCGCCACACCGGCCGCGGCGGAAAGCAGCGCCCAGGTGCGCGCGCGGGTGTGTGCGGCGCGGGAACGTCAACTGGCGCGCGCCGGCAAACCCAACGCGCGGCTCACGCCCAAGGAACTGGAACGCGACTGCCAGCTCGACGAAGCCGCGCGGCAACTGCTCACGACGGCGCTCTCGCGGCTGCAGCTTTCGGCGCGCGCCTACCACCGCGTGCTCAAGGTCGCACGCAGCATCGCCGACCTTGCCGGCACAGACGCAGTCGCCGCCCCGCACATCGCCGAGGCGCTGCGCTACCGCCAGCTCGATGACCCGCAGTAACAGAAAGGGCCGCTTCCGCGGCCCTCGCACCACGCGCCCGCCAGACCTCTAACTGGCGTTGCCGAAGGTGTAAATCGCCTTGACCCCGACGTTGCCCTGACTTTTCGACAGGCTGTCGCCTGCGCCGGTGCAGGCTGGAAAGCCTGCACAAGGATCGGGGAAGTTTTTGTCGCCGGAGAAGTCGTAGCGAAACTCGCCGAGCAGCGTGACGTTCTTGACGGGCGAATAGCCCACGGTGGCGGTGATTTCCTCGAGATCCGACTTGCCGGCACTGTCGCCGCCCGGCGTGAGGTTCTTGGTCTTGAGATATTCGCCGCGCAGGCTGCCTTTCCAGGCCTCGGAGAACTGATAGTTCAAATATCCGGCGACGCCGTAGACATCGACGTCCACGTGATTGCCGACGAAGCGCGCATAGTCCCCGTTACCGACCAGTTGCAGCTTGTCGGTCAACTGGTATGAGGCGACCAGGTCGAGGAAATTGGTTTTGGTGCCGCTATCCACGCCGTAGTAGTCGTAAGCCGCCAGCCCCAGTTTTTTGTCGCTGGACGCATAGGACGCGCCGGCCTCGACGGTCTTGGTCTTGTCGGTATCCAGCGCGTCGCCCGAGAGCGCACTGTTGGCCAAGCCCAAGTAGAGCGTCGTGCTGCCCAGGGTGTAGGCCGCGCGCACTCCGGTATGCACCAGCGGCTCGGCCAGGGTAAACAGCAGCGAGCGCGAAATATTGCTGTCCTGGCTGTCGTCGATCACCTCGGCGCCGGCCAGAGTCACGTAGCGGCCGCCGATGACTGTCAAGCTGCCGTTCGCGTATTGCAGGTAACCCTGGGTCAGCGCGAAATCTCCGCCACCGCTGCCGTAAGAGCCATTGATGACTTTGGCGTCGCTACCGGCGGTTACGGTGACCAACCCGCCGAAACCGGAAGTCGGCAGTCTAGACAGGGTCAAGGCCGCCTGATTGAACTCGAAGCTGTTCGCGTCGTAGTCGAAGGCGCGGTAGGCCAGTAGCTGACCGTTGTTGAAACCGGCGGTGTAAGAAGCGCTCAGATGCCCGGTCGCGGTAATCCCGGAGTTGGTCAGGATCTCGTCGAGCGACGGCCCCGCCGCCGCCGCGAGGATCGGACATCCGGCGAACGCCGCCGTGGCCAACAGCCCCAGGTGCTTGTTTGTCATGACACTCCTTGAACGGTGTGGTCGCTGAACGATGCAGCGAGAGTCATTAAGCACGGGCTATGCCAAACCGCGTCAGATCGGGCTTTGGCAACTCCCTCGGACGAAAAAACGGCCGCACGAGGCGGCCGTCGGAACAACGAAGCGGC
>JADGHB010000069.1 GCA_019689635.1 Nevskia sp. | reverse complement strand
GACGAGTTCCGCGGCTGGCTCGCGCGGCTGCGCAGCGGCGCGAGCCAGCGGCTGGTCTACCGTGCGCGCCATCGCCGCGCCGACGGCAGCAGCTATCCGGTGGAAGTGCGGCTCGGCTATTTGCCGGAGGAAACGCCGCCGCTGTTCGTCGCGGTGGCCAGCGACATCAGCGAGCGCGAGCGCTACGAGGCGCAGTTGCGACGGCTGGCGCATTACGATCCGCTCACCGGCTTGCCCAACCGCGCGCTGCTGTACGAGCGTCTGCGCCAGGCCATGCCGGCGGCCAGCCGCGACGGTCGCGAACTGGCGGTGATGTTTCTGGACCTCGACGGCTTCAAGCAGGTCAACGACCGCTACGGCCACGAGGCCGGCGACGAAGTGTTGCGCGCCTTGTCCGCGCGCATGGCCGCTAGCCTGCGTGCCAGCGATACGGTGGCGCGGCTGGGCGGCGACGAATTCATCGTGCTGGCACCGGGGCAGCGCTCGCTCGACGACGCGCGCGCGCTCGCCGGCAAACTGCTGGAGACGATCGCCCAGCCGCTGAGCGTGGGGGCGAACGGTCTGGCGGTGAGCGCGAGCATCGGCCTCACGCTTTATCCCAGCGACGAGGCCGACCTCGAGAGCCTGCTGCGTCACGCCGACCACGCCATGTACGCGGCCAAAGCCGCCGGTCGCGCCTGCTTGCGCATCTATGGCGAGCCGGGCACGACCGCAGCGCCGTAGGAGCGGCGTCCGCTGCGACTACAAACGTGTGTCGGGGCTGACGCCCCTCCTACGCCGGGCAGGCGTCCGCGAGGCGCGCGAAATCCGCGGGCGCGAGCGTTTCGGCGCGCGCCCGCGGGTCGACGCCGGCGGCCGCGATGGCGTCCGCGGAAAGAGATCCGCGCAGGGCGTTGGCCAGGGTCTTGCGCCGCTGAGTGAAGGCGGCGGTGACGATGCGGTCGTAGGCGGCGAGACTCGCCAGCGGAAACGGCGGCGGCCGCGGCACGAGACGCAGCACCGCGGACTCGACCTGGGGCGGTGGCCGGAATGCGCCGGGTGCGACCGTGAACAGCGCGCTGGCTTGCGCCCGTGCCGCCAGCGTTGCGGTCAGGCGGCCATAGGCCGCGGCGCCGGGCGCGGCGACGATGCGCTCCACCACTTCCTTCTGCAACATGAAGTGCATGTCGCGGATGCGCGAGGCGAATTCGAGCACATGGAACAGCAGCGGCGTGGAGATGTTGTAGGGCAGGTTGCCGACCAGGCGCAGCGGCGATCCGTCCTCGGCCAGCCGCGCGAAATCGAAGCGCAGCGCGTCGGCGGCGTGGATCGTCAGACCCGGCGCATCGCCGCAGACCTCGCGCAAGGGCGGCAGCAGCTCGCGGTCGATCTCGATCACGTGCAGCCGTCCGGCGCGTTCGAGCAGCGGGCGCGTGAGCGCGCCCAGGCCGGGGCCGATCTCCACCAGGGTTTCGCCAGGCTGCGGGTCGACGGCGCGCACGATGCGTTCGATCACGCGCGGGTCGTGCAGGAAGTGTTGGCCGAAACGCTTTTTCGCCGCCGGCGCCCGCGCCGCGGGAGTCTCGCGCTTCATCGCGCGCGGCCGCCTTGGGCCAGATTGACCGCCAGGCGCAGCGCCGCGCGCAGGCTGCCGGCATCCGCACCGCCTTTGCCGGCCAGGTCCAGCGCGGTGCCGTGGTCCACGGAGGTGCGCAGGATCGGCAGGCCCAGGGTGACATTGACCGCATGGCCGAAGCCGGTGTGTTTGAGCACCGGCAAACCCTGGTCGTGGTACATCGCGAGCACCGCGTCGCCATGGGCGAGCCAGCGCGGGGTGAAGGCGGTGTCCGCCGGCAGCGGGCCGAGCAGAGACAGACCCTGCAGGCGCAGGGCGTCCAGCGTCGGCGCGATGGTCTCCACTTCCTCGCGGCCGAGATGGCCGCCCTCGCCGGCGTGCGGATTGAGACCGCAGACCAGGATGCGCGGACGCTCGATGCCGAAACGCGCCGCGAGATCGTGGTGCAGCACGCGCATCACCGCGACGAGGCGCTCGCGCGTGATCGCCGCCGGCACCGCGCGCAGCGGCAGGTGCGTGGTGGCCAGCGCCACCCGCAGCGGGTTCGTGCCCTCGCATTCGGCGACCAGCATCATCACCGGCGTCGGCGCGCCGCACTGTTCGGCGAGGAACTCGGTGTGGCCGGAAAACGCGAAGCCGGCGTCGTTGAGCACGCCCTTGTGCACCGGGCCGGTGACCAGCGCATCGGCCTGGCCCGCGCGCAGCAGGCGCACCGCCAGGCGCAGGCCGTCCAGCACGTAGGCGGCGTTGCGCGGATCGAGCTTGCCGGCGATCACCGGCGCCGCGCGCGCCACCGGATAGACCTGGAGTTCGCCCGGACGGTGAACGGGTGGCGTGCGGTCGTGGGCGAGTTCGTGGACGGACAGCGGCAGCCGCAATTGGCCTGCGCGCGCAGCGAGCAAAGCAGGATCTCCGATCACGGCCAGCCGCGCCGGGATTTCCTCTTGCGCGAGCTGGACCGCGAGATCCGGGCCGATGCCCGCCGGTTCTCCCGGCGTGAGCAGAATGATCGGCGGCTCGGACAACGTCGCTTTACGAGGCGGGCGTGGCGCTCGCCGTCTCGCCGCCGTCGGCATTCAGGCGGTATTCGACATAGGCTTCCTCGCGCAGGCGCCGCAGCCAGGCGTCGTACTCTTCGGCTTCCTTGCGCTGCAGGATCGCCTGGCGCGCGCGGGCGCGCCGCGCCTGTTCGGTGACATCGCGCGTGCGGCGGCCCTCGACCTGCGCGATGTGCCAGCCATACTGGGTGTGGAAGGGCTGACTGGTTTCCCCCGGCTTGAGCGCGTCGATCTGCTTCTGGAACTCCGGGACGAACACGCCCGGCGGCTGCCAGCCAAGGTCGCCGCCGGCGTTCTTGGAGCCGGGGTCGTCGGAATATTTCTTGGCCAGCGCCGCGAAGTCCGCGCCTTTCTGCAGGCGATCGTAGAGCTCGAAGGCCTGTGCGCGGGTGGCGTCCTCGTCGCGGAGGGTGTTCGGCGTGAGCAGGATGTGGCGCACCTGCGTTTCGGTCACGGTCTGGCGCTCGCCGCCCTCGCGTTTGTCCACCAGCTTGATGATGTTGTAGCCGTTGGCGGCTTCGATGAGGTCGCTGATCTGGCCCACTGCGAGCTTGGGCACCACGTTGGCGAAGACGGTCGGCAGGCTGGAGCCGTCGCGCCAGCCGAGATCGCCGCCCTGCAGCGCCTGCTGGCCGTCGGAATTGGCGATGGCGACCTGCGCGAAGTCGGCGCCGGCGCGGAGTTGCTCGAGCAGCTTCTCGGCCTTGGCGCGCGCCTTGTCGCGCACTTCGGGCGTGGCGCCGTCGGGCACTGCCACCAGGATGTGCGACAGGCGATACTCGGTCCGGTCGTTGCCGCCGTGGGCGGCGAGGAACTGGTCGATGTCCTGGTCGGTGACCACCACGCGCGGGTCCACTTCTTTCTGGCGCACGCGGTTGACCAGGATCTCGTCGCGCACCTGCTCGCGCAGCGCGGCGTAGTCGATGCCCTCCTGCTTCACCTGGGCGATGAACTGCGCCAGGCTCAGCTTGTTCTGCGCCGCGATGCCGTTGAGCACTTCGTTGAGCTCGCGGTCGTCCACTTTGATCCCGGCCTGCTGCGCCTGCTGGGTCTGCAGCTTGAGCAGGATCAGGTGTTCCAGCACCTGGCTGCGCAGCACGTCCTCCGACGGCGGGGTGATGCCGCGGTCGCGCAGCTGGCTCTCGGTGACGTGCAGCGCCTGATCCAGCTCGCTTTCCAGGATCACGTCATCGTTGACCACCGCGATGATGCGGTCGATGACTTCTGCGGCGGCGTGGGCCTGCGCGGCGAAAGCGCATAACAGCGCGGCGGCGACGGCCCGGCTCGGGAACAGCTTCATGAGGGAGGTTTCTGCGGACTCCGGACCCGGCTAGGGTAGCATGGACGACAGCGAGTTACCGCGCCGGCCCTGGATCGGCGCGAAGGGATCGGCGGCGGGCAAAAGCTGCTGGAAGCCGGTGCCCAGGCGGCTTAGGCCCTTGAGCTCGAGCTGGAAATAGACGCCGTTGTTGAAATCGCCGCGGCTGTTGGTGAGATAGCGGTGCCAGGTGGTGCGGATCGCCCAGCAGCAGGTCTGGTATTCGACGCCGGCGAAGGATTCCAGCGCGCGGCTATCGCGCAGCGAGTAGCGCAAGCGGCTGGCCAGCCGCCAGTGCGAGCTGACCGGCGTGGCGAAACTCAGATCGGTCTGTTCCAGCAGGCCGTCGCGATAGCGATAGGCGAGATCGAACTGGCGCGGCGCGAGTCCGCCGTCGGGCTGGCGATAACGCAGCGCCACTGCGTCGCGCGTGATGCGATCGAACTGCGGGGTCCACGCCGCTTCTGCTGCTGCGTCCCAGGCCGCGTTGAACTGGTAGTCGAAGCGGGTGATGAAGTCGGAACTGCCGGCACTGGGCATGTTGAACCCCGGCAGATCCACGCGCGGGGCGCGCAGGCGGTAGATCTCGCCGAAGCTGGCCGACAGCCGCACCAGGCCGGAGGCCGGATCGATCAGGCGCGTGGTCAGCGCGCTGGTGAGCTGATGGGCGTCGGAGATGCGGTCCTCGCCGGTATAGCGGTTGCGCGCGAACAGATCGGGGAAATCGAAATCCGGCTCGCCGCTGTCGAACAGCGGCAGGGCGTCCTGGTTGTGGTACGGCACGTAGAGATAAAACAGGTGCGGTTCCAGCGTCTGGAGCCGACCGGCGGCGGTGATGCGCTCGAAGTGCAGGCCGCCCTCGAGGCTGTACAGCGGCAAGCTGCGTTGCGGGCGACGGGCCAGCCCGCCCGCGTCGGTCAGGTTGTAGGCGGTGTACGACAAGTCGACCTGCCCGGCGGCGAACCAGGCGGCGTGGTCCTGCTCCCAGCGCAGGTAAGGCTGGGCGACGATGCGCTGACCCTCGATCGCGTCCGAGCGCACGAAGTTGGTGAACTCGCCGCTCAGGCCGGCGCGGGTGTCGAGGTAGCGGTTCTTGGTGACGGCATCGATGCGGATCTGCGGCAGACGCTGGTAGGGATTCTCGGTGCTCTGCAACGCGCTGTTGATGGGTTGATAGCCCTCGACCAGCGCGCTCACCGTATAGGCGGTCGGCGCCTGGTAAGTGAGCTTGGCGCCCTGCGGCAGGAACGAAGTCGCCGCGAGATCGATGTTGCCGCCGAGGTCCTCGAAGTAGGCGCGGTCGCTGACCGCGCCATACTCGGCCTGCAATCCCAGCCGCGGCGTGAGCAAGCCGTGGTGCTCGAAGTCCACGTAGCTGCGCTGGAAGCCGGTTTCTTCGTCGTGGTTGAGGTATTCGCTGTAGAGCGAGCCTTCGGCGTCTTCGGTCAGGTAGCGGAATCGGTTGCCGATCTGAAAGCCGCGGCGCGACATGTAACGCGGGACCAGGGTGTCGTCGTAGTTCGGCGCCAGGTTGAGGTAGAACGGTTCGCGCACGTCGAAACCGGTGTTGTGCAACTCGCCGACGGTGGGGAACAGGAAGCCGGTATGGCGCTGGTCGTCGAGCGGGAAACGGAAATAGGGCAGGTAGAGGATCGGCACGCCCTGGAACCACAGCGTGCTGTTGCGGCTGACGCCCATCCCCGTGTTGCGGTCCAGTTCGATGCGGTCCGCACGCAGGATCCAGGCTTCACTGCTCGGCGCGCAGGTGGTGTAGCTGACCTCGTCGAGCTGGGCGCGCCCGGCGCGTTCCACGGCGATGCGCTGGGCAGCGCCCCGGGCGGTAAGCGGGATCAGGGTGTAACGCGTTTCATTGAACACGCCGGTCTGACGGTTGAGGTCGAAGTCGGCGCTCTGGCTTTCGACGACCAGCTCGGAATCGCGGAACAGGGAGCGCGAGTCGATGTGCAGACGCCGGTCGGCGTCGCGGTATTCGAGCTGCGGGGCCGAGAACTCGCGTCCGCCCTGGCTGATGGTGACCGACCCGGACAGGCGCGACACGCCGGATTGCTCCAATTCGACGTGGTCGGCGTTCAGCACCAGGTGCGGCTCGTCGCTCACGGGGGGCAGCTCGTGCGCGAATTCGTATTGCGGGCAGGAAGCCGGCACGCGCGGGAGACCGGCGCCGCAACAGGCGAGGCCGAGCAGCAGGACGGTCAGCCGCGGCGACGGGAGCGGAGTCGGGCGCAAAAAATAGCTTCCAGAGTTTTCGACAAAGTATCGTTTCAAGCGCGGCGCCGGTGCAAATCACCGCAACGCTTCGTTACTCTAGGCGCTCGCAGCCACGAGCGACGACCGCGATTGATCCGTGACCGCTACTTTGCCCGCCGCCGCCATCGACGCACGCGCCCAAGCCGCCTACCGCTGGGCGTGTGCGCAGCTCGGCCTGCGCGGGGCGGAATTCGCGCCCGCTTCCGCCGATGCCAGCTTCCGTCGTTATTTCCGGCTGACTGCCGGCGGGCGGACGTGGATCGTGATGGATGCTCCGCCGCCGCAGGAGGACTGCCGGCCGTTCGTGCACGTTGCGCGGCTGCTGCGCGCGGCCGGCGTGCACGCGCCTGAAGTGCTGGGACAGGATCTCGCGGATGGGTTTTTACTGCTGACCGACCTCGGCACGCAGACCTATCTCGAAGTGCTGGACGAGGACAATGCCGACCTGCTCTTCGCCGATGCGGTCGCCGCCCTGATCCGCTGGCAGCGCGCTTCCCGGCCCGACGTGCTGCCGCCGTACGACGAAGCGCTGCTGCGCCGTGAACTGGCCTTGTTTCCCGACTGGTATCTGGCGCGGCATCTGGGCCTGCGGCTGGAGGGCGCGGCGCGCCTAGCCTGGGACGCGGTGTGCGACCGGCTGGTCGCGGCCGCCTTGGCGCAGCCGCGGGTCTATGTCCACCGCGACTACATGCCGCGCAACCTCATGCGCGCCACGCCCAATCCCGGCGTGCTGGATTTCCAGGACGCGGTCTACGGCCCCCTCGCCTACGATCCGATCTGTCTGTTCAAGGACGCCTTCCTGAGCTGGCCGGAGACGCGCGTAGCCGATTGGCTGCGCGACTACTGGGAACGCGCGCGCGCGGCCGGGCTGCCGGTGTCCACGCTCGCGCGTTTCCTGCGCGATGCCGACTGGATCGGCGTCCAGCGGCATCTCAAAGTCCTGGGCATTTTCGCGCGGCTGAACGAGCGCGACGGCAAACCGCGGTATCTCGCCGACACGCCGCGCTTCGTGCGTTACGTCGTCGAGGCGGCGTCGCGCTACGCCGAGCTCGAGCCGCTGCTGCGGCTGTTCGAGAAACATGTGCTGCCGAAAGTCGCGCGATGAAGGCGATGATCCTGGCGGCGGGGCGACCGCGACACGGTGTCTGCGCAGCAGCGGGTGCGGGAGCGGGCGCCGGCCCCGCCGGGGGCGCACGGCGATGAAGGCGATGAT
>JADGHB010000009.1 GCA_019689635.1 Nevskia sp. | reverse complement strand
GTGTAATGGATCGGCATTGCGGCAACAGCCGCGGGCGGTTCGCTTTTGGCACAATGCGCGCGAGCCACGAAACCCGCGGCACGCCCATGCCGAGCCCACCGAGCCAGTCTCTCGAAACCTTTCTCAATCCCAAGCGCGGCCGCGACTACGCGATCCGCATGCGCATGCCGGAGTTCACCTGCGTATGTCCCAAGACCGGCCAGCCGGATTTCGCCACGCTGTATCTGGAGTACGTGCCGGACCGGCGCTGCCTGGAACTCAAGTCGCTCAAGCTCTATCTGTGGAGCTTCCGCAACGAAGGCGCTTTCCACGAAGCGGTGACCAACCGCATCCTCGACGATCTGGTCGCCGCCACCCGACCGCGCTTCATGCGCCTCACCGCGGTGTGGAACGTGCGCGGCGGCATCTACACCCACGTCGTGGCGGAACACCGCGCCCGGAACTGGCGCGGCCGGCTGCCGCCCGCGGCCTGGCATCCCGATCCCACTGCCGGCGCCCAGCCGCCGCCTTGAGCCGGACGTGGACTGGAACGCATCCGTCGATCTGTACTGCGAGCGCACCGCGTCCGGCTGGCTCGGCGAGCCGGCCAACCTGTTTTCCAACCTCGCCTTCTTCCTCGCCGCCGTTGTGCTGCTGCGCCGCTATGGGCGTTCGCCGCCGGAGGTGCCGCCGATCTTCCGCTGGCTGGCGGCATTGCTGTTCTTGATCGGCGTGGGCAGCAGTCTGTTCCACGCCACGGCCAGGCTGTGGGGCGAAGTGGCGGACGTGCTGTTCATCGCCCTTTTCATCTACCTCTTCGTGGCCAGCTTTCTGCGCTATGCCGCCGGTCTGCCCTGGGGCCTGGCGCTGCTCGGGATGCCGGCCTACTTCGCCTTCGAACGTCTGGTCAAACTGCCCTTCGACGCCAGCGCCTTCAACGGCTCGGTGGATTACTTTCCCGCCGCGGCGGGGCTGCTGCTGATGACGCTGTACCTCGCCGCGCTCGGACGGGCACAGTGGCGCGGCTTCGCGGCGGCGACGGCCGCGTTCGCGGTCTCGCTCGGTTTGCGCAGCGTGGATCGGGCCGAGTGCGCCCGCCTGCCGCTGGGCACGCACTGGGCCTGGCACGTGCTCAACGCTTACGTGCTCTATCGGGCGACGACGGCCCTGCTCGACTGCGCTCAGGCGAGATCCGCCACCAGCGCCGCGCGCACCGCTTCCGGCGCCACGACCTCGTAGCGGTAGGCCGGGTGATCGACGCCGAAACGGATCGGCGCCCCGTTCTTGACCGCCGCGCGCGCGGCGGCGTCCAACTCGAAGCGCAGGAAGTGAACGGCGGCGGTCTTGGTCTCGGTGCTGCGCTCCAGATCCTCGTCGGCCACGGCGTAAGTGCGCGCCCCCTCGCCCACCTGCGTCCAGATGCCGCGCTCGATGCCTTTGAGTTCCGCCAGTCGCCGCACGCGCTCGGCGGGGTCTTCGTACTCGATCAGGCAGGTCGCTTTCCAGTTGGTGCCGTCGGGGATCAGCGGATTGTAGGCCTCCAGCTCGTCCTCGATCGCGGCGCGCTCGTAGATGCGCTCGACGCGCAGCATCTCCTGGACCTGGTAGTGGATGGTCAGGCGGTCCTCGAAGAGCAGCGTCAGATGCGGGCCCAAGTGCAGCTTGCGGTTTTTCTTGTGCTCGATCACCTGCCGGCGGAAGGCGGGCCGTCGCTCGGCGTAGTCTTCCAGCTTCCACAAATCGGCGACGCGGAGTTTTTCCATCCTCAGATTCCGTAGGCTTTGCGCAGCAGAGAGATCGGGTGTACGGGCTCGCGGCGGTGGTCCGTCATGCCGTGGGCGATATGATCGGCGGCCATCGGGCAGTCGCTGGATACGGCGTCCGGCGCGAAGCTCGACGCGCGCGCCGCCACCGGCCGGCCGATCTTCATCGACACCTCGTAAGTCTCGCGGCGCACGCCGTAGGTCCCGTCGTGGCCCGAGCAGCGCTCGATGGATTCGAGCTGCGTGCCGGGAATCAAGGCCAGCAGCTCGCGCGTCTTGGGGCCGATGTTCTGCACCCGCTGGTGGCAGGGCGCGTGGTAGGCCACTTTGCCCAGCGCCTGCTTGAACTCGGTGTTGAGCAAGCCGGCGCGGTGGCGGTGCATGAGGTATTCGAAGGGGTCGAAGAAGGCTTTCTTCACCGCCTGCACTGCCGGATCCTCGGGATACATCAGCGGGATCTCCTGGCGAAACATCAGCACGCACGAGGGGACGGGTGCCATCAGGTCCCAGCCCGCCTCCACCGCTTGCGCCAGGATCGGCAAATTGATGTTCTTGTGGCGGTCGATGGATTCCAGGTCGCCCAGTTCCAGCTTGGGCATGCCGCAACAGACCTCGCGCTCGACGAGCTGGACCTCGATGCCGTTGTGGCGCAGCACCACGACCAGGTCTTCCACCACCTGCGGCATGTTGTAGTTGCCGTAACAGGTGACGAACACCGCCACGCGTCCGCGCGTCGGCCCGGCGGCCTGCGGCGACCCGGCCGGCGCCGGCAGCGACTTGAGGCGCCGGCGCGCGGTGCGGCTGTGGTAGCGCGGCAGATGCGCCTGCGGATGTACGTCGAGCAGGCGTCGCACCAAGCCGAGCCGGCTGCTGGCGTTGGCGATCTCGGTGACCACCGGAATGCTGGCGAGCTTGCCGAAAGCGTCGGTGTGGGTCAGCCGCCGGCGCGCGGCGGAGACTTCACCGCGTTTGAACTGCGCCGCCTTGGCGCGCAGCATCAGATGCGGGAAATCCACGTTCCAGGGATGCGGAGGCACGTAGGGACACTTGGTCTGGTAGCACAGATCGCACAGATAACAGTGCTCGACCACTTTGGCGTAGTCCGCCTGCGCCACGCCGTCCACCTCCAGGGTCGGAGAATTGTCCACCAGATCGAACAGCGTGGGAAAGGCGTTGCACAAGCTCACGCAGCGGCGGCAGCCATGGCAGATCTCGAACACGCGCGCCAGTTCGCGGTTGAGCGCGGTTTCGTCGTAAAAAGCGGGATCGCGCCAGGCCAGCGGATGGCGCGTGGGCGCCTGCAAGCCGCCCTCCCGGTTTCGCACGTCGCCCGATTCGTTCATGGATTTGCGTCCCGGATCGCGGGTGATCGCGCCACCAGAAATGAATGCGCGCGATCGGCACCTTCCATCACCGGCGGTGTCGGCCGGTGTTGCGTGTCCTTGATTCGACTCGCAGGGCGAGGGGGCGCCAGCGCCGTTCCTCGCCCTGCGATCGGTCTTGCTCAGCCGATGTCGCTCAGCGCCTTGCTGAAGCGGTTGGCGTGAGAACGTTCGGCCTTGGCCAGCGTCTCGAACCAGTCGGCGATCTCGTCGAAGCCCTCATCGCGCGCGGTCTTGGCCATGCCTGGGTACATGTCGGTGTACTCGTGGGTTTCGCCGGCGATGGCCGCCTTGAGATTGAGTTTGGTATCGCCGATCGGCAGACCGGTGGCAGGATCGCCGACGGCTTCGAGATATTCGAGGTGGCCGTGAGCGTGACCGGTTTCGCCCTCGGCGGTCGAGCGGAACACCGCCGCCACGTCGTTGAAGCCCTCGACATCAGCCTTCTGGGCGAAATACAGATAGCGACGGTTGGCCTGCGACTCGCCGGCGAAAGCGTACTTGAGGTTTTCCTCGGTCTTGGTTCCCTTGAGATTCTTCATCGGTTTCCTCCTGTGCTGGGTGTTAAACGATGATAACGCCTGTCGGTGGCACACAAGCTATCCGGTGGGCGCCGTCAAATAAAATGAATTATTCGTATTGCGAGGATTTAACGCGTTTATGCCCTTAAGGATCCGGGCGGCTCGCCGGCGATCGTGCGCAGGCGCCGGTACAGCGGCCGCAGGCGCGGATACAGCTCGCGGTAAACCTCGCGGTAAAGCGCCTGATAGGTGCGCACCGCCTCGGGTCGCGGCTGGAACGCCCGCCCGCGACGGGTCATGGCCGCGACGGCGGCCGGGTAATCGGGATACCAACCCAGCCCCACCGCCAGGTCGATCGCGGCCCCCAGCGCGGCGGTCTCGTAGATCGGGGGCCGCTCCACCGGCTGACCGAAGACGTCCGCGGTGATCTGCATGGCCTGGTCGCTCTGCGAGCCGCCGCCGGAGACGATCACCCGGACCAGTTTGCGGCGCAGGCGGCGCTCGATCTGCTCCTTGCCGGCGCGCAGCCCATACGCCAGACCTTCGATGATCGCGCGGTAAAAATGCGCGCGGGTATGCGCGTCGCTGAAACCGATGACCGCACCGCGGGCTTCCGGCCCCGGCTCGCGCACGCCGGGCGACCAGTAGGGCTGCAGCACCAGGCCCTGCGCGCCCGGCGGCACGCTCGCCAGGAGTTCGTCGAACAGCGTCTCCGCCGGCACGCCGCGTTCGGCGGCGAGCGCTTGTTCGCGGTGGGCGAATTCGCGCTTGAACCAGCTCACCATCCAGAAGCCGCGGTAGATCTGGATTTCGGTGTTCCAATGACCGGGCAGCGCTGCAGGATACGCGGGCAGCCTGGCTTGCACTTCCACGTAGCGCGACTGGGTGGTGTTGATGGTCGCGGTGGTGCCGAAGGACAGCTGCGCCGTATCGGGAGCCAGCGCGCCGCTGCCCAGGACTTCGCAGGCCTTGTCGGCCGCGGCCGCGAACAGCGCAAGCCCCGCTGGCAGGCCCAACTCTTCCGCGACGTCGGCACGCAGGCCACCCAGCCTCGCCCCCGGTGGCAGCAGCCGCGGCAGTTGTTCACGCCGCACGGCGAGCGCCCGCCAGCGGAAATCGCCGGGCGCCGCCCATTCCAGCCTGCGGTAATCGAAGGGCAGATAACCGACCTGGCTTGCGACGCTGTCCACCCACTCGCCGCACAGGCGATGGGTCAGATAGCCGGACAGCAGGACGAACTTCTCGGTCGCGCGCCACAGCTCGGGCTCGTGTTCTGCGAGCCAGTTGGCTTGCGCCTGCGCCTGCACATGGCCAATCAAGTCGCGCGCGCCCGCCATCGCGAACAGCGCGTTCCACCACGGGCCCAGCGGCGGCGGCGACGTGCAGCGGCGCTGGTCCAGCCACAGGATCGCCGGCCGCAGCGCGCGCCCCTGCGCGTCCGCGCAAACCACGCTCCCGCGCAGCGTGGTCAGCGCCAGGCCGGCGATGGATTCCGGCCGCAGCGCGCTTTCGGTCCACAAGCGCCTGCAGCAGCGGACCAACGCGCGCCAATAGACTTCGACCTCCTGTTCGGCCCAACCCGGTTGTGGCGATCGATACGGCGGCTCGAAGAATTCCTGCGTCTTGGCCAGCAAATTGCCCGTCGCGTCGAACACGATGGCGCGCGCGCTCTGGGTACCGACGTCGATCGCCAGCAGATGGCGTGCGCTCATGGCCACACCGCATGCCGCTGGCGCCAAAGCTCGAGATACCGCGCGCGTTCGTGCCGCCAGCGCGGCTCGTCCCAGCCGAGTTCGCGCCGGCAGAGGTCCCCGACCCGATCGAGCATGGCGGCGCCGCCCTCGGGCAGCAGCAGGCCCAGACGCGTGCGGCGCAACAGCAGATCGTCCAGATGCACCACGGCCTCGTGCCGCGCGCACCAGGCGAGTTCGGACCAGCGGTACGGCGTGTTTTCGATCGCTTCCTGCGCTTCGCCACAGGCCGCGATCCAGCGCTGGCCTTCGGCGCCATAACGGGCGCTCAACCGATCGCCGGCGACGGGCGGCATCGGCGGCGCAGCCGGCTTGCGCGGCGCGAGCTGCGGATTCAAGCGCGCGGCGCGGTCCAGGACTTGACGCGCGGTACGCTCGAAGGTCGTCAGCTTGCCGCCGGTGATGCCGAGATAGCCCGGCGCATCCCACAGCGCGGACTCGCGCGATTCCGCGGACGGATCGGATTTGCCGCCCGCGACCACCGGGCGCACGCCCGCGTAGGAGGAAAGCAGGTCCGCTGGTTCGAGCCTGGCTTCGGGAAACTGCCAGCGCAGCCCTTCGAGCAGATAATCGGCTTCCGCGGCCGACATGCAGGGCGCGTCCAGCGCCTGCGCGTCGTGATCGACGTCGGTGGTGCCGTACAAGGCCGCGCCCTGCCAGGGATAGACGAATACCGGCCGCCCGTCGCGCGGATGCAGCCAGCCCACCGCCTGATGCACCGGCAGGCGCGCCAGCGGGATCAGGAAATGACTGCCGCGCAGCGGCCGCAAGGCCGGCGGTGCCGCGGCCTCGAATGCGAAACGATCCGACGCGCACCAGGCCCCAGTGGCGTTGACGGTCAGGGTCGCCTCGATCTCGCGTTCGGTTCCGGCGCACGCATCGCGCAGCACCGCGCCGTGCACGCGAGCCTTGGCGACCAACAGACGCTCGGCACTCACGTAGTTGAGCGCCCAGGCCCCGCGTTGCCGCGCCTCGAAAATCAGCCGCAGGACGAGGCGCGCGTCGTCGGTCGCAGCGTCCCGGTAGACGAGTGCGCCGAGCAGACCCTCGCTGCGCAGTTCGGTCTGCGCGGCGCGCGCCTGTGCCGCGGAGAGCCGGCGCGAACGCTGCGCGTCGAGCCCATGGCCGCCCATCAGGTCGTACAGCAAGAGCCCGGCGCGCATCGTCGCCAGGCCCGGACGCATGCCCCGGTACACGGGCATCAGGAACGGCTGCGGTTCCACCAGCCCGGCGCGACTGCGCAGCAGGCGGTCGCGGGCCCGCACCGATTCCAGCGTCAGGCGCCACTGGCCTTGCTTGAGATAGCGCAGGCCGCCGTGCACCAGCTTGGAAGATGCGCTCGACGTCCCAGAAGCGAAGTCGCCGCGCTCCACCAGCAGCGCGGACAGCCCACGGGCCGTCGCTTCGTGCAGGATGCCGGCGCCCGAGATGCCCCCGCCGATCACCAGCAGGTCCACCCGCGCCGGCAGGTCCGACAAGGAAGCACGCGTCGGTATCGATGCCATCGGTCGTCCTGCGGGGCTCATCCGCGGCGGTGACCGCTTGGCCATCGCCCTTGCGCGCAGGCCATGGGCAAGCCGCGAATCGGCCGCGCGCCTCGTGTATCCCTTGCGCAGGGCGCCGCCACTGCCGCGCTCATGTGAACAGCTTGCCGGGATTCATCATGCCCTCGGGGTCAAGCGCTCGCGCAACGGCGCGGATCACATCCATGCCCAAGGGTCCCTTTTCCGCCGGCAGATAGGGCGCGTGATCGACGCCGACGCCGTGCTGGTGACTGATGGTGCCGCCGTGGGAAACGATCGCCTCGGACACGGCGCGCTTGAGTCGTTGCCAGCGCTCCAGATTCTCCTCATACCCCGGTGCGGCGCGGAAGATGAAGGTGGAATAGATGCTGCAACCCTGGCGGTAGACGTGCGACAGATGCGTGAAGGCGTGCACGCGTTCGCCCTCGCCTTGCAGCGCCCGGCGCGCCGCGTTCTCGATCGCCTCCATCGCCGGGGTCACCTGCGGCCAGTTCACCGCGGTCTCCACCGTATCTGCGCCGTATCCGGCTTCCCACAGGGCATTGCGCAGATAAGGCCCGACGAAGCGCTTGGCGGCCCAGGCCTTGCCGATCGCGCGCCCCACGTGCACGCCACGCTGTTGCTTGGCGATGGCCAGCGCTTCCCGCCGCGTGCGCAGCACTTCCCGGTTGAGCCCGGTCAGACCCAAGAGCAACATCACCGGCTTGTCGCCGGTGCCGCGCAGCCGCAGGTAGCGTCTCAGCCAGGCCACGGTTTTCTCGTGTCCGGCGAGCACCAGCTGGGTTTCGGTTTCCGTGGCATTGGACAGGCGCAGCATGGACAGCGGCAGATCGGCCTGAACCAGGCGGCGCAAGGCTTCGCAGCCGCTCGCCCAGTCGGGGAAAAACACCGCGTGGAAGTCCTCGCGCTGCGGCAGCCGGCGCAGGCGCACGACCACTTCGGTGAGCAGGCCCAGGCGGCCTTCCGAGCCGAGCACGAACTCGCGCAGGTCTGGGCCGGCGCTGGAGGCGGGCACCCCGCCGACCACCCACTCCCCTCGCGGCGTCGCCAGCCGACCGCCGGCGAACAGTTGTTCGATGCGGCCATAGCGCAGCGATTGCTGGCCGCTGGAGCGCGTCACCACCCAGCCGCCCAGCGTGGAGTATTCATAGGACTGCGGGAAATGGCCCAGCATGTATCCGTGCGCGGCGAGCTGGCTTTCGATCCGCGGGCCCGGCGTACCGGCACCGAAACGCGCGAGCATCGAACGCGCGTCCAGCTCGAGAAGCTGGTTCATGCGTTCCAGCGAGACGTTGACCGCGGGCCGTGGGTCTGAGCTCACCTGCAGATGCCCGACGACGCTGGTGCCGCCCCCATAGGGGATTACGATCGCGCCGGCACGGCGCGCCGCCTCTAGCGCCTGCGCCGCCTCTTCATGGGTCTGGGGGTAGGCCACGCCGTCGGCCACCGGTCCCACCCGGCCGTAACGCAGCGCAATCCAGTCCGGAAAACTCTGGCCGCGCGCATGGCGCAGCCGCGCTTCCGGATCGGTACTGAACGGCGACGATGCCGACAGTCTCGAAGGCGGCAGGCGACCCAGCACCTCGCCCAGGCTGGCGTCTCGCGGCGGCATGCCTGCGCCCAGCGTTTCGCGCAGCAAGGCCAGCGCGGCCTCGCTCAAACCCAGACTGCGCTCTTCCTCGCCCCAGCCGTTCCAGCGCCTCATGGTGGTCGGTTTTGTCGTTGGTTCTTCAATGCGCAAGTTACCATGCGCTCGGCACATTCGGTCCATGGCCTAAACTGGCGCATGCCCCAAAACATCTACCGCGGGCGCTTTGCGCCGACGCCGTCCGGGCCCTTGCATCTGGGATCTTTGTTGACCGCGCTGGCCAGCTATCTGCAGGCACGCGCGGCCGGCGGCGCATGGTTGTTGCGCATCGACGACCTGGATGCGGTCCGCAGCCGACCGGAACACACCTCGACCATCCTGCGGCAGCTCGAAGCCCATGCCTTGTGGTGGGACGAGACGCCGCGGATCCAGTCGGACCATCGCACCGAATACGCATCGGCCTTCGAGCAGCTGCGGAAACTGGGACTGCTTTATCCTTGCACTTGCACCCGCGCACGGCTGGCGCGGGAGTCGGCGCCCGGTCCCGACGGACCGGTTTACTCGGGTCGCTGCCGCGGCCTGCAGGCGATTCCATCGCGCGCGGCCTGGCGACTGCGCCTGCCGCCGGGCACGGAGACTTTCGAGGATCGCTGGCAGGGCCAGCTGACGCGCGACCGCGAGCGCGACATCGGCGATTTCATCGTCAAGCGCGTGGACGGCGTGATCGGCTACCAGCTCGCCTGCGTCGTCGACGAAGCGGCCCAAGGGATCACGGAGGTGGTGCGCGGCGCGGACCTGATCGGCTCCAGCTTTCGCCAGCGTGCTCTGCAGCGGCTGCTGGGGCTGCCCCAACCCGCTTACGCCCATCTGCCGCTGCTGGTCGATGCCGGAGGACGCAAGCTGTCCAAGCAAAACCATGCCGCGCCGCTGGCATCGGCGCGGGCCGGTGAGAATCTCTACCTGTGTCTGAGCGCGCTGAACCAAACGCCGCCGGTAGAACTGCGCGGCGAGACGGCGCAGGTGTTGGTGGAATGGGCACGGCAGAACTGGAACGCCGAACGCGTGCCCCACCGGGCACGGCTGCGGATGACCGAACTGCCCGATCAAACCGACAGCCCGACGTTTGGTGGCCGCTAGCGTACACTGGCATGCTTAGGCAGCCGCTGCGCCACGAACCACATGAACGACATCCGCATCATCAAGAAGTATCCCAACCGCCGGCTCTACGACACCACGGCGAGCCGTTACATCACGCTCGAAGAAATCCGCCAGCTCGTTCTGAACAACGTCAAGTTCCGCGTTGAGGACAAGCGCACGCGCGAGGACATCACCCGCAGCATCCTGCTGCAGGTGATTTCGGAACAGGAGGAAGGCGGCAATCCGATTTTCAGCTCGGAACTGCTCACTCACATCATCCGCTTTTACGGCGATCCGATGCAGTCGAGCATCAGCCGCTATCTCGAGCTTTCGCTGCAATTGTTCTCGGAACAGCATCAGAATTTCGCGGAACAATTGCGCGGCCTGCTCGGACAGGCGCAGCAACCCATGCAAAGGCTCAAGGAACTCGCCGAGCGTCAGGTGCCGATCTGGCGTTCGGTGCGCCGCGAGTTCCTGAAAAACCTCTCCCGCGCCAAAGTCATCAAGCCCCTGATCGACCGCGGCGACAGCTCCCTCAAACCCTAAGATCCGTCGCGTTTAGGACCCGTGCTCCTTGGGCGTGCGCCGATCCTGAAGGCTTCAAGCCCGCAATCGACGCCATCGGATGGCAGGGGCGCCACCGAGACGGCCATCACAGATGTCGGGGAGATATTTTTATATTATTGATTTTTAATGTTTTTATTAAATTGCCGCACTTGACGGCTGGTACCCGCGGCATCTATACTGCAATGCAGCAATGAGTTTCGAAAAGCAGCGTTTGGTATGAAACTTGATTGTATGAACGCTGCAAGAGTCTCCTCCAGAAAGGCCTTGCGCCTTTCTCGCACCTTGCCCCCTACCGAGTAGGGGGTTTTTTTTGCTCGCGTACTTTCAGGACCGCGGCTTGGAACGGTGCGTCCCGCTGATTCTCAACAAATCTTCAGCTTAGATCAAGCCGGGATTGTGCCATCCGCGCACGGCTAAGTCACGTCAACCGCTTTCATCGACAGGCGGATGCGCCCTTGTTTGTCGATCTCGAGCACCTTGACCCGAACAGTCTGCCCCTCGCTCAGCTCATCCGCCACGTTCTCGACACGCTTGTCGGAAATTTGCGAGATGTGCACCAGGCCGTCCTTGCCCGGAAGGATGGTCACGAAAGCGCCGAAGTCCATGAGCTTGGCCACCTTGCCTTCGTAGACTTCGCCCACCTGCACCTCGCGGGTGAGCGCCTCGATGCGCGAGATCGCCGCTTTGGCAGCCTCTCCGTCCACCGCGGCGATCTTGACCGTTCCATCGTCTTCGATATCGATCGTGGTACCGGTTTCTTCGGTGATGCTGCGGATGGTCACGCCACCCTTGCCGATGACGTCGCGGATCTTGTCCGGGTTGATCTTGATGGTGGTGATGCGCGGCGCGTATTCCGACATCTGGGCACGCGGACGGTCGATCACCTGGTTCATGGCCGCCAGGATGTGCAGCCGTCCGGCCTTGGCCTGCTCCAGTGCCTGCTTCATGATCTCGCCGGTGATGCCGGTGATCTTGATGTCCATCTGCAGGGCGGTGACGCCCGCGGCGGTGCCCGTCACCTTGAAATCCATGTCGCCGAGATGGTCTTCGTCGCCGAGGATGTCGGTGAGCACCGCCCAGCGCTCGCCTTCTTTGATCAGTCCCATGGCCACGCCTGCCACCTGGGCCTTGATCGGCACACCGGCATCCATCAACGCCAGGCTGGCGGCGCAGGTGCTGGCCATCGACGAGGAGCCGTTGGACTCGGTCACCTCGGCCACCACGCGCACCACGTAAGGAAACTCTTTCTCGAGATCCGGCATCACCGCGGCGATGCCGCGCTTGGCCAGGCGGCCATGACCGATTTCGCGCCGCTTGGGCGCATTGAGCCGACCGGTCTCGCCCACGCAGTATGGCGGAAAATTGTAGTGCAACATGAAGGGTTCGCGCCACTCGCCCTCCATGCCGTCGATGAGCTGGGCGTCCTTGCCGGTACCCAGCGTGACCGTCGCCAGCACCTGGGTTTCGCCGCGCGTGAACAGCGCCGAGCCGTGGGTGCGCGGCAGGATGCCGACGCCGATCGCCAGCGGCCGCACGGTCTTCGTGTCGCGACCGTCGATGCGCGGCTTGCCGTCGAGAATGCGCTGGCGCACCACGCGGGCCTCCAGCTCGCCGAAGGCGGTCTTGACGGCATTGGGCGAAAACTTCGGTGTTTCTCCGGCGGCGAGCGACTCGAGCGCGCGCTTGCGCAAGGCGTCGAGCGCCTCGCGCCGTTGCTGTTTGTCGGCGATGCCGTAAGCTTCGGCCACCTGCGGCTCGTAAGCATTGATCGCCGCGACCAGTTCCTTGGCGGACTCGGGGGGCTGCCAGTCCCACTTGGGCTTGCCGGCCTCGGCGACCAGTTCGTTGATCGCCTGGATCGCCACCTGCATCTGTTGATGCCCGAACAGCACGGCGCCGAGCATCACGTCTTCCGGCAATTGCTTGGCTTCCGACTCCACCATCAGCACCGCGTCTTTGGTGCCCGCGACGACCAGCTCGAGCTCCGAGGTTTCAAGTTGCGTGGCCGTCGGATTGAGAATGTATTGACCGTTGGCGTAGCCCACTTTGGCGGCCCCGATCGGGCCCTGGAACGGCACGCCGGACAAGGCCATCGCGCAAGAAGCGCCCAACATCGCCGGAATGTCGCCATCGATCTCGGGATTGGCGGACAGCACCGTGGCCACTACCTGAATCTCGTTGTAAAACCCTTCCGGGAACAGCGGCCGCAGCGGGCGATCGATCAGGCGCGAGGTGAGCGTCTCTTTTTCAGTAGGCCGGCCTTCGCGCTTGAAAAACCCGCCGGGGATACGGCCACCCGCATAAGTGCGCTCGAGATAATCCACGGTCAGCGGGAAGAACTCCTGGCCCTCCTTGACCTCTTTCTTGGCCACCACGGTGACCAGAACGACCGTCTGGTCGATGGACACGAGCACCGCGGCCGTGGCCTGGCGGGCGATGGCTCCGGTCTCGAAGGTAACGGTATGGGCGCCGTAGCGGAAGGATTTCTTGATGGGCGTGACGGGATAAACCATGGCGGTCTCGATTCGGTCAGCGGAAAAGAAAAAAGCCTGCGTTTAACGGCGCAGGCCGAGGTCGGCGATGAGCTTGTTGTAGCGGCTCTCGTCTTCCCGCTTGAGGTAATCGAGCAGATTGCGACGCTGGTTGACCATCTTGATCAGTCCGCGCCGCGAGTGGTTATCCTTCTTGTGGGTTTCGAAGTGGCCGGCGAGGCTGTTGATGCGCTCGGACAACAGCGCGATCTGCACTTCCGGAGAACCTGTGTCGCCCCGCGCACGCTGGAATTTTTCCACGACCGCGCGCTTCTGTTCGCTAGACAACGGCATGAGTAACTGACTCCAGACTCTATTCTTTCGTTCGGTGAACGAAGTATTTTACGCCGAACCGTGGCATTCTCACAAGCAATCCGCGGCTTCACGCCGCCGACGCGGGGGCCAGCCAACGTCGGGGCTGCAGGCATCCATCGGCAGTCACCTGAGCGATGCCGAGCAGGCGCTCCTGCCGGTCGAATATCGCGACCCCACGACCGGCTTCGACGCCGTCCACGGCGACCGTCTGGCCCTGCGCGAGCCGGCGCGCCGCTGGCGCATCGACCTGAACGCGCGGCCAGCCGCTGAGAGCCGCCGCCGCGGGCAGGAGGAAATGCTCTGCCTCACCGGCCTTGGCCGCGAGGGAAAGCTGCTCCAGCGTCACCAGCGCTTGTGCGGTGAAACTCCCCAGACCGATGCGCCGCAGCGCGACCAGGTGCGCCCGCTGGCCGACGGCGGCCGCCCAGTCCTCGGCCAGGGTGCGCACATAGGTGCCTTTAGAGCAGCGCACTTCGAACTCGAACTCGCCGCGCTCGGCGTCGAACTCGAGCAAGCGCAGCTCATGGATCAGGACCGTTCGCGGCGCACGCGCCACCGTTTGCCCGGTGCGGGCAAGCCGGTACAGCGGCTGACCGTCTCGTTTGAGCGCCGAATACATCGGCGGCACCTGATCGATTGCGCCCAAAAGATCCGGAATCGCGGATTCCAGCCGATCGCGACGGATCGCGGCCGGATCGGAAGTCTCGCTCACCTCGCCTTCGGCGTCGCCGGTGGTCGTGCTGGCACCCAGCCGCGCTCGTGCGCGGTAACGCTTGTCGGTGTCCAGCAGATAGGCGCTGAGCTTGGTCGCCTGCCCTAGACAGATCGGCAGCAGGCCGGTGGCGAGCGGGTCGAGGCTGCCGGTGTGGCCGGCCTTGCGCGCGCGCAACAGGCGTTTGACCGCCTGCACCGCGGCGTTCGAACTCATGCCCGCCGGCTTGTCGAGCAGCAGGATGCCGTCGAGGTCGCGGCGCTCAACTTTCGTCATCGCCTCTTTCAATGGCGTGCCGGTGGTCTTCCTGGATCGCGGCGCGGATCAGACCGCCGATGCGATCGCCTTCGCGCAATGCGGTATCGGCGACGAAGCGCAGCGTCGGCACATGGCGCAGATGCAAACGCAAGCCCAGTTCGTGGCGCAGCTTGCCGGCGGCATGATTGAGGGTCGCCACGCATTCCTCCAGACGTCGGTCCTCGCCCAACCAGCTCACGCGCACGCGCGCACTGCCGAGATCGGCGCTCACTTCCACAGCGGTGACGGTGAGTACGGCCTGATAGAGCCGCGGGTCGCGCAGCACGTCGGCGCGCAACAGCGCGGACAGCTCCTGCTGCAACTGCGCGTTGAGCCGCGCAGAACGGGGGTAATCTTTCATGGCGAGGTCCAGTTTTGCTTGCCCAGCGGCCAGCCAGACACGCTGGGCAACGACGCGCTCCCGCAACTCGGACCGGGCACCGCAAACCGTTCCTAGGCCTCGGCCTTGACCGTACGGCGCACTTCCACGCGCTCGTAGCACTCGATCTGGTCGCCGATCTTGACGTCGTTGTAGTTCTTGACGCCGATGCCGCACTCGGTGCCGGCGGCGACTTTGGCGACGTCGTCCTTGTGCCGGCGCAGCGATTCCAGCTCGCCCTCGTAGATCACCGTCTGGTTGCGCAGCACGCGGATCGGCAGGCCCTTGCGTACCTCGCCCTCCACCACCAGGCAGCCGGCGATGTTGCCGAACTTGCTGGAGCGAAACACCTCGCGCACTTCGGCGATGCCGACGATCTGCTCGCGCACTTCGGTGCCGAGCAGGCCGCCGATGGCGTCCTGCACGTCGTCGATGACCTCGTAGATGATCGAGTAATAGCGCACGTCCACGCCGGTTTCCTGGATGCGCCGGCGGGCGACCGCGTCGGCGCGCACGTTGAAACCGATGATGATGGCGCGCGAAGCCAGCGCCAGATCGACATCGGATTCGCTGATGCCGCCGAGGCTCGCCGACACGACGTTGACCTTGACCTCGGCGCTGGGCAGCTTGCGCAAGGCTTCGGTCAAGGCCTCGACGCTACCCTGCACATCGGCCTTGATCATCAGGTTGAGCGTCTTCTGTTCGCCCTCGCCCATGCGGGCGAACACCTGATCCATGCGCACCGCCTGGGTGGAAGCCAGCTTCGCTTCGCGCTGCTTGGTTTCGCGCAGCAGCGCGAGTTCGCGCGCCTTGCGCTCGTCGGCGACCACCACCACCTCGTCGCCCGCGTCGGGCACGCCGGACAGACCCAGCACCTGCACCGGAATCGAAGGGCCGGCCTCCTTCACGGGGCGCCCGTTTTCGTCGAACATCGCGCGCACGCGACCGAAGTAAGGACCGCTTAAGATCACGTCGCCGGGCCGCAAGGTGCCCGCGCGCACCAGGACCGTGGCCACCGGTCCGCGACCTTTTTCGAGCGAGGACTCCACGATGGTGCCGCGCGCCGGGCCTTCCACTGGCGCTTTTAGCTCCAGCACCTCGGCTTGCAACAGGATCGCGTCGAGCAGCTCGTCCACGCCCTGGCCGGTGAACGAAGACACCCCGACGAACTGCACGTCGCCGCCGTATTCCTCGGCGACCACCTCTTCCTTGAGCAGATCGTTCTTGACTCGTTCGAGGCTGGCCTGCGGCTTGTCCATCTTGGTCACGGCGACCACGATCGGCGCCTTGGCCGCGCGCGCATGCTGGATCGCCTCGCGCGTCTGCGGCATCACGCTGTCGTCGCCCGCCACCACCAGCACCACCACGTCGGTGACTTGGGCGCCGCGCGCGCGCATGCGCGTAAACGCCGCGTGGCCCGGCGTGTCGAGAAACGTGATCACGCCCTTGGCCGTCTTCACGTGATAAGCCCCGATGTGCTGGGTGATGCCCCCGGCCTCGCCGGCGGCCACGCGGGTCTTGCGGATGTAATCGAGCAGACTGGTCTTACCGTGGTCCACATGGCCCATGATGGTGACCACCGGCGGCCGCGGCAGCAGAGGCAGCTCGCGGGTCTCTCCGGTGGCAGCCTGGACCAGCGCCTCCTCGGCGTCGGTCGCCTTGACCAGCTTGGCCTTGTGGCCGAGCTCCTCGACCATGATCGCGGCGGTGTCTTGATCCAGCGTCTGGTTGATGGTGGCCAGCACGCCGTTCTTCATCAGCGCCTTGATCAGTTCGGTGGCCTTGATCGCCATGCGGTTGGCGAGCTCGGCGACGGTGATCGCCTCCGGCACTTCCACCTCGCGCACGATCGGCGCCACCGGCTTTTCGAATACGTGTACGTTCTCGACCCGGATCTGGCCACTGGGTTTCTTGGAGCGCTTCTCGCGCCGCCCACTGCGGCCCTCGGCGAGATGCAGCTCGTTGCGGTGCGCACCGCCGCGTTCGCGTTCCGGTTTCTTGGCCGGCGGCGGTGCGGCCGGCGCCGGCCGCACCTCGGAGGCACGGCGCAGGTTTTCCTCCGCGCGTTTGCGCGCCGCCTCCGCCTCCATCCGCGCGCGGTAGATGGGATCGTTCTTGAGACGCTCGGCCTCCTCGGCCTGCTTGCGCTGCGCCTCCTCCTCGGCCTGCCGCGCGCGGGCGGCCTCCTCCTCGCGTAGCTTGCGCTCGAGGTCTTCCTGATGGCGGCGAGCTTCAGCCTCGGCAGCCGCGCGCGCTTCCGCCTCGCGTTGGGCCTGCGCCTGCGCCTCGACGGCATCGGCGGCATCCGGCGTGACCGCGTCGGTCTCGGACAGCGCGTCGCGCTTGACGTAGGTGCGGCGTTTGCGGACCTCGATGCTGACCGTCTTGGAAGGCAACCCACGGCCACCGCCGAGCTTGAGCTCGGTGGTCTCCTTGCGCTTGAGCGTGATGCGCCGTGGCTCGACGGTGCCGAGCGCGGCGGCGCGGCTGGTTTTCTGCAGGTGGTTGAGCAGCGCGAGTTTGTCCGCCGGCTTGAGCGGTGATTTTTCGTTTTCGACCGCGACGCCGGCTTCCTTGAGCTGCGCCAGCATCTCGTCCACCGGCTTGTGCAGCTCGCTGGCGAGATCGGATACGGTGAGGGTGCTGCTCATGATGGCGGACTCCGGTGGTGCGTGACCTTAAGCCTGCTGCGGGCTAAATCCACGCGCACTCATGATCAATTGCGCAGCGCGTGATTCTTCCAGCGCCGGCAACTTTTCCAGCAACTCGTCGGTGGCGAGATCGGCCAGATCCTCGCGGCTGACCACGCCCACCGCGGCCAGTTGGTAGGCGAGTTCTTCATCCACGCCTTCGACCGCCAAGAGATCCTCGGCCGGCTTGACCGAAGCCGCCTCCTCGGCCTTGGCCAGGGCCTTGCTCAGCAGCCGGTCGCGAGCGCGGTTGCGCAGCTCGTGGACGATCTCCTCGTCGAATTCCTGGATGCCGAGCAGCTCGGCCTCGGGCACGTAGGCCACCTCCTCGATCGAGGCGAAGCCTTCCTGCACCAAGATGTTGGCGATGTCGGCATCGACATCGAGTTGCTCCATGAACAGCTTCTGCAGAGCCTGGTTCTCCTGCTCCTTCCTCGATTCGGCTTCGGCCGTCGTCATCACGTTCAAAACCCAGCCGGTCAACTCGGAAGCCAGGCGTACGTTCTGGCCGCCGCGGCCGATCGCCTGAGCGAGCTTGTCCTCGGCCACCGCGATCGCCATGGAATGGGATTCCTCGTCGACGACGATGGACTCGACTTCGGCGGGGGCCATGGCGTTGATCACGAACTGCGCCGGGTTCTCGTCCCAGGGCACGATGTCGATGCGCTCGCCGGCAAGTTCGTTGGACACGCTTTGCACGCGGGAACCACGCATGCCCACGCAGGCCCCGACCGGGTCGATGCGTTTGTCCTTGGCCTGCACCGCGATCTTTGCGCGCAGGCCGGGATCGCGCGCCGCGCCCTTGATCTCGATCAGGCCCTGAGCGATCTCCGGCACCTCGAGCTTGAACAGCTCGATCAGGAATTTCGGCGAGGTGCGCGACAAGAACAGCTGCGGTCCGCGCGTCTGCGCGCTGACTTCGTACAGATAACCGCGCACCCGGTCGCCGATCCGCACCGGTTCGCGCGGGATCAGGTGCTCGCGCGGGATGATCGCCTCGGTGGTCCCGCCGAGATCCACGATCACCGCGCCGCGCTCCAGGCGCTTGACCAGACCGGTCATCAACTCACCGACCCGGTCCTTGTAGGCTTCCACCACGCGCGCGCGCTCGGCGTCGCGCACCCGCTGGAAGATCACCTGCTTGGCCTTCTGTGCGCCGATGCGCCCGAACTCGATGGAGGGCAGCGGCTCTTCGCGCACGTCGCCGGGCTGGGCGTCGGGATCGGTCTCCCGGGCGCGCGCCAGCAGGATCTGCCGGGCCGGCGACTCGAAGTTTTCGTCCTCGTCGTCGACCACGGTCCAGCGGCGGTAGGTGCTGTAGTCGCCGGTGGTACGGTCGATCGAGACGCGGATGTCCCAGTCGGCACCGTAGTGTTCCTTGCTGGCCGAGGCCAGCGCCGCTTCCAGCGCTTCAAAGATGACTTCGCGGTCCACGCCTTTCTCGTTGGACACCGCGTCCACCATCAACAGCACGTTCTTGTTCATCGGTCCGATGCTCCATCCGAATTCATAGACGGCTCCCAGCGAGGCGCGCCGGCGGCAGCGTAGTCCGGCACCAGGCGCGCGCGCTCGATGTCGGCGAACGGCAAGCGCAGGCTGCCTTCGGCCGTGCGCAAGGTCACCGTGGTGTCGTCCGCATCCACCAGCTCGCCCAGGAAACGGCGGCGACCGGCCAGCGGAGCGAGCGTCTGCACGCGGACCTGCGCACCGCGGAAACGGCGGAAGTGCACCGGCTTGACCAGCGGCCGGTCGAGCCCCGGCGAGGACACTTCCAACCGGTAGCTGTGCGGAATCGGATCCGCCACGTCGAGGGCCGCCGCCACTTCGCGGCTGACCTTCTCGCAGTCGTCGAGCCCGATCCCGTCGCCGCCGCTCAGACGGTCGATGTACAGGCGCAGGTTCGCATGCCCGCGATGCGGGCTGAATTCGAGCAGCACGAGCTCGTAGCCGAGGGCGTTCACCACCGGCTCCAACAGCTGCGTCAAGCGCTCGCTCAGTGCTGCCATGACTTCGACTTCAAACCATTCCGCGCCACAAGGGCACACCAATAAAAAAGGCCCGCGAGGGGCCTGGCACACCAAGACCAGTCGTTGGTTGGCGGAGGTGCACCGCGTGCGACGACTGCCCCTCCAGCCACCATCCGCATCCGCATTTCTGCGGGTCGTGAATGATACACGGCGAGGGCGCCTGGCGCTAGGGGTCGGCCTGGCCCCGCCCGCCCCGGGAACCCCGCCTGTATCGGGCCACAGACGCGCGGCTCGCCGCGGTTAACTCAGCCCGACGACGGGAATCGCCGCGCCATGGATGGCACGCGCCGCCTCGGAGCACAAAAACAGGATCACGCGGGCCAGATCGGCCGGTGCGACCCATTTGCCGAAGTCCGCATCGGGCATGGCCGCGCGGTTGGCCGGAGTATCGAGGATGCTGGGCAGCACGCAATTCACGTTGATGCATTTTTCGCGCAGTTCGGCGGCCATGGCCTCGGTCAAGCGGATCACCGCGCTCTTGGAAGCGCCGTAGGCCCCCTGGTACGGGCGCCCGACGAGTCCGCCCATGGCAGCCACGTTGACGATCCGCCCGCCGCCGGCGGCGAGCATCTTCGGCACCACCGCGCGCACGCTGTTGAGCAGGGTGTGGACGTTGAGATCCTGCATCTTCTGCCACTGGGCGGGCGTGGTTTCGTGCACCGGGGGGCCCATATCGAAACCGCCGGCGAGGTTGCACAAGGCCTCCATGCAGCCAAAGCGGGCGACTGCCTGCTCCACCGCGCGGGCGGTGGCGGCCTCATCGAGCAAATCGGCAGGCAACAGCAGGTAACCGGCGTCCTCGGCGGGATAGGTCGCCGCGAGCGCCCGTTCGCTGAGGTCGAGCAAAGCCAGCCGCCAACCCTCGTCGTGAAACGCCGTGGCCACCGCACGTCCCAAGGCCCCAGCCGCGCCGGTGATCAGTACCGTGGGTTGGTTCTTCATGTTTCGTCTCCAGCGGGTCATCAAAAAACTTCGTGGTCTTTTCCAGCTCGCTCCACAGTGACCGCCTTCCCTCGCCCGGCCGTCCGGAACTCGATCACTCGGACCAATCCTTCCCGTAGTGCCCCGCGCGGGCTGGGGATGAGGCCCCTGCTTTTTTGGCCTTCGAGGCCGACCGCAGTGTGGAGATGCCGCCCTGCCAACGCTTTAGCTTTCCTAAACACAGGCTGCATGAAATATCAATTGTTGCAGTGCAGTAGCGCCCCGTAAATTTCATGGCGTCGAGTCGCCGCAGCTCGCGGCGACCCCACCAGGAGCAAACCGATGGATGGCTTGGCCGTACCGTTTCTCGATGCCGTGATCGGTTCGTTCGTATTCGCCGTTGCGCTGTTGCTAGCCCTGATCTTCGTCGACAGTTTGCGCCAGCGGCGCGAGCGGGCTTGCACTGAGACCGCGTCGCTTCCGGTTCGAGGCGACGCGCACCCTGGTCTAGGCCAGCCTCAGCCTGCCAAGGCGGCCCTCCCCCGGTGTGAGTTCTCCCTCCCGTCCAAGCGCGCCAAGGCGGCCTGAGCTTAGTTCCGTACCGTCTCCTCCAGATCCCGCATGGGATCCTTCGGGCCGCGCTGCTTCGCGGCCCTTTTTTTTGCCGGCTCTTCGCCGGTCGAGGTACCGGCTGCCGCTTCCGTCAGCAGCCATTGCCGGAACGCCGCCACTTCCGGCCGCGCCAACGCGGCAGAAGTGGTCACCGCGTAGTAAGCCTTGTCCAATGGCAGGGCGATGGTAAATGCCACCTCGACATCGCCGCGCTTGAGCTCCGCCTCCGCCAGCAGCGGCATGGCCAAAGTGACGCCCAGCCCATCCGCCGCCGCCTCCAAGGCCAGCGTGGAATGATCGAATTGGAGGCCGCGCTCGGGATCGACCTGCGTGGCCCCGGCGTGCGCGAGCCAGCGTGCCCAAGCCGAACGGCTGCGATCGCTCAAGGCACCATCGCCGTGCAACAGGGTGTGATGACGCAGGTCGTCGGGTTCGCGCAGCGGATGCGCCCCCCGCAGGAGACGGGGATGACCCATCGGAACCACCTCGACCGCAAACAGCAAGTCGACGACGTCGCCTTCGGGTCGGCCGTTGCTGAACTGGATGTGGATGTCCGGCTCCGGTGCGGACTCGCCCACTTCTTCGGTCAAGAGCTGCTGAGCCAAGGGGCTGATCAACTGGCCGCTGGCCAACAGGCGCACGTCGGTGTCCGGATGCGCCGATAGAAAGCGATGCAGGCGCGGCATCATCCAGCGCGAAACGAAGGTCGGCGTGGAGCGCACGGTCAGGCGCGGCTTCTTGCCATGATCGCGCAACTGCGCGACCCCTTGCGCCAGCGCTTCGAACGCATCGCGAAACCGCGGCAGCGCGGCCAGGGCCGCAGGCGTTAGCTCGATGCGGCGGTTCAAGCGCTGAAACAAGACGACTCCGAGCTGCTCCTCCAGCGCCTTGATCTGATGGGTGACCGCCGCGGGCGTGACGAATAACTCCTCGGCTGCCTTGCGAAAACTGCGATGGCGGGCGACCGCCTCGAAGGCCCGGAGCGCGTTCAGCGGCGGCAGGCGGGAAATACTCATGGAATTCGGGACCGGGGGCAGCCAAAGGGCCGCATTAGACTCTGCTCCAGCATACCGCATGCCACCACAATGGACGCCGATGAGGCCGGCCCACGCCGGGGCGGCGCTTATTTCGGCGGCATTCGGATGGCGCCGTCGAGGCGGATGGTTTCGCCGTTGAGCATGGGATTGGTGACGATGCTGTGCACCATCCGCGCGTATTCCTCGGGTTTGCCGAGGCGGCTGGGGAAGGGCACTTGCTTGCCCAGCGAGTCCTGCACGTCCTTGGGCAGGCTGGCCATCATCGGCGTGGCGAAGATGCCCGGCGCGATGGTGACGACGCGGATGCCGAGCAGCGCCAGGTCGCGCGCGATGGGTAAGGTCATGCCGACCACGCCAGCCTTGGATGCGGCGTAGGCGGCCTGGCCGATCTGTCCTTCGAAAGCGGCCACCGAGGCGGTATTGACGATCACGCCGCGCTCCTCGCCGAGAGGCTCGGCTTTCGCCAGCCGCGCGGCGAACTGGGCGATGACGTTGAAGGTGCCGATCAGATTGACCTCGACGACCTTGCGAAATTGATCCAGAGGGTGAGGTTTGAACTCCTTGCCGACGGTCTTCATGCCGAGCGCGATCCCGGCGCAGTTGACCAGCACGCGCGCCACACCCAGCTTCGCCTGCGCAACATCCAGCGCCTCGGCCACGCTGGCCGGATCGACGACGTCGACCTTGAAAGACAAACCGCCGAGTTTCGCGGCCAGCGCGCGGCCGGCCTCCTCGTTCATGTCGAAGATCGTCACGCGCGCACCTTCGCGCGCCAGCAGCTCGGCGGTGGCGGCACCCAGACCCGAAGCTCCGCCGGTGATGACGGCGGCGACATCTTTCAGATTCATCCTTGCGTACTCGCGATGGGGTCGCTTGCAAATCCAATGGACTTCACGCCGCTTACGGCCGCGGCGGTAGGATACTTTAGCGAAAACGTCGCGCGGGATTTTTTGTTGCGTGGAACGCCACGCGAACTTCTTCGCAAGCTGGTCTGGCGGGTACGCGAGAGTGGCGAAGAAGTGGCCGAGCGGTACTGCGATCTGGCCACTCGGCTTTGGGGAAACATGGTAGCGGGGGTAGGATTCGAACCTACGACCTTCGGGTTATGAGCCCGACGAGCTGCCAGACTGCTCCACCCCGCACCGCTGAGTTTTTTATTGTAACGTCGTCGCCATACGCAGGCAAGAAAACCCACGCCGCTTAAGCGCGGGCATGCGCTGCGCCAACGCCAAGAACGAGGGGGTTCCGTGTTTATTCGAGCGATCCGTCATCCAGGCCTGCGACCATTGCTCTTGTCCTTGGCCCTGCTACCGGCGGCGGGCATCGCGGACACGCTCGACGCAAACCTCGGCTTTGACCGCGAATTCGGAGAGCGCTTTCTCGAGGAATACTGGCAACGCAATCCGGATGCGGCGATCGCCGAGGGCTATTACCGTGTGGCCGAGCGCCTGGCGGTGCCGGATGCGGCCTACCGCGCCGAGTACCTGCGCTTCCTCGACCAATGGCGCGCGCGTTTGCATGCGGTGGACCCGCGGCGGCTCGATCCCAGCCATCGCGCCGACTGGGCGGTGCTGGACAACGCGCTGGCCTGCGAGCGCTGGCAGTGGCGCAGCCTGCGCGAGTGGCAATGGAATCCCGCCACTTACAACGTCGCCTCCGCCTTCGCCTTGCTCCTGAACACGCCCTATGCGCCGCTGGACCAGCGCCTGCGCACGGTTTCCGCGCGCCTGGCCGCCGTGCCCGCCTACTATCGCGCGGCGCGGGCGAACATTCACGACCCCACGCGCGAGCACACCGAACTGGCCATCGAGCAGAACCGGGGCGCGTTGTCCGTGTTCGGACCGGAATTGGAAAAACAACTCGCCGGCTCCGGACTGTCGGCGCAAGAGCGCGCCGTCTTTCTGGACCGGCTGTACGACGCCCGCAACGCCATTCGTGGTCACGTCGCCTGGCTGGAGGCGCTCGAGCGCAAGCGGCTGCGCCACGGCGCGCGCTCGTTCCGCTTGGGTCGAGGACTCTACGAGGAGAAATTCGCCTGCGACAACCCGGGAAGCGACGGCGCGCAGGCGCTGTATCGCCGCGCGCAGGCGGAAAAAGAACGTGTCCTGGCCAGGATGGACGCGCTGGCGCGGCAGCTGTGGCCGAAATACCTGAACGCCGAGACCCTGCCGGAAGACCGCGAGACGCGCATCGCGCGCGTGATCGAGAAGATCTCGGAACGGCACACCACGCCGCAACATTACGTCGCCGCGGTCGAGGCACTGATCCCGCAGCTCGAGCATTGGGTGACGAGCCACGACTTGATCGATCTCGACCCCAGCCGCCCGCTACAGGTGCGGGTGACGCCACCCTACGAACGCGGGGTGGCCGTCGCCGGGATCGAGGCACCGGGGCCCTACGATCCCACCGCGCGGACGTATTTCAACGTCGACCCCCTCGACGATCTGTCGCCGGCACAAGCCGAGAGTTTCCTGCGCGAGTACAACGACTGGATGCTGCCGATCTTCATCATCCACGAGGCGAT
Organism: Nevskia sp.; assembly: GCA_019689635.1. Classification (GTDB taxonomy): domain Bacteria; phylum Pseudomonadota; class Gammaproteobacteria; order Nevskiales; family Nevskiaceae; genus Nevskia. The sequence continues at coordinate 51,894 of JADGHB010000009.1, read as the reverse complement.
TCCCGGCCACTACGTGCAGCTGCTCTACGCCAACAAGTCGCCGAGCAAGATCAAGAGCGTGTTCGGCAACGGCAGCATGATCGAAGGTTGGGCCGTTTACAGCGAGCGCATGATGATGGAGTCGGGCTACGGCGGCGGCGCGCCGGAGCTGTGGCTGATGTACTGGAAATGGTATTTGCGCTCGGTGACCAACACCCTGCTCGACTACGGCGTGCACACCCAGGGCATGAGCGAGGATGCGGCGCTGCACCTGCTCACGCGCGAAGCCTTCCAGTCGCGCAAGGAGGCGGTCGGCAAGTGGCGCCGGGTACAGCTTTCCAGCGTGCAGCTCACGCGTTACTTCGCCGGCTTCTCCGAAATCTACCGCTTCCGCGAGGCACGGCGGCAGAAACTGGGCGATGCATTTTCGCTCAAGCGTTTCAACGAACGCTTCCTCTCCTACGGCAGTGCGCCGGTTGCGACCATCGAAGCGCTGATGGAGGAGGCGCCGAATTGATCGACGGCCTCAGTGCGGCGCCTGCAGCGCGCTGGCCGGCACCACCGGCAGCACGACGCTGGAGGGATGCGCGGCGTCGCTGTGCAGGCTGAGCACGCCAGCGAGCGATTGAAGCAAAGTCGGCAGCGGCGGCACGCCCTGCGGCAGATCGCTCGCGCCGATCGCCACGCGCAGGCGATGTCCCTTGGCGATCAGCGCGCTGGTCTGGAAAATCTCCACCGGAATCTCGACGACCTGCCCCGGCGTCAGCGGCTGCACCGACGTTTGGGTATAGGGATGCCAGGGCTGGATACGCTGGCCGTCGAGCGTGCGCGAGCGAGCTGCGTCCACCGCGCGCAACGAGGCGGTCTGGATGCCGTTGGTCAAGGGCGTGGCGCTGCCGCTGGGATCGACGTCGTCGATGCGCACCGACACGCCGGCATCCTGCGCGGTGGTGGAAATCCACACGTCCGCCTCGATCGGGCCGTTGATGTAAGTGTCCTCGTCGAGCGGCGCGGTCTCGTATTTCACGTCGAAAGTCTCGGCGAGCTCCGCGTTGCTGAAACAGGGCAGCGGGATCAGGCCCACCAGACCCGCGGTCCACTGATCGGTGCTGATCGAGCACAGGCCGTTGAGCGGCTCCTGGAGCGCCGTGTTCGGCGCCTCGTCCGCGGCCGGTGGCCGATCCGACAGGCTCTTGTCCGCGTGCAGGTACAGGCGCAACGCATGCGCCTGAGGATGCGGCCAGTCGCTGGCCGTCACGTAGTGACCGTAGCCGAGCACGTACTGAGTGACGTTGGGCAGCCGGTCCGCGCCCACGTCCATCCCCTTCAAATATTGGTCGAACCAGCGCAGCTCGATGTGGTTGAGCGCCGGCACGCCGTCGGCCGGCAAGCCTTGACCGAGCGCGGCCTGGATGTGGGTCCAGGGGCCGATCAGCAGCTTGGCCGGGGCATGCGTCTTGACGGCTTCGTAGCTCATGGGCTCGCTGCGCTGGAACAAATCGTGCAGCCCGCCGACGACGAAGGTCGGCACGCGGATGTTGCCGTCCACCTCCAGCGGCGAACGCACTGTCCAGAAATCGCCGTCGTAGGCCGTCGCCGGATCGCCGGCCACACCCCGCAGCAAAGTGGGCACCTGGAAGGTGGTCACCGCGCTCGACAAGTGCTGCAGCACGGTCGCCACGCCGACCTGCGGGCTGGTCAGCAGGATGGGATCGGTCAGGCTCAGCACCGAAACCAGCGCCAGCCAGGTCGGGATGAAGGTGGGGTTGACCTGGCCGCCGGTGAAGACGATGTCCCGGTAGCCGTCGCCGATGGGCACGATGGGAAACGCGGCTTTCACCGCCGGATGATCCTGTGCGGCGGTGAGGATGGCCGTGATGCCCAGATAGGACACCCCGTAAACGCCGATGGTGCCGTTGCACCAGGGTTGCTGCAGCACCCAGTCCACGACGTGGCCGTAATCCGCCTGCTCGTCGGGGCCGAAGGCATCCCACGAACCCTGCGACTGACCGGTGCCGCGCACGTCCACCACCACCTCGGCGTAGCCGTGCTCCACGATGTAGGGATCCGCGCCGCCCAGCGCCGCGATGGCGCTGGAGAACTGCGCATCGCCGCCGTTGTAAGCCGTCTGGATCAAAACGGTCGGGAAACTCCCGGCAATCACCTGGCCGTTCGCGTCGGCTGGCAAAGTGACGTACGCGGCGAGCCGCGTGCCGTCCGGCATGGCGATGTATTGCAGGCTCTGCTGCGCCGTCTTGGGGTACAGCGCCGGCGGATCGTAATCGCTCCACGTCGCTGCCGCCTGGGGCGCGATGACGGTTTCCGGCGCGCTCGGGGCCGCGCGCGTGCCCAGCGTGGTCCATTGCGCCGGTCCGCGATCGACGGCGGTGCCGGCCGGCGAAGAACTGCCGCTGCAGCCCGCGCACAGCATCACCGCGCCGATCAAGCCGAGCTGAATCTTGTTCATCCTGCGTTCCCCCGATGCCCCTGTCACGGGCAAGGTCGCAAGTCTAGCGCCTGCGACGAACCTCGCTTTCGCCCCGCCGCCAGTCGGGCGCGTCGCCTCGGCCGGCGCGTCCTCAGCCGCCGTCATTCGGTTCGAGCGCGCAGACCACCGATGGTCCGCCGCGATCGCGAATCTGGGCGAGCACGCCTTGGTCTTCCGCGCGTCGTTGCGGATCGGTTTCGTAACGCAAGGCGAGTTCGATTTCGTCCTCGGCCTGGTCGGCGCACTGGCGCAGCAGCAGCAGTTGCGCCAGGCGTGCGTGCGTCGCCGCGTTCGACGGCTCGACGCGCGCGGCCGCGGCATACGCGAGCATGGCGCCGGGCAGATCGTCGTGCGCTTCGCGCCAGCGCGCCAGCGCCAACCAGACCGCAGGCGACTGCGGCCAGCGACGGCTAGCCGCGAGGTAAGCCTGTCCAGCGGCCGCCGGCTGCGTGGCGGCCAGCGACGCCGCTTCGGACAGCCAATCGTCCGGCGTGGCGAAAGAGGGAATGCGTTGCGGCGGCGCGGCCACGAGCGCCCAGGATCCGGCGGCGCGCCAGGCCGTGTTGAAATCGGCGAAATTCATCCACTGCGCGGATTGGCCTGCCGAGCGCAACAGTACGCGATCGTTCGCCGGATCCACGCCCACCCACGCGGCGTAGTCGAGATGGGCAAAAAACGGCAGCCCGCGCGAAAGCCGCACCAGCACCGGCTGTCCCGCGCGGAGTTGCGCGATGGCCTCGGGTTGCGGTCGCACCGACTGCAGGACGAGGGGCAGCAGGCCGCGTCCGCGGATTTCGGCGCGCAGCGCTTCTACGCTCGGATAACGCGCCTGGGGCACGAATTCCGGCGTACCGATTTCCACCGCCGCGGAACCCGTGTCGAAACGGCTCAGGGGCGTTCGCGCCGCGACACAGCCGGCAAGCCCGGCAACCAAGGCCGCCGTCAGCAGCGCAGCGCGCTCAGCGAGCCTGGGCATCGCGCACGCGCTCGATCAGGTTCGCGGTGGACGGATCGGGCGGCGTTCCCCGTCCTTCGAGCGCCTCGAGCACCTTGCCGGCCAGCTGCTTGCCCAGCTCCACGCCCCACTGGTCGAAGGCGTTGACGTTCCAGATCACGCTCTGCACGAAGGTGCGATGTTCGTACAGCGCCAGCAGCGCGCCGAGGTGGAAAGCATCCAGCCGCGGCAACAGCAGGGTATTGCTCGGCCGGTCGCCCGGGAACACGCGGTGCGGCAGCGCCGCCTCCAGGGCCGCGCCCTCGATCCCGCGCGAACGCAATTCCGCGCGCACTTCCTCCTCGCTTTTGCCGCGCATCAGCGCCGCGCTCTGCGCCAGGCCATGGGCGACGAGTAGCCGGTGCTGCGCGGCGAGTGCCGGATCGGAGGGCGCGAGCGGAAGGATGAAATCCAGCGCATGGACCGCCGGTCCTTGATGCAGCATCTGGAAAAAGGCGTGCTGGGCGTTGGTGCCCACGTCGCCCCACAGCGCCGGCGTGGTGGCGTAGTCCACCGCGTGTCCATCGCGGTCCACGCGCTTGCCGTTGGATTCCATCTCCAGTTGTTGCAGCCAGGGCAGCAGGCGTTCGAGGTTTTGGGCGTAGGGAATCACCACCTGGCTGGCCAGGCCCAGGAAGTTGTTGTTCCACACGCCGAGCAGGCCGAGGATCGCCGGCAGGTTCTCGCTGAAGGGCGCGCAACGGAAATGCTCGTCCATCGCGTGGGCGCCGGCGAGCAGTTCGCGGAAGCGTGCCGCCCCCAGCGCCAGAGCGATGGGCAGACCGACCGCCGACCACAGCGAATAGCGACCGCCGACCCAGTCCCAGAACCCGAAGATGCGCTCTTCCCCGATGCCGAAGCGGCGCACTTCGGCCAGATGCGTCGAGACCGCCGCGCAGTGCCGGGCCACCGCCGCCTCGCCCAGCCGCGCGACCAGCCAGGCCCGCGCGGCGCGCGCATTGGTCATGGTCTCCTGGGTGGTGAAGGTTTTCGAGATGACCACCACCAGCGTGCGCGCGGGATCGAGGTTTCGCAGCAGCCGGGCGAGCGGCGCGGGATCGACGTTGGCGACGAAATGCACCCGCGGTCCGTCGGCTTGGTGCGCCAGTGCGTCGCACACCAGCCGGGGGCCGGCATCCGAACCGCCGATGCCGAGGCTGAGGACGTCGGTGAACGGCGCTTCGCCCAGGCCGCGCACGCGGCCATCGCGCACTTGCTCGGCGAAGCTGCACACGCGCTCGAGTTCCGCGTGCACCGCCGGCATCACGTCGCGGCCATCGACGGCGATGCGGGCCGTGCGCGGCGCGCGCAGGGCCACGTGCAAGGCCGCGCGGTCTTCGGTGGCGTTGATCCGCTCGCCGGCGAACATGCGCGCGATCCAGCCGCCGAGATCCTGCTGGCGGGCGAGTTCCAACAACCCGGCGAACGCCGCGGCGTCCAGGCGCTGCTTGGAATAATCCAGATACAAGCCCGCGGCCTGCGCGGTGAAGCGCGTTGCGCGCTGCGCGTCGTCCGCGAACAGCGCTGCGATCCGCCGCACGCGCAGGCGCGCGGCCTGTGCTTGCAGGGCGCGCCAGGCGGGACTGTCGGTGAGTTCGGACATGAGGCGGGTGAAACGCGGACGCGCAAAGCTTAGCGGGCGCGCGCCCGCCATTTCCAGCCGACTTCAGCCGCTTCGCTTCCGCCCGCGACGCTCAGGCGGCCTGAACGGGAATGGCGTTGGCGGTCCGGATGACGCGGTTGGCCTCGTCCAGATAGACCAGCTTGGGCTTGTGGTTGCGGGCTTCGCGCGCATCCAGCGTGCAGTAGCTGCAGATGATCACGCGGTCGCCGACGCGCGCCTTGTGCGCGGCCGCGCCGTTGACCGAGATCACGCCGCTGCCGTTTTCGGCGCGGATGGCGTAGGTGGTGAAGCGTTCGCCGTTGCCGACGTTGTAGATCTGGATCTGCTCGTACTCCTGGATACCGGCGAGATCGAGCAGACGGCCGTCGATCGCGCAGGAACCCTCGTAATCGAGTTCGGCGTGGGTCACGCGCGCGCGGTGCAGCTTGCACTTGAGCATCGTCAGTTGCATGGTGAAATGCCTTCGACTGGCGACCCCGGGCGGCCCACCAAGACATGCACCCGGCATCGAGGTTTTGACTACGAGGGCGGCCCCCTAAGGCATGCGCCCGTGGCCGTGGATTTCGCTCACGGCGGCGTCACCGAAGTGTAACCCCGCGATCCGTCTCCGCCAAGCGTTCGTTCCGGTTCCGCCCGCGAAACCCGACGAACGGCGCGCGCTTACTCGAGGCGCACCGGCAGGTTGTCGATGAGCCGCGTGGTGCCGAGATAAGCGGCGGCCAGCACCACGAATTCCCGCGCGTTCGCCTGCGGCGGCGACAGATCGGGCGAGCGCACTTCCAGATATTGGGGACGAAACCCCCGCGCTTCCAGCCGGGCGCGTTGTTGCGCACACAGCGTGTCGAAGTCGCGGTGCCCGGCGCGCAGTTGCGCGGCGATCGCCTGCAGCGCCGCGTGGAGCGCCGGCGCGCGCGCACGTTCCTCGTCCGACAGATATTGATTGCGCGAGGACAGCGCCAGGCCGTCGGCGGCGCGGCAGGTCGGCACGCCGACGATGCGCACGTCCCAACCGAGATCGGTCACCATGCGGCGGATCACGGCGAGCTGCTGCCAGTCCTTCTCGCCGAACACCGCCAGCTCCGGCCGCACGCGGTTGAACAGGATGCTGACCACCGTCGCCACGCCCTCGAAGTGACCGGGGCGGTGCGCGCCCTCGAGCTGCTCGGCCAGCGCCCCGGCGAGGCGCACCGTGGTCGCCGGCGGGTATCCGCCCGGATAGACGTCCTCCACCGCGGGCGCCCACAGCAGCTCGACGCCCTCGCCTTCCAGCAAGCGCGCGTCGGCGTCCAGGGTGCGCGGATAGCGCGCGTAGTCCTCGCTCGGCCCGAACTGCAAGGGATTGACGAAGACGCTGACCACGACGTGCGCGGCGAGTTCGCGGGCGCGACGCACCAAGGCGAGATGACCTTCGTGCAGATTGCCCATGGTCGGCACCAGCGCCACCGGCTCGCGGGCGGCGCGCCATGCGGCGAGCGCGGCGTGCAGTTCGCCGACCGATCGGACGGTGCGCATGCGTAAGGCGTCCCGGAAATCAGGAATCCGAAGCGGGAAGCCGCGCTCGGCCTTGCACAGCCGCGCTGGCCTTGGCCTCCGTCTTGACGCCGGCGAGGGCCGGCGCCGTCTGCGTTTCGAAGCAGTGCTCCGCGGTGGGATAGGCTTTGCGCTTCACCGCCTGCACATAGGCGCGGATGGCCGACTCGATGTCCGGCGCGCCCTCCATGAAGTTTTTCACGAAGCGTGGCTTGCGGCCCAGCGTCACGAGCGGGGAAATGCCCAGCATGTCGTGCAGCACCAGGATCTGCCCGTCCACGTCCGGCCCCGCCCCGATGCCGATCACCGGCACACGCGAACGTTCGGCGATGCGCCGGCCCAGCGCGGCGGGGATGCACTCCAGCAGCAGCAGATCGGCGCCGGCGTCCTGCAGGACTTGCGCGTCGTGCAGCATGGCCTCGGCGGCGGCCTCGTCGCGGCCCTGCACCTTGAAAGCGCCCATCTTGTGGATGAGCTGCGGCTGCAGACCGAGATGCGCGCACACCGGCACGCCGCGCACCGCGAGGTATTCGACGATGTCGGCCTGTTCGCGTCCGCCTTCGAGTTTGACCATTTTGGCCCCGCCTTGCTGCATCACCCGCTGCGCGGCGTCCAGCGCGCGCTCGCGCGTGGCGAAGGACAAAAACGGCAGGTCGGCGACGAGGAAGGCGCGCTTGAGGTGCGGCGCCACGCAACGGCTGTGATAGACGATGTGCTCCACGGTGACCGGCGTGGTCGTGGTCCCGCCGTGGATGACCATGCCCAGGGAGTCGCCGATCAGGACCAGATCCACGCCGGCACGATCCTCCAGCAGCGCGAAGCTCGCGTCGTAGCAGGTCAGACAGGCGATCTTCTCGCCGGCCTCGCGCATGCGCCGCAGCTCGGCGAGCTGCACGCTCGGCGCCGGCGCGCTCACCGGCGGCCTCCGGCCGACGGGAGGCCAGGACACCACGGCCCGCACGGATACTCAGTCGCTTGCATGGGAAATTCCCGGTGGATGGCGGCGGGCGGCCCAACGAGACATACGCCCGGCACCGGCGATTCGAAATCAGGGCGGCCCACTGAGGCATGCGCCCGCCGGGGGCAGTGTAATCGCCGGCCGCGCGATCGCCAACCGTCGGTCTTCCTGCGCAGCCAGCGCCGAGAAAAAACTTCTGTCCCTTAAGTCCAGCGCCGCACGGTCGAGCGGTCGATCGCCGCCGCCAGCGCCGCCACGCGCCCCCGCCCGGGAATGGCAAGCTGCGGCGCGAGCTCGGCCAGCGGCACCAGCACGAAGGCCCGCTCGTGCAGGCGCGGATGCGGCAGTTGCAGCGCGGGGGTGTCGCGGGTCTCGCCTTCCACGTGCAGCAGATCGAGATCGAGCGTGCGCGGCCCCCAGCGCACGCCGCGCTGGCGTCCGGCCGCCGCCTCGAGCGCCTGCAGGCGTTCGAGCAGGGCTTCGGGGGTGAGCTCGGTCTCGAAGGCGCAGACCGCGTTGCAGTAGTCGGGCTGGCCTTCGGGACCGACGGGAGCGCTGCGATAGAAACTCGAAACCTCGAGCGCGCGAACGCCGGGCGTTTGCGCCAGCGCCTGGAGCGCCGTGCGTAACGCGGTCGGCGGATCGCCGAGGTTGGCGCCCAGCGCGACGTAGGCCTTACGAAACGCCGGGGCCATCGCCCGATTCGCGCCGGCGCCCGCGACCGCCGCGGCGCCGCCGCCGGCGCTTTTTGGGCGGGGCCGTCTCTTGCGTCGCCGGCGGCGCCTCGGGCGGCGGCGGGAGTTGCCCGCTTTGCGCCTGCGTCCACCATGCCGCGAGCTCGCCGGTGCCGGGTTCGCCGGCCTGCGCGCGCAGCAGCAGGAAATCGTAGGCGGCGCGGAAGCGCGGATGCGCCAGCAGGCGCTTGACGCGCGCGCCCTGGCGATTGAGGAAGCGCGGCTGCAGCGCCCAGATCTCGCGCATCGGCACCGAAAAGCGCTTGGGGATGGCGATGCGCAACTGCTGCGCGGCGATCGCTTCCTCCGCCGCCTGGTTCTGCGCCACGACCGGCACATGGCCCTGTTCGCGCTGGAGCTGCTCGACGCGTTTGGCGTAAGCCGGCCACAGCATCGCCGCGAACAGAAAAGCCGGCGTCACCGGCTGCTCCTTAGCCACGCGCTCGGCGGTGTTGGCCAGCGCCTGGCGCACCAGCGCGGCCGCCGTCGGGTCGTCGGCCTCCAGCGCCTCGTCGGTCAGCGGCAGCAGGTGCGCGAACAGGCCGAAGCGGCGCAGACCCTCGAGGTTGGCAACGGCCTCGCGCGACAAGAACAGCTTCAGCACCTCGTCGAACAGCCGCGCCGGCGGGATCTCGCGCAGCAGATAGGCCAGCTGCGGAATCGGCGCCGCGGTCGCCGGATCGATCTGGAAGCCGAGCTTGTTGGCGATGCGCACCGCGCGCAGCATGCGCACCGGATCCTCACGCAGCCGTAGTTCCGGTTCGCCGATCAGGCGCAGCACGCCGCGCTTCAAGTCCTCCATGCCGCCGGCGAAGTCCACGATCGAGTAGTCGCGGATGTCGTAGTACAAGGCGTTGATGCTGAAGTCGCGGCGGAAGGCGTCCGTCTCCAGCGTGCCGTAGACGTTGTCGGACAGGATGCGGCCGGTCTCGTCGCGTTCGTGGCTGTCGGTGATCGCGCCGCGAAAAGTGGTGACCTCGACGATCTCCGACCCCATGCGCACATGCGCGATCAGGAAGCGCCGGCCCACCAGCCGGCAGGACCGGAACAGGCGCTTGACCTCCTCGGGCCGCGCGCTGGTGGCGACGTCGAAATCCTTGGGCTTGAGTCCGGCCAGCAGATCGCGCACCCCTCCGCCGACCATGTAGGCCTCGAAACCGGCATCCTTGAGCGTGTACAACACTTTCAGCGTGCCGGGGGAAATCTGGCTGCGCGAGATCGGGTGCTGGTCGCGGGGGATGCGTAGAGCCTGAATGTGGGTAGAATCCATTTTTGTTTGGAGTGCGCGTTCGGCACGCGCGATCCGTATAATACGCACTCCCGCACCGCGCTCCTATCGTCTAGAGGCCTAGGACGGAGCCCTCTCAAGGCTTAAACCCGGGTTCGAATCCCGGTAGGAGCGCCAAATCTTTGCTACGAATCCGGCGCCGCGTGGTCAACGAAGGCTTGAACACCGTTCGCTGTTCGAATCCCGGTAGGAGCGCCAAGCCTTTGCTGTAGGTCCGGCGCCGCGGGTCAGCCAAGGCTTGAACACTGTTCGCTGTTCGAATCTGCGGTCACACAGACGCCAGCTCGCTTTCATGACCTCCCTGGTCTTGCCCGCGCCGATCTGGCGGCGGCTCGCCGCTGCCCTCTACGACGGCCTGCTGCTCGCCGCGATCTGGCTCGCCGGGCTGTCCCTCGATCTCCTGCTGCGACAGTCGCTGGGGCTCGAACGTAACTGGACGCTGCTGCGGCTGTACCTGTTCCTGGCGGGCCTGACGTACTTTGGCCTGTCATGGACCCGCGGCGGCCAGACGCTCGGCATGCGCACCTGGCGACTCAAGCTGCGTCGCACGGATGGCTCATCCTTGCGCTGGCCCGTGGCGATCGTGCGTTACGGCGCCATGCTGTGCGCCTGGGGCCTGACGCTGGCGCCGTTCTTGATCGCGGCGCTGCCGACGCAGGCGCCGCTGCCGCATCGCGAAGCCGCGCTTTGCGTCACCGCGCTCGCCGCCCTTGCGGGCTGGGGCAGTGTCCTGCTGGATCGTCGCCGCCGCGCGCCACAGGACCGGATCGCCGGCACCGAGCTGGTGTTGCTGCCGAAAGCCTGACGATACGGTCGTCACTTCCGTTGGGGACCGGCCTGCGACCGCTAGTTCCGACCGCGAACCGCCAATCCCTGTCCAATTCAGCTCGCACGTCGCAGACGCCACCCGGCGTAGAGCGCGAGCAGCACGGTGGGTACGCCGGCGGCCAGCGGTGCCGGCCACTGGTAGAGATCGCCCAGGCTGACCGAGACTTTGTTGACCACGTAAAACACGATGCCGACCAAGGCGCCGGCCAGGAGCTTCTGGCCGGTGCCGACGTCGCGCAGCTGACCGGTGACGAAAGGCACCGCGAACAGCATCATCACCATCACGGTGAACGGTTCGACCAGGCGCCGCCACAACAGCAGGCGGTACTTGCCCGCGTCGAGATGGTTGTCGTCCATGTAAGCGATCAGTCTCAGCAGACCCGGCACCGACAGGCTGCCGGCCTCGAGAATGAACAGTTGCAGGACCTTGGGGCTGATGCCGCCGTCGATCTGCACCTCGGCCTGCCGACTGACCTGGATGCGATCGGCGCCAAAGTCGCTGCGTCGTACGCCGGAAAGCTGCCAGTGGCCGTCCACGTAACGGCCTTCGTCCACCGCCAGCGCCGCCTGCAGGCGCCCGTCGGGGCCGAGCTGATAGACCGTGACCTCGCGGATGTGATCGGCGGCGTCGAGCTGACGGATGCGCACCACCCGGTCGGCATCGCGCAGCCAGCGCGATTTGCCGACGTCGGCCCCCTTGCCGTGTCCGGACTCGTGCAACTCGGCGGCGAGGCGCTCGCCCATGGGGCCCAGCCAGTCGCCGAGCGCGTAGGTCAAGACCGCGAGCAGCAGGCCCGCCGCCAGCGTCGCGCCGCCGATGCGCGCGAGCGAGACGCCGGCGCAACGCAGCGCGGTCAGTTCGCCGTGGCGCGCGAGCTGACCGATGCCCAGCAGCGTGCCGAGCAGGGCGACGATCGGCATGAGGATGTAAAGGCTGCTTGGCACCAGCAACAGGCTGTACTCGATCACCGCGCCGACGCCGAGATCGCCTTGACCGGTTTCCCCGAGTCCGGCGAGGAAATTGACCACGGTGTAGATCGCCACCAGCGCCAGTCCCACCACCGCGGTCAGCTCCAGGACGTGGCGCAACACGTAGCGGTCGAGGCGGTTCATCGCACGAAGCTCTGGCGGCGCGCCATCAACCACAGCGTCGCGGACAGCACCACGCCATGCACCCACCACAGGCCGACGCCCGCGGGGATCAGTCCCTTGCCGATCCAGCTCTGGCCGAGGCTGATGAGGTTGGCATAGACCAGATAGGCGAGTATGCCCAGCACCAGCTTGCCGTAGCGCCCCTCGCGCGGCTTGAGATGGGACAGCGGCACCGCGAGCAGCGCGAGCAACAGCACCGACAGCGGCGCCGCCAGACGCGCCTGCAACTCGGCCTGATCGCGCGGGTCGCGCGAGCCGAGCAGCGCCTGGGTGGGCGCCAGCACGCGCTGGTCGTTGAAATAGATGAACGGCGGCGGCGACAGGCGCAGCGTCAGCTCGCGGAACTTGACCACGTCGTAGTCGGCGCTGCCCGGGGTGCCGACATAACGGTAGCCGTCCTCCAGCACCACCACGCGGTCGCCACTCGACGGATCGATGCGCTGCCGGCCGTGATCGGCGACCACCACGCTGGGTTGGCCGCGCTCCGGCTCGAGGTGCGCGAAAACCTGTCCGAAGCGCTCGCCGCCGGGATCCATGGCCGCGGTGTAGAACACCGCGCGGCCGCCGGCGAGGCTGCGGAACTGGCCCGCTTCCAAAGGCATGAGCTGCAACATGCGCTTGGCGTCCTTGACCAGGTAGTCCGCCTGCCGCCCCGCCCACGGTCCGATCTGGAAGGCCAGTGCCGCGGTCAGCAGCATCAGCAGCACGGCGAGGCTCAGGAATGGCCGGTAAAGCTGGCGCGGACTCATCCCGCAGGCGCTCATCGCGGTGATCTCGTTGTCGCTATACAGCCGTCCGAGCGCGATCATGATCGCCAGCAGCAGCGAGGCCGGGATCAGGATCACCAGATAACGCAGGGTCGAGAGCATGGCCACGTCGAACAGCAGATCGCGCGGGATCTCGCCCTTGGCGGCGAAGTTGAGCACGCTGGCGAAGCGCGTGGACAGCATGATCGCCAGCAGCACCACGGTCACCGCCAGCCAGGCGGCGGCGGTTTCGCGCAGCAGATAGCGGTCGAGCAGACGCCGGTTCATGGCCGTGCGCGCGCCCGCGGCGCCCGAAAAGCGGGATTTTCCCGGCGCGGCGGACGCAGGATGGCGGCCGGCGCCGGATGTTTTAAACTTCCGTTTCGTCCACCCACCTGGAAACCCGCGCCACGTCTGGTCCCAAACGGCGGCGCGCTCGCACGGCGCATCGGCGATCCGCGCTCGCACATCGAACTCGGCAACGTCGGGGATTCGGCGCTCGGCATGGAAGGAGAAAAATGGAATATTCGGTCAAAAGCGGTAGCCCGGAAAAACAGCGCGCGGCCTGCGTCGTGGTCGGCATTTTCGAGCGCCGCAAGCCCAGCGCGGCGGCAGCCGCGCTCGACGCCTCCGGCACCGTGGCCAGCATCATGCGCCGCGGCGACATGGACGGCAAGCTCGGCACCACCCTGCTCTTGCACAAGCCTGCGGGCGTGTTGTGCGATCGCGTCCTGCTGGTGGGCTTAGGCCGCGAACGCGACTTCGACGAAGCCGCGTACCGCAAAGCGCATGCGGCCGCGGCCAAGGCGCTGCGCGCGACCGGCGCGGTCGACGCGGTGAGCTATCTCAGCCACCAGCCGGTCAAGGGCCGCGACTGGCGCTGGAACGTGCAGCAGGCCGTGCTGAGCTTCGAGGACGCGTTCTATCGCCTCGACGCGCTGCGCGGTGAGCAGGCACGCAAGGAGTTGCCGCAGCCCAAGCTCGCGCGCGTGGCGATCGACGTCCCGCGCCGCAGCGACCTGCCCGAGGGGGAACGCGGTCTGAGCGAGGCGCTGGCGATCGTCGAAGGCGTCAATCTCGCCAAAACGCTGGGCAACTTGCCGGGCAACGTGTGCACCCCGACTTATCTCGCCGAACAGGCGCAGGCGCTGGCGCGGCGGCACAAGACCATCGCGGTCAAGGTGCTGGAGCAGGCCGACATGGAAAAGCTCGGCATGGGCGCGCTGCTCTCCGTGGCGCGCGGCAGCCGCCAGCCGCCCAAGTTGATCCTGCTCGAATACCTCGCGGGCGCCAAGGAGGAAAAGCCCATCGCCCTGGTCGGCAAGGGGCTCACCTTCGACGCCGGCGGCATCAGCCTCAAGCCGGCGGACAAGATGGACGAGATGAAATTCGACATGTGCGGCGGCGCCGCGGTGCTCGGCGCCTTCGCGGCCGCCGCGGCGCTCAAGCTGCCGCTGAATCTGGTCGGCGCCATCCCCGCCTCGGAAAACCTGCCCGACGGCCAGGCCAACAAGCCCGGCGACATCGTCAAGTCCATGGCCGGCATCACCATCGAGGTGCTCAACACCGACGCCGAGGGCCGGCTCATCCTGTGCGACGCGCTGACCTACGTGGAGAAAAACTACCAGCCCACGGTATGCATCGACATGGCCACGCTCACCGGCGCCTGCGTCGTCGCTCTGGGCAGCCATGCCTCGGGCCTGTTCACCAATACCCCGGCGCTGGGCCGGGCGCTGCTCGCCGCCGGCGAGCAGATCGGCGACCGCGCCTGGGAGCTGCCGTTGTGGCCGGAGTACGAACCGCAGATCAAGAGCGAGTTCGCGGACATCGCCAACATCGCCACCGTCGGCGGACGCGAGGCCGGTGCCATCATCGGCGCCACCTTCTTGCACAAATTCACCAAGAAGATGAAGTGGGCGCACCTGGACATCGCCGGCACCGCCTGGCATGGCAAGAAGGCGACCGGTCGCCCGGTCCCGCTGCTGGTGCAATATCTGCTGAACCATGCCGCGAAGCGGGAGTCATGACCCGCATCGACTTCTACGTGCTGCCCGAAACCGAGCGCGACGGCGCGCTGACCGCCTGCAAGCTGTGCGACAAGGCGGTCGCCGTCGGCCATCGCATCTACCTGCATGCGCCGGAGGAAACCGCCGCCGCACTGGAGGACCTGCTCTGGAGTTTCCGCCAGGGCAGCTTCATCAGCCACGAGCGGGCCGGCGCGACCCTCGAACCGCCGCTGCCCGCCGTGCTGATCGGCAGCGCCGAGCCGCCGGCCGACTATCATGACGTGATGATCAACCTTAACGCCGAAGTGCCGGCGTTCTTCAGCCATTTCGAGCGCGTGCTGGAGATCGTCGCCGGCGATGCGGAAAGCCGCGCCGCTTCGCGCGGCCGCTACAAGTTTTACCGCGACCGCGGCTACCAACTGACCAGCCACAAACTTTGAGTGCCGCCCTCATGAAAACCCCTCTCCTTGCGATTGCGGCGGGCTGCGCGGCGCTCCTGGTCGGCGCTTGTAGCGGACTGGGCTGGATCGGGCAAGGCTTCGGTCAGAGCGTGGACCCGCGCGAGCGCGAGCGCATCCACGCCGCGGTGCCGGTGGGGATCTCGAGCGACGAAGCCGAGGCGAAGCTGTCCGGGCTCGGTTATGGCTGCACCCCGCGGCAGGGCAATTTCGTGGACGAATCCGGCAACCAGCGCAGTGCCGCGCGCTTCCTCGCCTGCGTGGCCAAGCCCGGTCGCTGGAGTTTCGCCTGCGAAAACCGTGACGAAGTCGTGGTCGTGGTGAAGGACGGCATCGTGGACGAAGTCGACGCCGTGCGCGGCCCCAACTGCGACCAGCCGGACACCCGGGCCATGCCGCCCAACTCCGCCAAATAACCTGCCTCCGGCGCCACTAAAATAAGCTTGCGAACACCACCCGTCCCGGCGCCGCGCGCGACGGATTCCTTCAGCGACATGGAAAAAACCTACGATCCCCGCGCCGTCGAGGCGCGCTGGCGCGAGCAGTGGGAACGCCGCGGCTGGTTCGCGCCGTCGGGCCGCGGCGAGCCTTACTGCATCATGCTGCCGCCGCCCAACGTGACCGGCACGCTGCACATGGGCCACGCGTTCCAGCACACCCTCATGGACGCGCTGGTCCGCTACCACCGCATGCGTGGTCGCGACACGCTGTGGCAGCCCGGCACCGACCACGCCGGCATCGCCACGCAGATGGTGGTGGAGCGCAACCTCAAGCTCGAAGGCACCTCGCGCATCGAGCTCGGCCGCGAAAAATTCATCGAGAAAGTCTGGGAGTGGAAGCGCTACTCCGGCGGCACCATCGAGCAAGGCATCCGCCGGATGGGCAGCTCGGTGGACTGGTCGCGCGCCAAGTTCACCATGGACGAGGAGTACTCGAAAGCGGTGATCGAGCACTTCGTGCGCTTGTACGAAGACGGCCTGATCTACCGCGGCCAGCGCTTGGTGAACTGGGACCCGGTCTTGCAGACCGCGATCTCCGACCTGGAAGTCGTCCAGCAGGAGGAACACGGCCAGCTCTGGCACATCCGCTATCCGCTCGCCGGCGGCGCGACGTACGTCGCTGCGGATGGCGCCCGGAAGAGCTACATCGTCGTGGCCACCACGCGCCCCGAAACCCTGCTCGGCGACGTCGCGGTGGCGGTGCATCCGGACGACGAGCGCTACCGGGAATTGATCGGCAAGCGCGTGCTACTGCCGCTGTGCGATCGCGAGATTCCCATCATCGCCGACGACTCCGTGGACCGCGAATTCGGCACCGGCTGCGTCAAGATCACGCCGGCGC
Organism: Nevskia sp.; assembly: GCA_019689635.1. Lineage (GTDB taxonomy): Bacteria > Pseudomonadota > Gammaproteobacteria > Nevskiales > Nevskiaceae > Nevskia. The sequence continues at coordinate 35,768 of JADGHB010000009.1, read as the reverse complement.
ACGACTTCAACGACTACGTGGTGGGACAGCGACACCAGTTGCCATTGCTCAACATCTTCACGCCGCGCGCGGCGATCAACGACGCGGCTCCGGCGGCGTACCGCGGGCTGGACCGCTTCGAGGCGCGCCGCCGTATCGTGGCCGACCTCAAGGCCGCCGGCCTGATCGAGAGAATCGAGGACCACAAGCTCAAGGTGCCGCGCGGCGATCGCACCGGCGCGGTGCTGGAGCCTTATCTCACCGACCAGTGGTTCGTCGATCTCACGCGCAAGGAGCTGCCCGACGGCCGTCCCGGCGGCTGGACCGCGATCACGAAGCCCGCGCTGGACGCCTTCGCCGACGGCCGCATCCGCTTCGTGCCCGAGAACTGGATCAACACCTACAACCAATGGCTCGGCAACATCCAGGACTGGTGCATCAGCCGCCAGCTATGGTGGGGCCATCGCATCCCCGCCTGGTATGACGAGACCGGCAAGGTCTACGTCGGCCGCAGCGAGGCGGAGGTGCGCGCCCGCTACCGCCTGGGCGCGGAGCACGCCTTGAGGCAGGACGAGGACGTGTTCGACACCTGGTTTTCGTCCGACATCTGGCCGCTGGCCACGCTCGGCTGGCCGCAGGAGACGCCCGAACTGCGCAAGTTCTATCCCACCAGCGTGCTGGTGACCGGCTTCGACATCATCTTCTTCTGGGTGGCGCGCATGGTGATGATGGGGATGTACCTGCGCCGCGACCAACCGCCACACGAGCAGGTGCCGTTCCGCGAAGTCTACATCCACGGCCTGATCCGCGACAGCGAAGGCCAGAAGATGAGCAAGTCCAAGGGTAACGTGCTCGATCCGCTGGACCTGATCGACGGCATCTCGCTCGAGGCGCTGGTGCGCAAGCGCACCACCGGTCTGATGAAGCCGGAAACCGCGCCGCAGATCGAGAAAGCCACGCGCCGCGAGTATCCCAACGGCATCCAGGCCGTGGGCGCGGACGCGCTGCGCTTCACTTTCGCCGCGCTGGCCAGCCCCGGCCGCGACATCCGCTTCGACTTCAGCCGCGCCGAGGGCTACCGCAACTTCTGCAACAAACTGTGGAACGCGGCGCGCTACGTGGCGATGAACTGCGCGGGATGCGACACCGGGCTCGACCCGGCCGCGCCCTGCGCGTTCAGCGAGGCCGATCGCTGGATCGTCTCGCGCCTGCAGCGCGTGGAAGCCGAGGCCGCAGAGCACTTCGCCGCCTACCGCTTCGACCTGCTGGCGAAAACGCTCTACGAGTTCGTGTGGAACGAGTACTGCGACTGGTATCTCGAGCTCTCCAAACCGGCGCTGCAGACCGGCAGCGCCGAACAGCAGCGCGGCACGCGCCGCACGCTGGTGCGCGTGCTGGAGGCGGTGCTGCGCCTGCTGCATCCGCTCATGCCCTTCATCACCGAGGAACTGTGGCAGAAAGTGGCGCCGCTGGCCGGCAAGTCGGGCGAGACGATCATGCTCCAGCCCTACCCGAGCGCACGGCAGGAGCGCATCGACGCGGACGCGGAGGCCGGCGTGGAATGGCTCAAGCGCTTCATCCTCGGCGTGCGCCAGATCCGCAGCGGCATGGACCTCCCGCCGGGCAAGGTGCTCCCCCTGCTGTTGCAGAACGCCTCGGCCGCCGACCGCGCGAACGTGGCGCGGCTGCTGGACAGCATCCGCTTCCTGGCCCGCGTGGACACGCCGCAATTCCTCGCCGAGGACGAAGTCGCGCCCCCCTCGGCCACCGCCTTGTGCGGCAGCCTGAAACTGCTGGTGCCGATGGCCGGGCTGATCGACAAAGACGCCGAGCTGGCCCGCCTCGGCCGGCAGATCGCCAAGGCCGAGCAGGAGCTGGCCGGGGTGGAAGCGCGGCTCGCCAATCCGAACTTCGTCAAGGCGCCGGAGACGGTGCGGCAACAGACCCGGGCGCTCGGCGACAAGCTGCGCCAGGATCTGGCGGCCTTGCGTGCGCAGCGCGAGCGTATCGCCGCGCTGTGATCCTCAGCGCCGTCTCACCAGGCGCAAGGACGGCGCGCCTTCCGGGGTGGCCGTGCGTTCGGAAACGCCGCGCGCGCCTGCGCTCGCAGGGCGCGATTCCTCCCCTCCTTCCAGCCGCTGCAGGCAACGTTCCAGGGTTCGCGCGATGGCGGTCTGGTTGCGGATCATCGCCAGCCGCGGCCAGGTCGCGCGCTCGCCTTCGAAAATGAAACGCTGCACCGAGTCGAGCTGCGGGTTGGCGGTGACGTGGGCGTAGCGCCATACCGTCACCTTGGGATGGATGGTGATGTCGCCGCGGTAATCCTGCTCCAGGATCCACGAGGCGTAGTCCAGCGTCTTGCGCAGGCGCGGCACCGGCAGGGAGAGCCGGCCCAGGCCGATGAGATGCCGGGCGGATTCGCGCACCGTGGAATAAACGTAGTCGCGCGCCAGGCCGATCAGGTTGGGCCGCGCCGCGCCGGTGTGGAGGAAGGGAAGGATGTGCGGATTGGTCTGGCTGACGATGAAATGATTGACGTTGTACAAACGCCGCAGGCGCAGCGTGGGCAGATCGGATTTGAGCGAACCGTCGATCCAGCGCAGCGAGGGCATGTAGGGCGCGCGGCGACCGTGCTCGTCGCGCGTCATCAGCAGCACCGGTTCGAACAACAGCGGCACCGCGCAGGACGCCAGCACGGCCTCGCGCAGAAACAGGAAGGGAAACGTCAGATAGTTGAGCAGCCGCGGCGGCTGGTTGGTGCCTGCGGGCGAGACGGTGATATTGACGATGCGGCCGGAAGTCCGGTACGACTCCTCGAAGGTCCAGTCGCGGACGTTGGCGGCGATGGCGCGCCGGATCTGGCGCTGGTCCATCAGCAGGCCGCGCCTCCACATCTCGCGCAGCTTGAGCGGCTTCCAGAAATGATAGTAGGCCTGGCGCGGATCGAGCAGGTCCGGCAGCTCGGCCGGCGTGCGGGTGCCGAGGGTCGCGGCCACCACCGCCCCGGCGCTGGAGCCGGAGATCACCTGCGGCAGCAGGTCCTCGAGCACCAGCGCCTTGACCACGCCGACATGGAACAGCCCCAGCGTGGCGCCGCCGGACAGCATCAGCGCGGAGCGGCCATAGGACTGCGCCGTCTCGCGGAAGAACCGCAGCCGTTCGGCCTCGCTCAGTCCGGGCACGGGCGCCTCGCACAGGAATTCCAGCGCGGACACCACTTCGTCGAGATAGTCCTGCACCAGTTTTTTGGTACCGACGCGCGCGTGGGCGTAGAGCGCCGGGTTGCCGATGTTGGCGAGATTCCAGTGCAATCCCTGGCGCAGGTGATACAGCAGGCGCAGGGTCTGGCCCTGCGCGCGACAGCGGCGCAGTTCCTGCAAGCGGCTTTTGATCAGCCGCCAGTCGTAGTCTTCGCTGGCCTCCTCGTGCTGCCATCGGTCGCGGCCTTCCAGGCGATCCAGCTCGGCAGCCGCCTCACGCCAGGTCGCGTAGTTTTCGGCATGGCGCATGGCCTGCCGGCATTCGCGCACGCGTCGGTTCAAAGTGATCATCCTCGCCTTGGAGCGCGTATGGTCGCGTAAGGTTTCCGGCAGGACAACCGCGAGCGTGGGCGCAGGCCGCGGTGTTACCATTTCGCGCCGCAGCCCCGCTGACGATCCATGAACATCACCATCTTCGGTTCCGGCTACGTGGGCCTGGTCACGGCCGCCTGTTTCGCCGACGTCGGCAACGACGTGCTGTGCGTGGACGTGGACGCCGCCAAGGTCGCACGGCTCAAGGCCGGCGAAGTACCGATCTACGAACCGGGTCTGACCGAGCTGGTGCGCAAGAACGCCGCGGAGGGGCGGCTCGCCTTCACCACCGACGCGGCCGCCGGCGTGGCGCACGGCCTGTACCTGTTCATCGCGGTGGGCACGCCGCCCAACGAGGACGGCTCGGCCGATCTCTCCCACGTGCTGGCGGTCGCCCGCACCATCGGCGCGCATCTGTCCGAATACCGCGTCGTGGTGTCCAAGTCCACCGTGCCGGTCGGCACCGCGGACCGGGTGCGCGAAACCCTGCGCGCGGCGCTGGCCGAACGCGGCGCGCAGGTCGATTTCGACGTGGTCTCCAATCCGGAGTTCCTCAAGGAAGGCGACGCGATCAACGATTTCAACAAGCCCGACCGCATCATCGTGGGTGCCGACCATCCGAGCGCGGCGCGGCGCATGCAGATGCTCTACGCGCCGTTCAACCGCAACCACGACCGCGTGATCGTGATGGACGTGCGCTCCGCCGAGCTGACCAAGTACGCCGCCAACGCCATGCTGGCGACCAAGATCAGTTTCATGAACGAGCTGGCCGGCCTCGCCGAGCACATCGGCGCGGACATCGAGAAAGTGCGCATCGGCATCGGCGCCGACCCGCGCATCGGCTATCACTTCATCTATCCCGGCGCCGGCTACGGCGGCTCGTGTTTCCCCAAGGACGTCAAGGCGCTGGTGCGCAGCGCCGAGGAAGTGGGCTACGAGGCCCGCGTGCTCAAGTCGGTGGAGGCGGTCAACGCGCACCAGAAGACCGTGCTGTACCGCAAGCTCAAAAAACATCTCGGTACGCTCCACGGCAAGACCATCGCCGTGTGGGGCCTGGCCTTCAAACCGCGCACCGACGACATGCGCGAGGCGCCGAGCCGCGCGTTGATCGAGGCGGTGTGGGCCGACGGCGGATGCGTGCGCGCCTACGATCCCGTCGCCATGAACGAAGCGCGCCGCTTGTACGGCGAGCGCTCCGATTTCGTGCTGGTCGATTCGCCCCTGGCCGCGGCCGAAGACGCCGACGCGCTGGCCGTGGTGACCGAGTGGAAAGTGTTCCACAGTCCGGACTTCACGCGGCTCAAGCGCCTGCTGAAACGCCCGCTGATCGTGGACGGCCGCAATCTCTACGATCCCGCCTGGCTGCGCGGCGAGGGCTGGACTTACGACTGCGTGGGCCGGCCGTGAAAGCGGCCTCCGGCGACGAGCGCCGGACGTCCGGCGCCTTCAGCCGTCTTCCGGCTCGTCGGGCTTGGACTCCCGTTCCGGGCGCGCCGCTTCGGGATTCAGCGCCTGGTCGAGCACCTCCTGCGGCGGGAAGTTCCATTCCTTGAGGTCCAGGCCCTCGGCCTTCATGGCCTCGCGCAGGCGCGCCAGGCGGCGGTGGGCGCCGGTGGTGGTAACGATGGCGGTGCCGCGGCGCGTGACCAGCACGTCCAGGCGCTGCAGCAACAAACCGCGGTCGCGCAGCCGGTTGCCGGAGGGGGTGCGCGAAGCCGCCCACGAGGCGGCGGGTAGCCAGACGTCGTTGGGCACGCAGATCGCGCCCTCGCCTTCGAAGACCACCAGGGCGAACTCGCGGTAGCGCTTGACCGGCGCACCGCCGAGAGCGGCTTCCAGCACGTTTTTGGGAACCCTCAAGGACATCGTTGCTCCCGACCCGTCTCGTCATTATCCCGCCGCGGCGCGCGCGGAACAGGGGCACAAGACGACGGTCCTTGCGTCACTGAAAATTCACGCCCGCAGCGGTGACGCCGCAGGCGCGCATCGCTACACTACGCGCGCGCCGGCGCGCCGGTGCGCGCATCCACGACCCTCACGTGCGAGCATGGCAGAGTCCGGCGGCCGAGATCCAACGCAGTTCACCTTGCGCGAACTGGCCCAGCAGCCCACCGAGATCGCGCGGACGCTGGTCGCACATCCTTATCTGGCGGTGCGCGGACTGGCGCGCAGCGCGCTGCCCAGCCACTGGGATCTCGCCGCCTTCGTCCTGCTGTTCGGGGCCTTCACCCTGATCGCGCTGGCCTTTGGTCAGTTCAACGCGCCACTGGCCACCATCGAGCGGGCGGGCATCGACCTGCATCCTTCGATCCTGCCTTGGTACGCGCTGCGCACCACCCTGCGCATGATGGCGGCGATGGCCCTCTCGCTGGTCTTCAGCCTGGGCTACGCCTACGTGTGCGCCTACAGCCGCCGCGCCGAACGCGTGCTGATCCCGGTGCTGGACATCTTGCAGTCGGTGCCCATCCTCGGCTTCCTCTCGTTCACCGTGACCTTCTTCCTGGGCCTGTTTCCAGGCAAGGTCCTGGGCGCGGAGCTGGCCTCGATCTTCGCCATCTTCACCAGCCAGGCCTGGAACATGACGTTTTCCGTGTACCAGTCTCTGCGCACGGTGCCCGAGGATCTGACGGAAGTCAGCCGCAGCCTGCGCTTCACCGCGTGGCAGCGCTTCCGCACGTTGGAACTGCCCTACGCCATGCCGGGCCTGATCTGGAACATGATGATGTCGATGTCCGGGGGCTGGTTCTTCGTGGTCGCCTCGGAGGCGATCACCGTCGGCAATCAGACCATCACCCTGCCGGGGATCGGCTCCTATGTGGCAACAGCGATCGAGCACCGCGATCTGGGCGCCATCGGCTGGGCGATCCTGGCGATGCTGGTGGTGATCCTGCTCTACGACCAACTCCTGTTCCGCCCGCTGATCGCCTACGGCGAGCGCTTCCGCATGGATGAGCTGCCCCCCGCCGTCGAACCGGAATCCTGGGTGCTGCGCATGCTCGAACGCTCGCGGCTGATCCAGTGGCTGCAGACGTTGTGGCTCGGCGGTTTTTCCCGCCTGCGTCGCACCGCGAAGCCAGTTCGGGAGAAAAAGCCGCCGCGCGAACTACCCGCCTGGACCGCGCCGGCGCTGGACCTGGTTTGGTACAGCGCGGTGATCGCCTGCGCAACCTATGGCAGCTGGCTCACGGTGCATTACATTTCCAGCACCCTGGACTGGAGCGAAGTGCTGCGGGCGGTGGAACTGGCCTGCATCACCATGCTGCGCGTGGTCGTGCTGGTCGGCTTAGCCAGCCTGATCTGGGTCCCGATCGGCGTGCAGATCGGCTTGCGCCCGCGGCTGGCCGCCGTGGCGCAGCCGCTGGCGCAGTTCCTGGCCGCCTTCCCCGCCAACCTGCTCTTCCCGGTGGCGGTGTTCCTCATCGTGCGCTTCGGTCTCAACGAGGACGTATTCCTCAGTCCGCTGATGATCCTGGGCACGCAATGGTACATTCTGTTCAACGTCATCGCCGGCGCCAGCGTGTACCCGCGCGACTTGCTCGACGCGGCCAGGCACTTGCGCATCGGCGGCAGACTGTGGTGGAAGCGCGTGCTGCTGCCCGGCATCCTGCCGTACTACGTCACTGGCGCGATGACCGCGGCGGGTGGATCCTGGAACGCCAGCATCGTCGCCGAGTTCGTGGACTGGGGCCATACCCACCTGCAGGCGCACGGGCTGGGCAGTTACATCGCGCAGGCCACGGCCGACGGCGACTACCCGCGCATCGTGCTGGGCGTGGCGGTGATGTCTTTGTTCGTGGTGGCGTTCAACCGCTTGCTGTGGCGACCGCTGTACCGGCGCGCCGAGCGGCTGGTCGGCCTGGAGGATTGAGGAATCGACATGGGCGAAACGGAGAGCGCGCTCGCGCAGGCCCCGGTCCAGAACGCGACGCCAGTGCTGGAGGCGCGCGGGGTGTCGCGCGCCTTCGCGCGGCCGCACGGCGAACCGCTGAAAGTCCTCGAGGCGGTGGACCTGACCCTGTACCGCGGCGAGATCGTCGGCCTGCTGGGCCGTTCCGGGTCCGGCAAGTCCACCTTGCTGCGCATCGTCGCTGGCTTGATTCGGCCCTCCGCTGGCAGCGTCAAATATCTCGGCCGACCGATCGAGGGACCGCCCCCCGGCGTGGCCATGGTGTTCCAGTCCTTCGCGCTGTTTCCCTGGCTCACCGTGTTGCAGAACGTCGAGGTGGGACTGGAAGCGCAGGACCTCGATCCCGAGGAACGCCGCGCACGCGCGCTGCGCGCCATCGACATCATCGGCCTGGACGGCTTCCAGAACGCTTACCCGCGCGAGCTCTCCGGCGGCATGCGCCAGCGGGTCGGCTTCGCCCGCGCGCTGGTGCTCAATCCCACCCTGCTGCTGATGGACGAACCGTTCTCGGCACTCGACGTGCTCACCGCCGAAACCCTGCGTACCGACTTCCTCGACCTGTGGATGGAAAACAAGCTGCCGATCCAGTCGGTGCTGCTGGTCACTCACAACATCGAGGAGGCGGTCCTGATGTGCGACCGCGTGCTGTTGTTCTCCTCCAATCCCGGCCGCGTGGTCGCCGAGATCCGCGTGCCGTTCAAACATCCGCGCAACCGTCTGGACCCGCGCTTCCGCCAGCTGGTGGACGATATCTACGCGCGCATGACGGTACGCCGCGAAGCGGGCAAGGCGCAGGTGCTGTCCATCGGCGAGCGCCTGCCGGAAATCTCCACCAACCTGCTGGCCGGCCTGATCGAGGCGCTCGCCTCCGAGCCCTACAAAGGCCATGCCGACATGCCGGCCCTCGCACAGTCCCTGGCGCTGGAGGTGGACGAGCTGTTCCCAATCGCGGAATCGCTGCAAATGCTGGGCTTCGCCGAAGTCGCCGCCGGCGACGTGCACCTGACGCCGCTGGGCCGCGAGTTCGCCGAAGCCGATACCCAGGCGCGCAAAAAGATCTTCGCGCGCCAGCTCGTCACCCGCATTCCACTTGCGGCCCACATCAAGAGCGTGCTCGACGAGCGTCCCGGCCACCGCGCCCCGGCGGTGCGCTTCCTGTCGGAACTGGAGGACTACCTCACCGACAATGCCGCCGAGCAGACCCTGCGCGCGGTCACCAACTGGGGCCGCTACGCCGAGATCTTCACCTACGACGACGCCACCGAGTCCTTCAGCCTGGTGGAACCCGAAACCGAAAACGTCTGACGCATTGCGCAGGACGTTCGACGCGACGTAAAATTCGCGCCCACGGACGGTTAGCTCAGCGGTAGAGCACCGCTTTCACACGGCGGGGGTCGCAGGTTCAATCCCTGCACCGTCCACCACCCTTTACCCCAACGACGCCCCCGCAGCAAGCGGGCGGATATTCTTTTGTTTTCGGCCGGTTGAGCGGGTCGTGGCAGGCTCATCGCACGCCGCGAAAGACTGATTGACACTCCAAGCCACGTCGTCTCAGACCGTGCTGAGACCAATTTGAGACCATCTGGGGACCATCCGGGACCACGCCTGTCACCCGTTTCAGCTTTTTCGACCCCTGCCCTTGCGACCACGCGGGGACTCCTCGACCAGCTCCAATAGCTCGCCGGGAGTGCAATCGAGATACTCGCACAGCGCTGCGAGCGTGTCCGTGTTGGTGTTGTAACCGGGAACGTTGGCTATGCGCGTCAGCGTGGGTCGCGAGATGCCCGTGGCAGGCGCCACCCCGGGCCATCAATTCGATCCCAGTACCGTCCATCATCTGTTTTCCCGACGATCGGTTTGCGCGGTTGCCAGGATGATTCTGCGCGACTATATTTGCCTGAGCAAAAAGTGCTCAAACAGATATTGCTGGAGCAAGCGTGGGGCCGGCCTACTACGACACCAGGACTCTGGAGCCGAGCAAAAGCATCGGCTTTTTGATCAAGCGCTGCGGCGTGTTGATGTCGCAACTCGCCGAGCGCGAGTTCGAGGCGCACGGCATGTCTTTCACGCAGTGGCTGGTGCTGATCCGACTGCGCTGGTGTGAATCCCTGACGGCGACGCAACTGAGCGAAGACATGGGGCACGACCTGGGCGCGCTCACCCGGGTGGTGGACTCTCTGGAGCGCGCCGGCCTAGTACGGCGCCAGCGCAGCCGGCGCGACCGCCGGGCCGTGGAGATCGCCATCACGCCGCGGGGCCGGCGCGTGGCGGGGCGCACCCTGCCCTTCATCGCGAATCTGCTCAACCGGCTGGTCGAGCCTTTCGCAAGGCAGGAGATCGAGGCCCTGATCGCGCTACTGCAGCGGCTGCTCGCGCGGCTCGAATTCTTCCTGACCGAGGGTGCACGGCGCCCCGCGCGCGCGACCGCCTCGCCGGCGCGGCTGCATCCAGCCATTCGAGTGAAGCCCGCGGTGCAACGCCGGATTCGTGGCAAGATCCGAGGCGGCACGTCATGAAGCCTGCGCTCAAATCCGGGGCGCTCGCGTTGATCGTCGTCGCGCTCGCGGCCTGTACCCTGGGCCCCGACTTCACCCGCCCGGCACCCTCCGTCACGATGGGTTACACGCAGGCGGTGCCGACGCCGGGGGCGCCACAGAGCGTCGTCTACGGCGGCAAGGTAGCGGCGGACTGGTATGCGCTGTTCCACTCGGATGCGCTGAACCGCCTGGTGCAAGAAGCGCTCGCCCGCAACCCAGACCTGGAAGCGGCGCGTCACGGTCTGCGCGCGGCGCAGTACGAACTCCAGGCGGTATCTGGTGGCACTCTCCCTCAGATCGACGCCCGCGGCGGCATCAGCCGCGCGCACATCAACGGCAGCTTCCTGTACGAACCGGCCGGCGCGCTGTCCGTCACCGGCAACCAGTTTTCCATCGGCCCCACCCTGGCCTACCGGCTCGACGTGTTCGGTGGCGTCCGCCGCACGATCGAGGCGCAGACGGCGGCGACCGAACGGGCCCGGGCGCAAGCGCTCGACACTTATGTGACCCTGGTCGATCAGGTGGTCGTCACCGCGTTCGACTATGCCGCCGCTGCGGCGCAGGTCGAGGTGACGCGATCGCTGGTGAAGGATCTGCAGCGGCAACTGGAGCTGACGCGCGCATTGGAAGCCGCCGGCAAGATCACGCGCGCCGACACCCTGCAAGCGCAGACCCAGCTGGAGAACACGGCCGCGACGCTGCCCGAGCTGGAGCGCCAGCGCGACGTTTATCGCAATGCGCTCGCGCAACTGACCGGCCGCACGCCGGACGAATTCCGCATGCCGTTGCCGAGCCTCAAGGATTTCGAGCTGCCGCGCCAACTGCCCCTGTCGCTGCCTTCGCAGCTCGTCCGCCAGCGTCCCGACATCCTGGCGGCAGAAGACGAGCTGCACCAGGCCAGTGCCGCGATCGGCGTGGCCGAGGCGGCGCGCTTGCCGTCGCTGTCCCTCTCCGGCCAGTACGCGCAGCAGGGCAGCCGGCTCAACGAGATGTTCACTCGGCCCGGCGGCATCTGGTCGATCGGCGCCGACTGGTCCGCGCCGATCTTCGACGGCGGAACGCTGGCCGCCCGCGCCGACGAAGCCAAGGAACGCTATCGCCAGGCCCAAGCCCGCTACCGCAGCACCGTGATCGCCGCCTTCGTCGAAGTGGCCGATGCCTTGCAGGCGCTGCAGCACGACGCCGACAGCGAGGCCGCGCACCGCCGCGCGCTGGAATCCGCCGCCGCCAACCGCGACCTGGCGGTCGCGCAGTACCGGGCCGGCAAGTACAACGAGCTGCAGGTGCTCGCCGCGCAGCAGCAGTATCAGAACGCCGCCTTGAGCCAGGTGCAGGCCGACGCGCAGCGCTTCGCTGACACCGCCGCGCTGTTCCGCGCGCTCGGCGGCGGCTGGTGGAACGCGCCGCAGGACCCCGCCGCGCTCGCCAGCGCCACGCAGGAGCAGGTCCATGACTGAACACTCACCACACGATCAGGCATCCGCCGTCGCGGCCACTGCCGACGGCACCGGCGGAAATGGCTATTCACGCCGGCTGCCGCCGATCCTGTTCGCGACCCTGGCCGTGATTGGACTCGGCGTGGCGGCGTGGCATGTGCTGGTCGGCCGTTACCACGTGGAAACCGACGACGCCTACGTCGACGGCAACCTGATGCGGGTGACGCCGCAGATCAGCGGCACCGTGGTTGCCATCAAGGCCGACGAGACGCAGTACGTGCGCAAAGGCCAGTTGCTGGTGCAGCTCGATCCCGCCGATGCCGAGGTGGCGCTGGCGCAAGCCAAGGCCAGCCTGGCCGAGACCGTGCGCGACGTGGCGCAGCTGTTCGCCGAGGAACGGCGCGACGCCGCCAGCGTGCGCGCGCAACAGGCAAGGCTCGACCAGGCCCTGCAGGACTACGCCCGTGACCGCAGCCTGATCGCGGTGCACGGCGTATCTGAGGAAACCCTGCAGCACGATCAGGACGCGGTGCGCAGCGCCCGCGCGGCGCTGGATCAAGCCACGGCGGCACTGGACGCCACGCGCGCCCTGATCGGTGGCACCACGCCCGAAACCCATCCGCGCGTGCAGCAGGCCGAGGCCCGGCTGCGCACCGCCTGGCTGGCCGCGGCCCGCACGCGGGTGCTGGCGCCGGCGTCGGGATTCGTGGTGCGACGCGCGGTGCAGCTGGGCCAGCAGGTCACGCCAGCCACCGAAATGCTGGCGCTGGTACCGGTGGACTCGGTGTGGATCGACGCCAACTTCAAGGAAACGCAGCTCGCCGACCTGCGCATCGGCCAGCCGGTCCGCGTGACTGCGGACATGTACGGCTCGCGCGTGGAGTTTCATGGCAAGGTGCTGGGCCTGACCGCCGGCACCGGCAGCGCGCTGGCGGTGTTGCCGGCGCAGAACGCCGCGGGCAACTGGATCAAGATCGTGCAGCGCCTGCCGGTGCGCATCGGTCTGGATCCCGCGGAGCTGCGACAGCACCCGTTGTTCCTGGGTTTGTCCACGCGAGTGGATGTCGACGTCCACGATCGCAGCGGCCTGGTGTTGTCCCAGCAGCCGGCCTGGCCGACGAATCTGGACACCGAGGTGTACTCCGCGCAGGACGAGGGCGTGGAGGCGGCGATCCGCGAGATCCTTGCCGCCAACCTGGGCCGTCCGTCGCCCGCCGGGGCCCCCGTGGGCGATCCATGAATTCCGTAGCGGCTGTGAGCCCCGCACGTCCCGCCAGCCCCTGGTTCATCGCACCGGTGGTGGCGCTGGCGGCGTTCATGGAGATCATGGACATCTCCATCGCCAATGTGTCGCTGCCGCACATCGCGGGCAACTTGTCCGCCAGCCGCGACGAATCCACCTGGGTGCTCACCAGCTACCTGGTCACCAACGCGGTGATCATGCCGATCTCGGGCTGGCTGTCGAACACTTTCGGCCGCAAGCGCTTCTTCCTGAGCTGTATCGCCGGCTTCACGGCGAGCTCTCTGCTGTGCGGGCTGGCGCCGAACCTGACCACGCTGATCCTGCTGCGCGCCATCCAGGGTGCCACCGGCGGCGGTTTGCAACCCGCCGGCCAGGCGATCCTGGCGGACAGCTTCCCGCCCGAAAGACAGGGCATGGCGACGGCGATCTACGGCATCTCGGCGGTGTTCGCGCCGACCATCGGCCCCACGCTCGGCGGCTGGATCACCGACAGCTACAACTGGCGCTGGATCTTCCTGATCAATGTGCCGGTGGGCGTGGCGCTGTTCTTCCTGGTCACCGCGCTGATCCACGAGCCGCGTGCGACAAGCGCGCTGCGCCGCAAGGACTTCTCGGTCGACTGGCTGGGTTTCGGCTTCGTCGCGTTGAGCCTGGGCTGTCTGCAGATCGTGATGGACCGCGGACAGCAGGAGGACTGGTTCAACTCCCCCTTCATCACTGGCCTGGCGCTGACCTCGGCCGTGGCCTTCGTGCTGCTGGTCTGGCGCGAGCTGCGCCATCCCCACCCGATGGTGGATGTGCGCCTGATGCGCGATCCCGATTTTGCGGTCTCCTTCGCGATGATGCTGATGCTGGGCTTCATGCTGCTGGGCAGCACCTACCTGGTGCCGGCTTACGTGCAGAGCCTGATGGGCTACCGCGCCATCGACGCGGGCATGGTGCTGACGCCCGGCGGGCTGGCGACCATGTTGATGCTGCCGATCGTGGGGCGCCTGACGAATACGCTCGACCTGCGCGTGCTGGTCGCCATCGGCCTGATCCTCGGCGGCGCGAGTCTGCTGTGGATGACCCGTTTCTATCTGGGCATTTCGTTCGAGTTCATCATGCTGGTGCGCATGGCGCAGGCGGCGGCGCTGCCGTTCCTGTTCATTCCCATCAACGCCGTGGCGTTCCGCAGCATCACCACGGAGCAGACCAACAACGCCTCGGCGCTAGTCAACCTGGCGCGCAACTTCGGCGGCAGCATCGGCATCGCTTTCGCCTCGACGCTGCTGGCGCGGCGCGAGCAGTTTCACCAGAGCCGGCTGGTGGAGCATCTGCAGAACCTCGATCCCGCCTATCCCGACTACGCCCGCCAGCTCGGCGGCCTGCTCGGCGCCGACGGCCACGCCCCGGCCACGCTGGCCAGCATCTATCAGGGCGTGGTGCAGCAGGCCACCCTGCTGGCTTATCTCGACGACTTCAAGGTCCTGGCCCTGTTGTTCTTCGGGTTGCTGCCGCTGTTGCTCTGGGTGAAGCCGGGCAAGGGTATGGGTGGGGCGGGGATGGGCCACTAACGCACTTCGAAACGAACCTCGGCGGTACGCTGCTCGATACCATGTTCGTCGAACGCGGCGTAGGCGCGATGCGCGCCGCGCACCAGCGGCCAGAGATAGCGTGGGGTTTCGGTCTGCGCGACCGGCTGTCCGTCCACGTACCAGCGCACGCCGCCGGGTGGCGCGTCATCGAGCTCGAAAGGCAGCGCCTGTAGTTGGCTCGGCACGCGCGGATCGAAGGCCAGCCGTAAACCGTCGAAAGGCTGCGTGAGCTGCGGCGCCCGAACCCGAATGGAGGTCGCTTGTACCGGCGGCGCGGTTCCGGGCGCGAACCATTCCATGCGCTGCCCGCCATCTTCGTCGTGCACCGGCAGACGCACCAGCCGTGGGCTGCGCCACAAGGGCTGCGGCGGCGTTTCGCGATCCAGCATCGCGAATACGGAGCGCAACAGCAGCGCGGGACCGATGGCGCCGGTGACGCCATCCATCGGGCCGCCGTCGAGATTGCCGAACCAGGCGCCGGCGACGTAGCGCGCGTCGTAGGCGAGGCACCAGGCGTCACGGTAGTCGCTGGAGGTGCCGGTCTTGACCGCAGTCTCGCCCGGAAAACGCAGCAGGCCGCCGGCACCGAACTCGAGCAGCCGCGCCTGGGGATCGGACAGGATGTCGGCGACGATGGAGCTCGCTTCAGGATCGAGCAGATTCAGCGGCCGTGGCGCGGGCTCGTCCTCGAATAACGTCAGTGGCTGGAAGCGGCCGCGGTCGGCGAGAGCGGCATAGGCCTGCACCATCTGGTCCAGCGTGACTTCGCCATTGCCCAGCGCCAGACCGTCGCCGTACCAGTCCGAGGAGCGCGTCAGCCCTTTCATGCCCAGCGCACGCAGCAGGGCGAGGAAGCGTGCCCCGCCGACCGCTTGCAGCGTCTTCACCGCCGGAATGTTGAGCGAATTGCCCAACGCCTCGCGTACGCTGACCGTGCCGTAGTGCAGGCGGCTGTAGTTGCGGTAGGGATGCAGGCCTCCGCCGACGTGCGCCGCGAGCGCGTCGTCTTCGATGCGCGTGGCCGCACTCCAGCCCAAGCCGCAGCGGAGGTCGGTAGGTGGCGCAGCAGCGCAAGACGGCGTCAGCGCCAGCGCGTACAGCAGGGGTTTGAGGGCGGACCCGGGCTGGCGCGGGACGAGCACCGGATCGAGGCCGATTTCGTCCGCTTCCGTGCCGAGCGCCGCGGTCGCCCACACGCGCACTTTACGCCCGTGCAGATCGACCACTAGCAGCGCGGCCTGGCGCGCGCCGGCGGAGGCCAACTCGCGGAGACGGTTGTCCAGAAGTCGCTGCATCGCCCGCTGCCATTGCGCGTCGAGGCTCGAACGCAGGACGGCAGGCGGCGCACCCCCGTACCGCTCGACGGCCCGGGCGCGCAGCGCGGCGAGGAAATGCGCCGCAGGGACGGCGTCGTCCTCTTCGCGCACGGGCGGCGGGGAGCCGAGTGCCGCCAGGTCCTGTGCACTGAGCAGCCCGTCGTCGCGCATGCGCCGCGCCAGCCGCCGCAGCGGCGCAGCGAGGCCTTGGCGCGTGCGCCAGGGATCGAGCCGTGCCGGGGCGCGCGGCAAGACCGCCAGCGCCAGCATTTCCTCGCGGCTCAAGGTTTCCGGTTCGCGTCCGAAGTAATAGCGCGCGGCCTGCACCACGCCGCGGCGGTTGGCGCCGTAAGGCACCTGGTTGAGATAGAACTCGAGGATCTCGGACTTGGAGAAGCGCCTCTCCAGGCGCATGGCCTCGAAGCCCTCGACCCAGCGCGACCATAAGGTGCGCGGCCGCGGATGCAGCAGGCGCACGACCTGCTCGGTGATGGTCGAGGCGCCGCGCACCGCGCGGCCGGCGCGCAGGTTCTGCCACAGCGCGGACAGCCGCGCGCGCCAGTCGACGCCGCGATGCGTCCAGAAGCGGCGGTCTTCCGCTTCGATCACCGCCGTGCGCAGGAAAAACGGAACGCGTTCGAGCGCCAGCCGGTCGTCGAGATTCCAGCGGCTCTGATACGAAGCGGTGAGTCGTTCGCCGCGGCGGTCGAGCACCGGCGCGAGGGCCTCGGCGCCCGCTTGCGGCCCGAGCGTTCGCGGCAGCGGACGCTGCGCCAGCAGCGTGGCGAGCGCCAGCACGACCGGTATCATGCCGGCCGCGACGAGGATTTCACTGCGCCGGAGTTTGCGCATCGCCGGCCGGTGGCGCGTCCTCGACAATCAGCCGGGCGGGCACGTCGTTGCCGAACACTTCGGGGTCGTACATTTCCTCCGCGTGCGGCGGCGGTACCGCGAACTCGCCGGCGGCCACCGCCTCGCCGATCCAGTACAGCGTGTAGCGGCCCGCCGGCAAGTCGTCGGCGAAGAAACGCGCCGCCTCGAAGCGCAGCTCGCGGTGATAAAAGGGATACGGGTAGGCGGAATCGGAGGGTTCGGCCTGCTCGGCGGAAACGCCGCTGGCGGTGGCGAGATCGGGATTGATCGGCTCCAGGCCGCCGGGCAGCGGATCGTCCACCACCACGTAATGACGCTCGGCCGGCGCGGCCAGCGTGAGCGCCACACGTACTTTTTCGCCGCGGCGGATCTTCATCGGCGCGGAAAGCTTTTGCCAGACATTGTCGCGCCACACGCGGTATTCGCGCGTGAGCTCCAGTCCCGCGCTGGCGGCCTGCGCGGCGGCCTCGCTCTCGGCGTAGGACAGACGCGCCGCGAAATAGGCGCGGCCCTGCCCTTCATGCTGCAGCGCCAGTTTCTCCTCGCGCCCCGCATCGGCCGCGCCCAGCGCGTGGCTCAGCGTGACCGGCGGCTGGCGCAGATCGGTCAGATGCGCTTCGCCCAGCGGCTGGCCGTCCAGCGTGGCGCGCAGCGTCGCCGCCGGCGCAGCGGATTCGTAGCGCCGCGCGTAAGCCGCCAACGCGGCCATGCAGTAGACGTTCTCCTGAGTGTTGTCCCAGTGATCGCGTCCGCCGCGCGCCTGGGAGACTGAGCGCACCAGCTTGAACGGCAGCTCGGCGAGCGCGGGATTGGCCTCGAGATTCGCGCCCGAGATGTCCGCCAGCGCGGACAGCGCCGCACAGTTAGAGCGCAGCGGACTGCCGAGCAGAACGCTCCAGAAATCGTCCTGGGTCTCCTTGAGCACGAGGCTGCCCGCGCTTTCGCTGCCGCGCGCCAGGATCTGATCCAGCGCACGTTCAGCCAGCGTTTCCGCGCCGTCCGTATGCAGCGCCGCCTGCAGGAACAGCGCCTGGCCGAACAGGCCCATGCGCGGAAGCTGGGGCGCGTAGCGCTGCAACTCGGAAGACGGCAATCCGCCGCGCAGCGCGCGGGCGTCGAGGATCGCGGCACGCACCGCGCTGCTCGCGTCCAGCGAGTAGTCTGGCAGTTCGCGCTTGAGTACGCGGTCGAGATAGACCCCGAGCCGGTCCACTACCGCCACCGGCGGCGGATAGCCTGCCGCGCGCAACTGCTCGAAGACCAGCGCGGTGTATGCCGACAGATAAGGGCTGACGTGGGACTCGTCCGCGTCCCAGAACGCCATGCCGCCGGAAGGCGCCTGAAACGAAGGTGCGTCCGCGTATATCTGCGCGATCACAGCTTCCGCTTCCGGCCAGTCGAGCTTGGGATCCAGGTAGGGCCTGAGCTTGAGGTAGTACGCAGCCATCGCGCCCTTGGACAGCCGCTGCTCCCAGCACCAGTACGGATAGTCGCGCAGGTACTCGAACGCGCCATCCACATTGCCGAGCACGCTGGGTGCAAAACTCACGGCCAGCGCCCCGCGTTCCGCTTGCGGCGGCAGCCGGATCGGAATCTGCGCGCGGCCGCCGGCAACGAGCGTGCCGTAGTCGGCGGCGGTGACGATCGGTTTTTGCGGCCGCACTGGCACGCTTAGCGCCAGGGCGTCGCGGTCCTGCGCATCGCCTGCCGTTGCGGTAAAACGGATTGTGCCGGATTGCCGCGCCTGGACGTCGAAATAAACGCTGCCGCGCCCGAAGGACTTGAGCGTGAGACTTTCCGCGTGCGCGCCTTGAGCCGCGCCGTCGGCTTTCAACTGCACCTGCAGCGTGCGGGTCTGCGCCGCGCGGTTGAGCACGGAGAAGCCCGCGCGCACGCGATCGCCGGCGGACAGCGCATTGGGCAGCAGCGGCCGCAGCTCGGTATCCTTGGTCACGACGATGCGGCCCTGCCCCAGGCCCTGGCGGTCGCCCGGGGTCACCGCCAGCACCAGGACCTTCCAGGCGGTGAGAGTATCCGGCAGCTCGAACTCGAAGCGCGCGCGGCCCTGCGCGTCGGCGGGCAACGCGGGATTCCAGTAGGCGAGATACTTGTCGATCGAGCGCATCGCGAGATCCACGCCGCCGTCGCCGCCCGGCGTGGCGCCTTTCTTCTCGAACTTCTGGCGGCCGACCAGGCGCGTGAGCAGGCTGTAGTTGGCGAGGTCCAGCTCGTCGTAGCCGTTGAAACCCTGATGGGGATCGAAGTAGCGCGCTCCGCCGCGGATCAGGTCGTAGACCGCCTCGTCCAGCACCGCCACCGCGAACTCGACCGGCTCGTGCGCGTCGGCTGTACGTGATGCCGCTTCCACGGTCACCGCCACGCGCTCGCGCGGCTTGTAGCCCGTCCGCTCGGGCGTCACCTGCACCGCGAGCTGCTTGTAGGGATCGTCTACCGTCACCTTGGCGTAACCCATGCGAAACGTCGGCTTGCCGAGGTCCACGTCGCCCTGCGGCGGCGGCGCGGCGACGCGCGGCGCTTGCACGACCACGGACAGATAGAAGCCCGGCAGCAGCTCGGGCGTGATCGGTACTTCGACTACCGGCGCGGAACCCTCGAGCTTCTGCGTGCGATGCCAGATCACGCCGTAGCGCTCGGCGCTGATCAGCGCGATCGCGCCGGGATAGGGGTTCTTCACCAGGAAGCGCGCCGTGTCGCCGACCTTGTAACGCTCCCGGTCCGGCACCAGCTCAAGGCCATAGTCGTCGGCGGTCTGCCAGAGGAATTCGTTTTGGCCGGAAGCCCACAGCCACGTCACCGTGGTGTGCAGGCGGTCGCGCGTGTCGCGCGTCATGGCGGTGACGCGATAGCTGCCGCCCGCCGGCGGTGTGAACTCGCACACCGAGACACCAGCGCGCGAGCGGCCCTTGCACACCTGCACCGTGTGCCATTCGTCGCTGTAGCGCGCGATGTAGGCGTTCCCCAGCTCCTTGACGCGCGCCATCTTCACTTCGTCCCATTCGACCTTCAGGTAATAGGGCGAGCCGGCTGCGGCCTGCCCCTCGGCGTCCACGACCACGGTCTCGACCTGCGCAGCTCTGCCCTGGGTCAGCAACCAGTCGCGGCTGCGCAAGCCGATCAGGCGGTCGCGGCCGGCGTAAGGAATGCTGGCGCTGCCCGCGACGCTGCGGCCGCGGTCGTCCTGCGCGCTGCCTTCCACCGTCAGCCGGCCCCAGGCGATGTCACTTTCGGGGAGCGCAATCCCGGTGGCGAATTCGCCGGAGGCGTCGGTGCGACCCTCGCGCTCCAGCACGTTGCGGCGGTCGCGCGCCGGATCGGTGTGCGTGTCGAACTGGAACGCCTGGTAGGCGGGATCGGCCGCCTCGAAATCTCCGGCCTCCAGCCGTGCCGTCAGCCGTGCGGGCGCGTTGGAATAGGCGCCGCCCGCGTGAAGCATCGCGCGCAGGACCGCCGTGACCGTGTCGCCGGCAAAGGCGCGTTTCGTGCGCAGCTCCGTAGAAAGCTTGAACGGTGCCGGCGTGAAATCCGACACCAGCACGCGCAACGGCTCCAGCGCCTGCGCACTCTCGTCCGTTTCCTTGCCCGCTTCGCCGGTGCGCGCGTAAAGCGGCGTCAGCGCAAAGCGGTACCAGCCGACCTTGCCCTGCTTGGCGACGGCGAACTGGCCATCGCAGGCGCCGAAGGCCGAAAGCTGGATGGCGTCGCGGCGATACACTTCCTGGTCGGCCGGATCGAACACTTGCAGGCGGTAGGGCCCGGCCGGAGCCGGCGCAAGGCCGCGCGCGGCGTCGTTGCGCACGTAGATCTTGTACTGCACGGTGTCGCCGGCGCGGTACACGCCCTGTGCGGTCGTCCCCCAGCTCTTGAGATGGCCGTAGCGCGGCCGCTGCCAGTTCGACACGGCGTAATGCGAGGCGCGGTACACGTCCACGTTGAAATCGTCGGTCAGCGGCAGCAGGGCGAGATCGGCGCCTTTGACCACGCGCACGGCCAGCGGCGTCGGCTTGTTCCAGCCGACGTGCTCAAGCTTGGGGTCGAGCGTGGCCGTGCCGGGCAGCGCGGCCAGGCCCTCGGCGTCGGTTCGCGCGACGGCGGGCGCAGGGTCGGGGCCGGCCGGCTCGGAAACCGCCTGCCATTCGCCGCGCTTTGCCGGAAAGATCTGCACTTGGGCGCCCGCCACGGGTGCGCCGGTGGCGAACTCGGTCACCCACACCAGCGTGTCGTAGTGGCCGAGCTTGACGTGCACCTGCCAGGGCGTGACCTCGGCGAAGAAATGCCTAGCACCGCTTTTGTCTTCGGCCCCGGTGTCCTCGCCTTCGTCCTGCTCGTCGTCGCGCGCGAGCTTGAGCGGCGCGGTCAGCGTGCCCGCGA
Organism: Nevskia sp.; assembly: GCA_019689635.1. GTDB lineage: Bacteria > Pseudomonadota > Gammaproteobacteria > Nevskiales > Nevskiaceae > Nevskia. The sequence goes on along the minus strand of JADGHB010000009.1, from coordinate 14,939 downwards.
CGACACCCGAAGCGCCGTCCAGCATCTGCCGCACGCCCAGCGGCACGGCGTAGGCGAGATCGGGAACCGACGCGATCGGCACGCGCGTGTGGCCGTGCTCCGCCCCGCCTGCCGTGAGGCGAGCATAGTCGGCATCGAGGTAAGGCAGGTTGGTGACGATCGCCGGCACTTCGGATTCCACGCCCTGCTCCAGCACCGCCACCTTGTGCGTGAGGTGCAACGCGGGTGCGCGATGGCCGGTGCGGAAGCTCGCCTGCCAGCGCTCCTTCAGGGTACGGCCGAAGACGTCTTTCAACCCGGCTTCGCCTGTGACGCGGTATTCGGCGCTGGCCTTGGGCGTGAACGGCAGATGCACTTCATAGACCGCGCCGCCGCGGTTGTCGGTGGCCAGGCCGAGGTTATCGGAAAGCTCGGCCCAGGGATCGTCCTTGCGGCCGGCGAAAGGATCGGGCGTGAGCTTGAGCGCACGCTTGATCTCAGCCACCGGCACCGGCGCGGAGAACGACAAGCTCGCACCGGACAGCGGATCGCAGTTCTGCTGCGGCAGCTCCCCCGGCGCAATCAGCAGCGCTTTGCCTTCGCCGCCGGCGAGCCGGCAGCGGATGCCGAGAAACTCGAGCGGCGCGAACGTGTGGAGCCTGGCGGCGACGCGGCGTTCGACGCTTCTCTCGGTACCCAGCGCGGAAACGAGGCCGGGCTTGACCCGCAGCGCGACCTCGCGGTCGGCGGGCAGCTCCTCCTGCGGCTGCACCAGCCACATGCGCCGTGCTTCGCCGCTTCCAGGAACGTAGTACGGCGTCCGCTCGTCATGCACGTCGGCTCGCGCTTGTGCAGGGCGGCCGTCGAAGTCCAGGCTCGCCTCCACCGACGGCGCCGTCACCGGCTGGCTGAAATGCAGCCGCAACACTGGCACGCCCGGCGCCGCCCAGGACGAGACGCCGGCATATTGCAACACCGGCCGCTGGGTGACGAAGCTGTGCGTCGTCCCGCGCGCGAGCTTCTCGCCGTTCTCGGTGACGAACTCCGGCCGCACCGTGATCGTGTAGCGCGTGGCCGGCTGCAACGGACGTTCCTCCGGGAGCTGGCAGGCCAGCGTCTGCGGATCGAGCCAGCGCCAGCCGCAGTCCACAGCGGGCGCGACCGTTACCGGAATTTCCTCGGCTTTGCGCTCCATGCGACCGAGCGACACCACCGGCCGGTCGAAAGCGAGCACGATCTGGCTGCCCGGCGTCACGTCCGCACCGGCTGGCGTGATGCGCAGCAGGTGCAATCCGGGCCCGAACGCTTTCGTGAAAGGGGCGTCAACGTCAGCGGCACCGACGGTCGCGGCTGGTGCCGCTCCGACAAGGGCGCAGCCCAGCGCGCAGGCGAAGGCCAGCCGTTCAATCGGTGCGCGCTTTGACACGTGCGAACTCGATGCGTTTGCCGTCGCCGACGAGCTGCACGCGCTTCAATCCGGCCAGCTCGCTCCACTGCATCTGTTCCGCGTCGCGCGCGACGGGCGGCGCTTGCGGCAAGCCCAGGCGCATCAGGGCTTGCGGTGCAAACGGCGTCTCGCCGAAGTCGGCGACCGTGATCCAGTCCGCCCTGCCGTCGATGAACACTACCTCGGTCTGGCCTGGGGAATAGCGGCAGCGGCTGGAGTACCGCGTGGTCTCGCAGATCTCCGGTGCGCCGAGCAGCGCGCGCAGCTCCTCCGGCGTCTTGCCGGCGATGGCGGGGATTTCGACGATGGGCGTCCGGTCCACCGCCCTGAGGTTTTCGAACGCGGCGGCGTAGTCGTAACGGTCCTGCGCCATCGACGTACCGCGCACGATCCATAGACGCCAAGTGCCGATCGCCAACAATCCGAATGCTGCGCACGCGACAAGGATCTTAAGTCCACTGCGCATCGCTACTCCCGCTGGCAACGGTCACGCGCATGCTAACCCACCACCGTTGCCTTTGCCCGAACCGGGAGGCGCGAAATCAGACTGGCGTCACAGAGCCGGATCAATAACTGATCGTGATCAGGAGCGAATCGGTGTAAGTCGCGGCTGGCACGAATTGCTGGGCGGGGATATTCCCGTAAATGATCTTCGTGTCCGAACCGTTGAGCAGTAGCAAGGTCAACAGGATCGTTCCGGTGACCCCGTTGGTGTTGTCCCACACCGTGCTATAGCTCGGGTCGGTATAAAGGTTGTATCGGAGACGGTTCGTGCCGGATGCCATCCACCGGTCCTGCACGTTGCCCGAGTTGCCCGCCGACAAGAGAATTCGGTAACTGATGAGAAGCGCCAGCGTGGCGCGGCAAGTCACCGTCACCGTGGTGCTGACTCTCGAAGGCGTGACCGCCAGCGGGCTGTAAACGCCAAAGGCAAGCGTCGGACTGCTCACGTCGCAAGTCTGTCCCCAAGCGCCTGCGCTTGCGGCAAGTCCGGCCGCCAGGAACATCACACGCCCTCGTTTGGCCATCACTGGCAGCGTCCGAGCGTGGTGGTGGCGCCGGCCACACGCAGCCGCGCGGTACAGGCGCCGTCCGCCCAGCGGGCGTCGAGGCGGTGCCAACCTTCGCCGATGTGCGCGTACACCAGACCATCGTAGCCGACGGGCAGAGGCAACGGCTGCCCGTCGAGCGCCAGGCGTGCGCCCGCCGGCACCGGTCGGCCCCGCGCGTCGAGCAAGTGCAGTTCGAGCTCCGGGATCGTCTCGACCGCAAAGCGCAGTGGAACGCCAGCGCCAGCGGGAGGCACCACGCTGACCGTCGTTTCGTCGACGCGGTCGCGGATCGGCAGGGTCCGGTCATCGATGCTCAGCCGGTTGGGACTATAAGCGATCAAGTCCGGCACCAGCAGACGGCCATCCGCGCCGGTGGCACCCACCGGCTGATTCTCGCGGAACACCGGAACACCGGGCGCGCCGGCATCGACGACCGCGAAACTGTTCTGCACCGGTCGCGTCCAGTAGGTCTGGCCGTCGAGCAGCGCGAGTCCGGTCTGGACGCCCGCCGCGGCTGCGCCATGACCGGCATAGCCGACCCAGCCACCGGACAGGGTGCCGCGCTCCGTTGCCTATTGCACCTGCGCCTGGCGCGTTCCCCCGGGACGTTGATCGGTCGCCGCGGACCAGGACCAACCGAGCGGGCCTGGCGGGGCGTGTTGGAAGGAGGCGCGGGGTCCAGCGCCACGATCATCCTCGGTCCACTGCGCACTGGCGGTGTTGCCGGGACCCAGCGCGAAGGCCAGTCCGAGCACCAGGCTGTCACCGCCCAGGCGGTTGAGCGGATGCAGCCAGCTCGCGTAAGCCTGGATGCCCGGCCAGGCTTGCACGTCGTACGCCAGGCCGAGCAGGCGCGCTCCGTCGCTGCCCCACGGTTGCTCGGAGATATAGAGCAGGCTCCCGCTCCCGGCACGGCCCGTGTCGTAGGACAGCCGCAGCGTATCGGAGAAGTGCAGCAGACCCGGACCACGACCGAGATCGCCGTAGTTGCGGCTGGCGAACTGGCGGCGCAGGGCAAAGCTGAAGGGCTCGGCGATGCGCTCGAAGGCCAACAGCGCCATGCCGCCCCAACCCGCCTCGGTACGCGCGGCACCGGTGGCGAGCGTCACCACGCCGAAGGTTCCGAGCAAGACGTCGGCTTCCGTGCCGAGCAACTGGCGCTGCGGTGCCGCCGCAGCGCGCGCGAGTCCGGTCAGGTTACCGCTGAAACCGTGCTGGAAAACCGCGCCTGCCAAGGGCTGCGTATAGCGATCACCCGCACTCGCATAGTTTTCGCGCAGGAACCCCGCTTCGAGGCTGTAAGCATCGAGGCCGGGCGCCAAAAGCCTCGGCGAGGCGTAGAACGGCTGAGTCACGGTCTGCAGCCGCCCCAAGGAATCGCGCACGGTCAGGCTCAACTCGCCGGCACCGGTGATGACCGGCACTCCGACGAACTGGAATTGCCCCGGCTGCAACGACTGCTGCGCCAGTCGCTGGCCGTTGAGATAGAGTTGCGCGGTGCTGGGCAACGCTGCGGCCCCGGACAGGGTCGGCAGCGGGAAGGTGACGCGATCCGGCTGAAGGCTGAAATCCGTCCCCCACTGCACACCGCCAAAGCGCACCGCGGACTCCCAGTCGGCGCCATGCGTGATCGCATCGCCCAACCGCAGCCGTTGCGCTGCGCCCGGCTCGTCCACGAGCCAGGCACTGTCCAGCCGCCGCGTGCCGTGGCGACCGATGAGCCAGCCGCTGCGACCGCTGCCACCGGGAACGAAGGCTCCCAAATCGAACAGGCTGGAGTAATCAGCGCTGCCGCCGTACCCGCCATATTCGGCGTCGAGGTTGAGGAACCCCCCGTACCCGGCGCGGCTCAGCGGCGGCGGCGCATAAGGATGCGTCAGCTCGATCGATTGCTGCCGGCGCGGCTCCGGATCCACCCACAGCTCGGAGGTGCACACGTCCAGACGCAGCCCCAGTTCGGGCCCGGGTTCCAGCGGGACCCAGCGGCTGCCATCGCGCCCCGTTTCCACGCGCGGCGGCGCGCGCCGTGTCCAGCGCTGCCATTCCGCAAGGGGCACGCGCCAGACGCCGTCGAGGCCGCGCCACAACATGACCTCGCGTGGCGGTTGGTCGGGTTGGAAATGCACGGACAGCACGGCGCGACCGCCCAAGGGCGCGATCACCGCCGGCGCTTCGGCGGAGCAAGGCGAGGCCGGAAACCAGGCACCGGCTTCCTGACCGAAGGAGGAGGCGGAGATCAGGAGCAGGACAAGAAAAAGCCAACGCTCATTGCGCACGCAACACCAGCTCGGCGGCGGACGCGGGCGGCGTGCCTTGGACGAGCAGTTTCACCGCGCTGGACGGTGGGTGATCGGTGTGGACGGGCAAGGTCAATTCTTGAGTTTCCCCGGGGAAAAGGTAAATCGGCCCGGCCTGCGCGCAGTAGGTCGGCTGGCCGGCGATGGCCGACAGCGGCAGCTCGTCGATACGCTCGACGACATTACCCTGGTTGTCGGCACTCAGTCGCAGAGAACGCTCCCCTCGCCATAAGGCCCAGTGCAGCGCGTGTTTTGGCCGGGAAGGCTGCAAAACGAGCGGCAAACTCATCCGCAGGCGCAGATTGACGGTCGAGACCGGCGCAACGGGCGAGTTTTCCGGCACCTCCTCCACCATCACGCGCCAGGCGCGGCCGATGCCATCCCCCGGCGGGTGGTTGAACCCGATGCGCACCACCTGACTGCCGCCCCGCGGCGCCAGGCGGAACATCGGGGGCGTCACCACGGCGCCCGGCTCCGTCTGATAGACGTCCGAACCGTCTTGCCGCGCCCAGCGCAAGACCGTGACCTGCAACAGCTCGGCTTGATCCGCGTTGTTGGTCACCTTGAGCGAGGTGGTGGCCGCACCGGCCTGCAATTCGAGGTGAACCGGGTCCACGCTGAACCCGCCGGCCGGCGCGGCGCCACACACCAGCAGCGCGGCTCCGCAAAAGAAGGTGCGAACGAGGTTCATGAATCCGGCACAGGCCTCAATAGGTCACGGTGACCGTCACGGTGTCCGTATAGGCACCCGCGCTGACGGCCTGGCTGTTCGGAATGGTGCCGTAAATGTTGATGAGCGTCGTCAATAGTGTGGCAGTGCCATCCAGGGTATCGGTCCCGGGGGTATTGCCCCAATTCAGGGTCCGCGCAGAATCCCGGAAGAGTTTGTAATTGAGCGTGTTGCTGCCGCTGGTCATCTTGCGCAGCGTGACCGTCGCCCCGCTGCCCGCACCGGCGTCCATGCCGATCTTGTACGCGGTCCCGGGCGTACACGTCAACGTCGCGGTGGTCGAACCGTTGAGATCGGTGCTCGAAGTGGGGTCGTAATTGCCGAACGCGAGCGGCAGCGCGACGATGCTGCAGGCCGTGGTCACGGTGGCGGTCACCGTGAGGCTTCCGGTCGCAGTCGTGGCGAAAGCCAGCCCCGGCATCGTCAGACAGGCGGCAAGGCCGGCGGCGGAAATCGATTTCGGGATCGAACGCATGCAGGGACTCCTGAAGTTTTTCCGGTTCTGGGGCTCAAGCCCCGTGGCCGAAAAACTATTCGATCCCATGGGCTGGAGCCGTGCGCGCCGACCAACGGCAGCCGGCAGCAGAGCTGACGACATATCCAGGATCCACACCATCCGTGAACGGCAGTTCATGGCGGACGAATGGCGGGACTGCGCGGAGCATGGGCCAGCGCGCTCGGCAAGGCGCGCCGGCCATCCCGCTCATCCCATCGCGGCGATCTTCAACGCCAGTTCGAGGGCTTGCTCGTAGTTCAAGCGCGGATCGACCGTGGAGCGGTAAGCGCGCGCCAGGTCCTGCTCGCCGAGGTCGCGCGCGCCGCCCAGGCATTCGGTGACATCCTCCGCGGTCAGCTCCAGGTGCACGCCGCCGAGTCGCGTGCCGCAAGCGGCGTGGACGGCAAAGGACGCCTCCAGCTCGCGCGAGATGTCGGAAAAGGCGCGTGTCTTGTAGCCGTTGCCGACGGTGCGGGTGTTGCCGTGCATGGGATCGCACACCCACAGCACGCGACGTCCGGCCCGGCGCACCGCTTCGAGCAAGGGCGGCAGATGGCTCTCGACCTGCGCCGCGCCCATGCGATGGATCAAGCACAGCCGGCCGGGTTCGTCGTCCGGATTGAGGACCTCGCACAGCGCGAGCAACCAGTCCGGCGTCATCTGCGGGCCGATCTTGATGCCGATCGGGTTGCGGATGCCGCGCATGTATTCCACGTGCGCGCCTTCGAGTTGCGCGGTGCGCATGCCGATCCAGGGGAAATGGGTCGCAAGATTCCACCAGCCGGACTGACGCGGCACCTGGCGCGTCTGCGCCGCCTCCGCGCACAACAGCAGCGCCTCGTGCCCGGTGTAGAACTCCACGCGCGTCAAGTCCGCCAGGGTCTGCCCGGCTAGCGTCTCGAAGAAGCGCAGCGACTCGCCGATGGCCGCGACGCGCCGCTGGTATTCCGCGGCCTGCGGGGAGTGCTGCACCCAGGCGAGATTCCAGTACTCGGGATGGTGCAAGTCGGCGAAGCCGCCGTCGATCAAGCCGCGTACGAAGTTGAGCGTCAGCGCCGAGCGCTTGTGCCCCTCCAGCAAGCGCCACGGGTCCGGCGCGCGCGCCGCCGGCGTGAATTCCGGCGCGTTGACCAGATCGCCGCGATAGCTCGGCAAGGTCACGCCCGCGCGAGTTTCGGTGTCGGAGGAGCGCGGCTTGGCGTACTGGCCGGCGAAGCGGCCGATGCGCACCACCCGCCGCTTGAGACCGTGCACCAGCACCAGGCTCATCTGCAGCAGGATTTTGAGCCGTCCGGCGATATGGTCCGGCTCGCAGTCGGCGAAGCTCTCGGCGCAGTCGCCGCCCTGGAGCACGAAGCGACGGCCTTCCTGCGCCTCGGCCAGCTCGCGCTTGAGCGCGTTGACCTCCCAGGAAGTCACCAGCGGCGGCAAGCGACGCAGCTCGTCCAGCGCGGCCGCGAGCGCCGCGGCATCCGGATACTCGGGCTGCTGCAGGGCCGGCTTGGCGCGCCAGCTTTCGGGCGTCCAGTCCGCGGAGGAATCTGCGCTCACGAAAATGCTCGACCGGCGATAATAGGCGCTCAGTATAAGCTCGGCGCACCAAACTCCGATGCACGCAGCCGGCATTCCCCCCGCCAGTCCTCCCTCGCCGCCGGCAGGCGCGGATTTCTCCGCGCACACGCCGCTGATGCAGCAGTACCTGGCGATCAAGGCGCAATACCCCGATCAGCTCGTGCTGTTCCGCATGGGCGATTTCTACGAGTTGTTCTACGAGGACGCGCGCAAGGCTGCCCGGCTGCTCAACATCACCTTGACCCGGCGCGGCGAATCCGCCGGCGCGCCGATCCCGATGGCGGGCGTGCCGCATCATGCGCTGGAGCAATACCTCGCGCGCCTGCTGGCGGCGGGCGAGTCGGCGGTGATCGCCGAGCAGATCGGCGAAGTCGGCATCGACAAGGGACCGGTGCGCCGCGAAGTGGTGCGCGTGGTGACGCCAGGCACCGCCACCGACGAAGCCCTGCTCGATCCACGCCGCCAGAACCTGCTGGCCGCCACCTGCACGCTGGGCGAGGCGCACGCCATCCGTTATGGCCTGGCGTGGCTGGAACTGTCCTCGGGCCGCTTCGCGGTGCTGGAAACCGCATCGCGCGCCGACTGGGAAGCCGAGCTGCACCGGCTTCAGCCGAGCGAGCTGCTGCGACCGGAAGACTATGAGCCGCCCGGTGCGTTCCCCGGCCCGGCGCGGCCGCGCTGGCAGTTCGATCCGGCATCGGCGCGACACCGGCTGTGCGAACAGTTCGGCGTGGCCGATCTGCGCGGCTACGGCGCCGAGGCGCTGTCCGCCGCGCTGGGCGCGGCCGGCGCGCTGCTGCAGTACGTGCAGGAGACGCAGAAAACTTCGCTGGCGCATCTGTTCGGCATCCGCGTGGAATCGACGTCCGAGGCGCTGTTGCTGGACCCGGCCACGCGGCGCAATCTGGAAATCGAGCGCTCGCTGTCCGGCGCCGCCGAGCACTCGCTGGCCGCAGTCCTCGATCGCTGCGCGACCGCGATGGGCAGCCGCCAGCTCCGCCGCTGGCTGGCGCGGCCGCTACGCGACGCAGCCATCGTGAGCCGCCGCCACGATGCGGTCGCCGAATTGATCGACCGCGGTGCCTGGCGGGCGCTGGGCGAAGCGCTGCGCGGTGTCGCGGACATCGAACGCATCCTGGCGCGCGTGGCGCTGCGCTCGGCGCGGCCGCGCGACCTCGCGGGGCTGGCCCACAGTCTTGCCGCTTTGCCCATCGTGCAGGCGGCGCTCGCGGAGACGGCGGCGCCGCTGTTGCTGGAATTGCGCGCGCGGCTCGGCGATCACCGTGAACTCGCCGGCCACCTGCGTCAGGCGCTGGCCGACGAGCCGCCGCTCGCGCTCAAGGACGGCGGCGTGTTCCGCGACGGCTTCGATCCCGAACTCGACGCGCTGCGCCGGCTGACGAATCATGCCGACGATTTTCTCGCCGAGCTGGAAGCGCGCGAACGCGCCCGGACCGGCATCGACACGCTCAAAGTCGGTTACAACCGCGTGCACGGCTATTACCTCGAAGCGGGTAAAGCCCATGCCGCCAGGATTCCAGCGGACTACACGCGCCGGCAGACGCTGACCCACGCCGAGCGCTACATCACCGAGGAACTCAAGCGCTTCGAGGATCAGGTGCTGTCGGCGCGCGAACGCGCCGCTTGGCGCGAAAAGCAGCTTTACGACGCCCTGCTCGAACGGCTGATCGGACAGCTCGCGCCGCTCCAGGAAACGGCCTCGGCGATCGCCGAACTGGACGTGCTGGCCTGTTTCGCCGAGCGCGCGGAAACCTGCCGCTATTGCCGGCCGCAACTGGCCCCAACGCCGGGCCTGTCGATCCGCGGCGGCCGTCATCCGGTGGTGGAGCAGACCCGCTCCGAGCCCTTCGTACCCAACGACCTGGAGCTGAATCCCGAACGCCGCCTGCTGGTGATCACCGGGCCCAACATGGGCGGCAAGAGCACCTACATGCGCCAGACCGCGTTGATCGCGCTCATGGCCTGGGCCGGCAGCTTCGTGCCAGCCGAGGAAGCGCGCATCGGCGCGCTCGACCGCATCTTCACCCGCATCGGCGCCGCCGACGATCTCGCCCGGGCGCAATCGACCTTCATGGTCGAGATGAGCGAGACCGCCAACATCCTGCACAACGCGAGCGCGCGCAGCCTGGTGCTGCTCGACGAGATCGGTCGCGGCACCTCGACCTACGACGGCCTGGCGCTGGCGCGCGCCGTCGTGGAACACCTGGCGACGCAAACCCGCGCGCTGACGCTGTTCGCCACCCACTACTTCGAGCTGACCGCGCTCGCGCAGGAAATGGAGGGCGTGGCCAATCTGCATCTCGACGCCGCCGAATACCGCGACGAACGCGGCGAGCGGCTCGTCTTCCTGCATCGCGTCCAGGAAGGCGCCGCCAACCGCAGCTACGGCCTGCACGTCGCCAGCCTCGCCGGCGTGCCCGCGCCGGTCATCGCCCGTGCGCGCGCCGTCCTCGCCGAACTGGAGCGCGGTCGCTCGACGCGGCCCGACCCCGCGCAACCGGAGCTGCCGCTATTCACCCCGCCTCTGGACTCGCCGGCTTTGCGGGTGCTGGATCAAGTCGATCCGGACGAACTCACCCCGCGCCAGGCGTTGGAGATGATTTACCAACTCAAGCGACTGCGCGAAACCGAACGGTGACTTGGGCTTGCGTGCGGACTGCGACCCGGTTGGCGCTTTTGTCTCGCGCTTGCCGTATCCTTAGGCAGCGCTTACACCGACCGGGGAGTCTTCGATGCGCAAACTCATGGGATTGTTCGCCGTTTCCGCCGTGACCCTGCCCCTCGCCGTCTCGGCGGGGACTCATGTCAAGCCCGGCTTGTGGGAGGACACCAGCCAGATGAATTTCACCAAGGGCGGGCCGCAGATCCCGCCGGAAGCGCTGGCCGAGATGCAAAAACACGGCATGAAAATACCGGACTGGAGCGCGCCGCACACTTACAAGCACTGCGTGACGCCCGAGCAGGCGGCCAAGTACGATCATCCGCAATTCGACAAAGACAAGAACTGCCAGATGCAGAAATCGGACTGGTCGGGCAATACCTTCCACGGCGAATTCTTGTGCAAGGACAAAGGCGGTACCTCGCATACCACCATCGACGTGGTGATGAATGGCGATAGCGCCTACGCCGGCAAGATACACAGCGAGGGCAGCAGTCCTAGCCTCGGCGGCGATTACGTGATGGAAGGACAGATCAGCGGCAAGTGGCTGGGGGCTTGCAGCAAAGACCAAGACTGACCCGCGCGAGTTTGACCAGCCCATAGAGTCTCTTCAGGCAGGTTCGTTACAAGGGATACAAGGGGAGTTGGACACTGGGGGCTTCGGCGGCGGGGGCACACCCGCCGCCTTTTTCTTGCGCGCGACCGCCGTCGTGCGACACGCGGTCACGCCTTACGCACCAGCCGCGTGCAGGGCGAATCTCACCGCCAGCCACACCGTCAGCACGAATAGCGCCGTCATCACCACGCCCACGACGATGAAGCGGATCGGGCTGCCGCGCTGAAAGTCGCGCGCGCGGTTCTTGCTGCTCTGCACGCCCATGAACGCGGACAGCACGCTGCCGATCGTTTGCCACCAGCTCACCGGCCGATCATCGTCGGGAAGAGGGTTTTTCGATTCGTCCACGCTCGCGCTCGCAGAAAGAAAGCGGCCGCCGGATCGCTCCGGCGGCCGCCGAGTTTAACCCATGCCGCTTAGCGGGTGGTGCGCTTCTGCACCTGGGCCGCGGTGAAGTAGTCGTCCGGCCAGTTCACGGTGAGGTCGTAAGGCTTGTCCTCGTTGAACGCCGCGGTGATGAAGTAGCGGCCGGAGAAGAAGTCGTAGATCACCTCCGGCACCGTGGTCGCCGCCTGGATGTTGGAGGCGGTGATCAGGTGACCTTCCTGGAACTTGTAGAGCTGGTCTTTATTGTCGTAACAATCGACCGCCTCGATGTTCCAGGAGTCCTCGTCCACGTAGAACACGCGCCGCTTGAAGGTGTGGCTCATGCCGGGCTTGAGGTCGGCCTCCACGATCCAGTAGCGGTGCAGCTCGTAGCGCGGCAGATCCTGGTTCAAGTGATGCGGGCGAATGAGATCTTTGTATTGGATCGTGTTGCCGGCAATCTTGTCGGAGTTGTACGGCAGGTACATCTCCTTCTTGCCGACGATCTTCCAGGTGTAACGGTCGAGCGCGCCGTTGAATATGTCCACCTGATCGTAGAACTGGTTGCCGTCGGTGCCCTCGTAGGGATTGTCGTACTGCACCGTCGGCGCGCGGCGAATGCGCTTCAGGCCGGGGCTGTAAAGCCAAGCCTGACGCCCGGCGTCGCCGGTGCCAATCTTGTCATGCACCAGGATGAAGGTGCCGGCCAGTCGCGGCGGCGACAACGTCTGCGACAGGTAGCGCAGATACTCGCCCTGGCCCGCCTTCATTTCCACGGGATGTTCGGTGTTGGCGTAGTAGAACTTGACCTGCTCCAGGATCTTGGTGTGTTGATAATCACCCGACGGCTGCACGATGAACTGGTTGTTGTAGCGCTGCACTGCGTTGCCGCGCCATTTCAGCTTGTGGTTCCAGATGATCTCGGCGCCGGTCTTCGGAATCGGAAAGGGAAAGCCGAGCTTGCAATTGTCCAGGACATCGGTGCCCTCCAGGGTGCAGGTGGCGGCATTGGCGAAAGTCGCCTTGTAGATGAAGTCCGGGAACGACACCGTGCGGCGCGTCGGATAGACGACCATCTTGTAGTCGGCGAAGCGCCGCAGCAGTTCCTTGTGGCCGGCGGTGAGCTCGTTGGCATACTTCTGATAGTTGTCGTGGGTGATGGTGAACAGCGGCTTGTCGCCGTCGATTGTCGGCTGGTTGGGATACTCGCCCGACAAGGCGCCGTGCCTGGGAATGCCGCCGGTCCATGCGGGAATGACGCCGTCCTTGCTGCCTGCCTTCTCGGCTCCGATCGGCGTCAGATCCTTGCCCAGATGAGACGCCTCCTCCGGCGACACCTTGGCCGCCGCCTGCTGGGCGGACAAGCCCAGAACCGCAGCGCAAAGGAACCAGAATGCTTTTTTCATGCGGATGCTCTCCTCGCAGGGTTATGGCGGCTGCCGGCGGTCGCCGGTCAGCGATGGTTCGCCGATGCTACCGAAAAAACCGCAACCGCGCCAAGGGAGCCTCAACGCCCCGTCGCCGGATCCAGGCTGCGCAGCAAACGCGAACGGGCATTCAGCTCCGCGCCCAGTGTCGCGAGCATGATGAACACGCCGGCCAGACGGCGATGCAGGAACACGATCTCGCGCGGCGGCACGCGGAAATAGCGCGACAGCGCGTTGCGCGCGGCCACGCCGGCGGCGCGCATCGGCAGATCGCTGACCCCATAGCGGTATTCGCCGCGGGTATTGAACAAGCCCGGCGGCACGCGCGGATCGTCGGGCAGGCGAAACGGTTCCACGATCAGCTGGCACAGCTCGGCAAATGCCTTAAGCACCGGCTCCGGGAAACCCGTCTGCATCAGGCCGATGGCTTGCGCACCGCGCAGGATCTGTTCGCGGTCGTCGTGCACAGCGCCGCGTACGATCTCGCGGTAAGCCTCCACGAAGCGCGGCTCGAAGCGCCGGGTGGCGCCGAAATCCAGCAGCACGATGCGGTCTTGGGCACCCTCGCCGATCCTGATCCGGTAATTGCCGAAGTGCGGGTCGCTCTGGATGATGCGCCAGTCGAAGAACTCGGTGAGGAACAGATCGACGAACGCCTCGCCCAGACGGTTGCGCCGCGCCTGGGACAAACCCGCGATTCGTTCGTGGCGCGGCGACAGCCCGGCCTCGTACGTGGTGGTCAAGACCTGGCCGTTGGAATATTCGCGCAGCACGCGCGGCACGACGAAGCGCGGATCGTCCGCCAGGCGCCGCGCGTATTCCTCGGTGAAGCGCGCCTCGGCGCGGTAATCCACTTCGCGATGCAACATCTCGCGCACCTCGGCGAACACCGGCGCGAGGTCCAGCTCTTTCGGCGCCAGGCGCGTCAGCAGCAACAGACGGGAGAGCGTGCGGATGTCGCTGTCGATCGCCTGTGCGACGCCGGGATACTGCACCTTGACCACCAGCGACAGTCCGTCGGCGCGGCGCCGCGCGCGGTGCACCTGACCGAGCGAGGCGGCGGCGAGCGGACGCTCCTCGATTTCCAGCTCGGCCAGCCGCGCGCCGAGGCTCGCGCGCAGCACCGGCTCGATCAGCGTCCAGTCCACCGCGGGCGTGTCGTCCTGCAGCGCGGAGAGTACGGCCACCGCCTCCTCCGGCAGGAAATACTGGCCGTAGAGCGAAAGCATCTGGCCGGCCTTCATCACGCTGCCTTTGAGCCGCCCGAGCTCGTCGGCCAGCACCTGCGCTTGCTGCGCGTAGAAGCGCCGGTCCGCCGCGCCGCGCGCGACGCGACCGCGGAAGACGTTGGCGATGGAGTGCGCCACGATTTGCGTGCCGGCGCCCAGACCCAGCTTGGTCAGCGCGATATTGCGCTCCAGCGGCCGCGTCTTGAGCGCGCGCAGGCCGGGCTTGCTGGCGTCGTCGGAGTCCACGCGAGAAAGGGCGATGACGGGTACGGCCGTGGCGGCCGGGCCGTCATTGTAAGCGACCGCACCCGCCGCTTTGACGACGGCGACAGCGCGCGGCGGCGCGGCGGTCTTGAGCGGCAAACCGCTGCGCGGCATCATCGCGGCAACGCCAACACTCATCGAATTTTCCGCGCCGCCTGCCTGCTGCGGCGCCACGGAGGGAGCATGGAAAATAGGGTCTCAGGGACCGTCACGCGCGTCTTCGCGCTCGTGCTGTTGCTGGCACCGGTATTGTCGGCGTCCGCGATCGAGTTCGACGTGCCCGTGCCGGGCGACGGCGAAGCCCTGCACGGCGTGCTCAACACCACGTTCACGGCAGGCATCGGTCTGCGCACCCAGGGCCGCAACGTGAACCTGATCGGCAAAGCCGATCTCGACCGCAACGTGTGCAACACCGGCCAAGGCTCGGCCGGCACCATTTACTACCAGGACTGCCAGGGAGTGTTCCGCACGCAGTCCTATCCCGCCGCGCGGCTCGCACAGGTACCGGGCGCCTACTCGATGGCGCACGACGATGGCGACCTGAACTATCACAAGGGCACCATATTCCAGGCGCCGGCCAAGGTCACCTCCGATCTGACGCTGACCTGGGGTGACTTCGGCGCCTTCGGCCGGCTCTTGTATTTCTACGACTTCGTCAACAACGATTTCTACGAGAAGCACCCGAACATCATCACGCCGCAGAACGCCGGCCAAGTGGGACGCGTCGGCTCGCCGGTGCCCGGCCTGTCCGCGATCCAGCTCCCGCCGCAGCTCGGCGGCGGAT
>JADGHB010000032.1 GCA_019689635.1 Nevskia sp. | reverse complement strand
GGCCGGGCTGTTGGCGAGGCAGGATGCCGAGCCTACAGCGGGAGGCGCGCGTCCGCTCACGGCGATGCTGGTGCCGTCCTCTCAATCGCGAGGTGCGCCGGTGAGCGGCGCGCCGGTTGCCGTGGCGCACGAGCCGCCCGCGATGCGCGAGCGACTCGAGCGTGCGTTCCTCGCGGCCTGCCGCCTGGACGTGGAGAGTTTCAAGCCCGGCAACGTGAGTCTCGCCTCGCCCGGCCACGGCATGCGCGCCGAGGATTTTCTGGACAGTGCCCGAGCCGCCGCGCAGCCCCTGTGCGCCGTCGGCGCCGGGGTGGGCGCGCGCATCCTCGCGGCGGTGCGCGCCACGCGCGCCGCGGTGGGCTGCAACACCAATCTCGGCATCGTGCTGCTGGCCGCGCCCTTGCTGGCGGCGGCCGAGCGCCGACGGCGCGGCGAACCGCTGCGCGCGGCGCTGTCCCGCGTGCTCGCCGCGCTCGATCGCGAGGACGCGGCGCTGGCCTATCGCGCGATCGTGCTGGCCAATCCCGCCGGCCTGGGACGCCGTGCGCGCCACGACGTGCGGCAAACGCCGCAGATCGGCTTGCGGCAAGCCATGGCCGAGGCGGCGCGCGAGGATCTCGTCGCGCGCCAGTACGTCAGCGACTACGCCTCGGTGTGGGACTTGGGCCTGCCGACCTGGCACGCGGCGCGCGCCCGCGGCGCGCGCCCGGACGCGGCGCTGGTCGAAGTCTATCTCGCGTTTCTGGCCGCCTACCCGGACAGTCACGTGCGGCGCAAGCACGGCGCGCGGCGCGCGGCGGCCCTGCGCCGTGCGGCTGGCGCGCTGCGCGCGCGGCTGGCGCAGGCCGACGAACGCTCGGCGCGCGCCGCGCTCGAAACCTTCGACCGGCGCTTGAAACGCGGCGGGATCAATCCCGGCACGAGCGCCGATCTCGCGGTGGCCACGGCGCTGGCGGCGTACCTGGAGAACGTCCCCGCCGCGCGCGCCAGGGGAGCGCAGCCGCGATGAGCGCGCTGGAAAGAATCATGCGCTGGCTCGGTTTCGGGCCGCGCGACGAGCGGCGTACGGACGACTCGGCGTCCGCCGCTCGCGGCGTGGTAACCGGGTCGATTCCAACCAAGGAGAAGACAATGGCAAAAATCAATCGCGTCCTGGTGGGCGAGGCCCTGGTGGGCGAAGGCAACGAGGTCGCCCACATCGACTTGATCATGGGCCCGCGCGGCAGCGCAGCGGAGGCCGCCTTCTGCCAGGGGCTGGTGAACAACAAGGACGGTTTCACCAGTCTGCTGGCCGTGGTCGCGCCCAATCTGCCGTGCAAGCCGAACACCATGATGTTCAACAAGGTCACCATCAAGGGCGCCAAGCAGGCCGTGCAGATGTTCGGTCCCGCGCAGCGCGCCGTGGCCATGGCGGTGGCCGACAGCGTGCAGGACGGCACCATCCCGGGCAACGAGGCCGACGACGTGTTCATCTGCGTCGGCGTGTTCATCCACTGGGAAGCCTCCGACGACAACAAGATCCAGGACTACAACTACCAGGCGACCAAGCTGGCGATCCAGCGCGCCGTCGCGGGCGAGCCCAAGGCTTCCGAGGTGGTGGCCAAGAAAGATACCGTCGCCCATCCTTTCGCGGCCCACAAATAGGCGACGCGCGAGCGAGGATTCAGGCCGGCCCCGACAGGTACGGGCGCAGCGTCGCGGGCCCGAGATGGCCATCGTGCAAGGCCGAGGCGAGCAGTACGCCGCTCGCACCGGCGGCGGCCAGGCGTTCGAGATCGGCGGCGTCGCGCACGCCGCCCGCCGCGTACCAGCGGCGCTCGGGCGCCTGCGCGCGCAGCCGCGCGAGCCGTGCCAGATCCGGGCCGCGGCGCGCGCCGACGCGGTCCAGGCTCATGACGATGACCCGCTCCGGCCAGCGGCGCGCGTCCTCGAGCCAGGCCGCCGCGCCCAGTCGCCGGTCCGCGCGGAAGTCCAGCGACAGGATCCAGTCCGCGCCGGCCGGGGGCGGGCAGTCCGCGGCGAGGTTCTCGCTGCCGATCACCGGCACGACCGGCAGATGCGCGCACGCGGCAGGATCGCGCGCGCCGCGATCGAGCCACCACTCGACGCCGGGGTGCGCGCGCACGAGCGCGCGCACCGCCTCGTCGTGGTCGCCGGTTCCGGCGATGGCGTCGAGGTCGGCGAGGTAAAAGCGGCGGAACGGCGCCAGCGCGAGCAGCGCGCTGGCCACGCTCGCCGGATCGCTGCGTCCGCCGGCGAGCGGGCTGGCCAGCGGCGGATAGCGGCGGCGGTCGCCGCCGGCGGCGCGCACCACGATCCCGCCCTTGAGATCGAGCACCGGGATCGGCTCCAGGGAGGGCGGCATGCGGCTGTTGGTGTTTGAGTACGTCTGCGGCGGCGGGCTCGCCGCCGCGCCGTTGCCGCCGATTCTAGCGGACGCGGTGTGGATGCTGCAGGCCCAGCTCGCCGATGCCTGCGCCTTGCCCGGCCTGCGGGTGCGCAGCCTGCTCGACGCGCGGCTGAACCTGAATGTGCCGCCGGCCGTCGAGGTGCAGCGGGTGCAAGCGGGCGGTTTCGCGGCGGCCTTCGCCGCCGCGCTGGACTGGGCGGACGCCGTGTGGCTTACGGCGCCGGAAAGCGACGGCGTGCTGGAGCGCTTGAGCGAGCGCGTGCGGGCGGCGGGGCGGCGCCTGCTCGGCTGCGCGCCCGAGGCGGTGCGCGTGGCGGGGAGCAAGCGCGCGACCGCACGGTGCCTTGAGCGCGCCGGCGTGCCGGTGGTGCCGACCGTCACCCGCGTCGAAGCGCTGGATGCGCAGCCGCTGGTGGTCAAGCCGGACGACGGCGCCGGCGGCCAGGACACGCGCCGCTGCGCCACGCGCGGCGCGGCGCGGCGCTGGGCACGGCGCCACCTCGGCGCGCGCGCGGTGTTCCAGCCGTGGCTGGCAGGCGAGCCGCGCTCGCTTTCGTTGTTGTGCGCCGAAGGCCGCGCGCGGCTGCTCGCCGTGAATCGCCAGCACGTCGCGCTGCGCGATGGCCTGGTGCGCTTCGAAGGCGTGACGGTGAACGCCTACGCCGACCAAGACGGCGGGTACCAGGAACTCGCGGCGCGCATCGCCGCCGCGTTGCCGGGGCTGTGGGGCCACGTGGGCGTGGATTTCGTGGACACGCGCCACGGGCCCGTGGTGCTGGAGGTCAACCCGCGGCCCACCGTGTCCTATGCCGGCTTGCATCGCGCGCTGGGCCGCAATCCGCTGGCCGATCTGCTGGCCCTGCCGGACCTGCCGCCGCCCGCGCGCGGCAGCGCGGCGGTGGAACTGCGCCTGGCGCATGAGGAACTGGCTCATGTCGCGTGACTGGATTCTGGGCTGGGACTTGGGCGGGGCGCATCTCAAGCGCGCCGTGCTCGACGGCGCGGGCCGGCTGCGCCAGACGACGCAAATCCCTTGCCCGCTGTGGCAGGGCCTCGGCAGTCTGCACCAGGCGCTGGTGCGCGGCGCGCCGCGCGGGCGCTTCGCGGGGCAGCGTCATGCGCTGACCATGACCGGCGAGATGGCGGATTGTTTTGCCGATCGCGGCCAGGGCGTGCGCCGCCTGCTCGCCGCCTTCGAGGCGCACCGCGACGGAGCGCCGCTGTGGGTGTACGCCGGTGCGCACGGCTGGCTGACGCCGGAAGCGGCGGCACGATCGCCGGCGGCGGTCGCCTCGCAGAACTGGCGCTCCAGCGCCGAGGCGCTGGCGCGGCGCCGGCCCACCGGCCTGCTGGTGGACATCGGCAGCACCACGAGCGATCTGGTGCCCTGGCGCGACGGCCGCGTGCGCGCCCAGGGCACGAACGATCACGAACGGCTGGTGTGCGGCGAGCTGGTGTATTCCGGCGTGGTGCGCACGCCCTTGATGGCGCTCGCCGCCGACGTGGCGCTCGCCGGCCGCCGCGTCCCGCTCATGGCGGAGCGCTTCGCCGTCACCGCGGACGTTTACCGCATCCTGGGCGGGCTGCCGCCGGGGGCCGATCAGCAGCCCAGCGCCGACGGCGCGCCCAAGACGCGCGCCGCCAGCCGGCGCCGCCTGGCGCGCATGGTGGGCTGCGACGCGCGCGAGCGGCCCGCGGTGGTCTGGGATGCGCTGGCGCGCGAGTTTGCCGAGGCGCAACTGGCGGCGCTCGAGCGCGCGGCGCGGCGCGTGTTGCGCGCGGCGCGCCTGCCTGCGGACGCGCCGCTGGTCGCCGCGGGCGTGGGCGGATTTCTCGTCGCGCAGCTGGCGCGCCGCCTGGGTCGGCCCGCGGTGGATTTCGCTTGCGCGCTCGGCTGGGGAACCCGTGCGGCGCGCGCGGCGTCCTGGCACGCGCCGGCGGCGGCGGTCGCGGTGCTGTTGCGGGAGGCGGGACCGTGAACGCGCCGGAGCGCGCGCCCTTGTGCGTGCTCAAGCTCGGCGGCAGCCTGGCGCGCGCCGCCGAGCTGCCGAACTGGTTGTCGAGCTGTGCCGATCTCGGCGGCCGGCTGGTGATCGTGCCCGGCGGCGGACCATACGCCGACGCGGTGCGCGGCGTGCAGGCGCTGTGGGAGTTTTCCGACGCGCAGGCGCACGCCATGGCCCTGAGCGCGATGGAGCTCTACGCGCAGCAACTGTGCGCGATGGAGCCGCGCCTGGTCACCGCCGCCAGCCGCGATGCCATCCGCCAGGTCCTGGCCGAAGGCGGCGTGCCGGTGTGGCTGCCGCGCGTCATGGTGCTTGCCGATCCCGGCATTCCGCAGGACTGGAGCGCGACTTCCGACAGCCTCGCCGCCTGGCTCGCGGCACGGCTCGCCGCGCGCCTGTTGATCCTGGTCAAGCGCATCGAGGCGGGCAGCGGCGATTTCGCGGCGCTGGCCGCCGCCGGCGTGGTGGATGCGGCATTCCCGAGCTTCGCCGCGCGCCTGCCGGCGGTGCGCATCGTGCACGCCGGCGCCTGGCCCATGTTGTCCACCCTGATCGGCGATGGCGCGCGTCGTCACTGAGCTCACCGCCCTGGCCGCGGCCTTGCGCACCTTGCGCGCCGGCTGGCGCCTCGCGCCGTCGTCGCCCACGGCGGCGGAGCTCGAACCGGTGCTGCAGGAGGTGGCGCGGCGGCTCGCCGCCGAACCGCCCTACGGCGATCCGTTCTATCTCGGGCACATGCTCAAACCGCCGCATCCCGTCGCGCGGCTCGCCTATGCGCTGACGCTGTGGCTCAATCCCAACAATCACGCTTCCGACGCCGGGGCCGCGACCTCGCGCATGGAGCTCGAAGCGCTGCGCGCCTTGGCGCGGCTGTACGGCTGGCGCGACGCGGCGGGTCATCTGTGCAGCGGCGGCACGGTGGCCAATCTGGAGGCGCTGTGGATCGCGCGCCAGGCGCTGCGCGCCCGCGGCATCGCGCGGCCGGCCATCGCCGCCTCGGCGCAAGCGCACTATTGCCACGCGCGCGCCGCCGCGCTCCTGGATCTGCCTTTCCACGCCGTGCCCACCGACGCGCGCGGACGCCTGTCGCTGGCCGCGCTCGAGGCGCTGCTGGCGCGCGAACCGATCGCCATCGTCGTGGCCACGCTGGGCACGCCGCTCAACGGCGCGGTGGATCCGCTGGACGCGCTCGCCGAGCAGTGCGCCGCGCGCGGCTTGCGGCTGCACGCCGACGCCGCCTACGGCGGCTATTTCCCCCTGGCCGGAAACCTTGCGCCCGACACGCGCGCCGCGCTGGCGGCGCTGCCCCGCGCCGATTCCCTGGTCGTGGATCCGCACAAACACGGACTGCAACCCTACGGCTGCGGCGCGATCCTGCTGCGCGATCCCGGCGAGCAGCGGTTCTACGCCCACGCTGCGGACTACGCCTATCACGCCGACGAGGGGCCGCACCTGGGCCGCGCGGCGCTGGAATGCTCGCGCCCGGGAGCGGCGGCGGCGGCGCTGTGGGCCACGCTGCGCTTGCTGCCGCTGGTCCCCGGCGGGGAGTTCGCGCGCGGTCTGGAAGCGGGGCATCGCGCGGCGCTGGGTTTGTGGCGCGGTCTGCGGGACATCCCCGCGTTTTGCGCGCCCGCGCCGCCCGAGCTGGACGTCGTGGTCTGGGCGCTGCGCGCGCCCTGCGCGAGCGCGGCGAGCGCCGCGGCGCGGCGCTTCCACGCACAGGCGCGCGCGCAGGGTCTGCACTTGAGCCTGGCGCGCCTGCCGCGCACCCTGTTCGCCGAGGCCGCGCCGGTCACGAGCTGGGACGAACCGGCGCTGATCGGCCTGCGCGCGTGCTTGATGAAACCCGAACACGAGGCGGCCTTGCCCGCCCTCCTCGACCGTCTGGCCGCGCTGGCCGATCCGCACGGCGCCGGCCAGCGCGCGGCGGCGCACAATGGCGGCCTCACCGCCGTTACCTGAGGAGGCGATCATGGCTTGGAGAGAGCGCAAAGAGGAAAAGGTCTATACGCCCGAGGAGATCGAGGCGCGGCTGAAGGCCGAACTGCCGCACTGGTATTACGAGGACGGTTGGATCCGCCGCAAGTACAAGACCAGCGGCTGGAAGGCGACGCTGATGGTGGTCAACGCCATCGGCCATCTCGCCGAGGCGGCTTTCCACCATCCCGATCTGACCGTGTCCTATGCCTTCGTGATCGTCAAGCTCGTCAACCACGCCGCCAAGGGCGTCACCGACAAGGACTTCGCGCTGGCGCGCAAGATCGAGGAGGTGATCGGCTGGCAGCCGGGTCAGGATCCGGACAGTCCGCTCGAAGGCACGCCGGACGATCCGCGCTTCAAGTACATCAAGTACGACTAGCCCGCGCTCCCCGCGGGCGCCTCCGCGCCGGCGGTTGCGAGCATCCGCACCAGGCCGCGGACGCGCGCGGGGTCGAGCGCGCCGCCGCGCGCGTGGTCCGCGCACAGCGCGCCGCGGAACCCGAGCAGGTCGGGCGCGAGGGGCAGCAGGCGCGGCACGTCCAGCGCGCGCAGCGAGCCGGCCAGGCCGCAGCGCAATCCGGCCGCGCGCGCCGCCGCGATGAAAGCGCCAAGGCGCGCCGCATCGCCGTGGGCCAGCAGCGAGCCGGAATGCTTGTCGGCCGTGTCCAGCAGCGCCCCGCGGAACCCCGCCGCCGCGAGCCGGCCCACCAGGGCCGGCACGCCGCCCAGCGCTTCGTAATCCGTCCAGCGATCGGCGAAGAACACGCCCACCAGGGCATGCGCGCGCGCCAGCGGCGCGAGCGCGGCGAGACAGGCTTGCAGCGCGGGCGCGGGGAACAAGCCCAGTTTGACGAAATCCACGCCACAGGCGGCGAGCCTGGCGATGGCCGGCTCTATCGTTCGCGCCGCCATGTCCGGGTGGTCGCCGGCGGTGGCGCTCACCGGCGCGCGTCCGGCCACCGCCGTCACGATGTCACGCACGGTTGCGGCCGGCAGCGCGCCCAGCGCGCCCACGGCGGGATCCTTGGCATCGATGATGCGCGCGCCGGCGCCGAGCGCGAGCCGGGCCTCGTGGGCGTCCTTGACGCTGGCGAGCAGGGCGAGCGCGCGGTTCATGAGGCGCGCGCGGCCGCGCGGTGCGCGGCGATGCGCTCGAGCAGCCAGTTCCAGGCTTCGCGCTCGCGGCTGCCCGCGGTCTTGTCCACCAGCGGTTGTAGAAACTGGATGGCGCGCTCGATGTCGGACAAGGGCAGCCGATCCAGGCGGCTGACCAGGATGCAGGCTTCCAAAACCGCCGCCTGGGCGCGATTGAAACCGGGACAGGGGCGATGCATCTGCACGGCGAGTTCGCGGCAGAAAAACCGCGGCCGCTCGGCTTGCGTCGTGTCCACGCGCACCACGGCGAGTTCGTGATGCGCAAGCGCTTCGGCCAGCCGTCCGCAAGGGATGTGCGCGCAGGGCGCGCTCGGCCAGTCGCGCCGGCCGGTGAGACAGCCGGCGAACACGCGCACGTCGTCGGTGTGGCTGATCGCGGCCACCGAGGCGGCGCGCAGATTGTCGAGGGTGCGCGAAGGCGCATAGGGCGCGAGCACCACGTACGGTCCCTCGCGGCGGAAGCCGAGCGGCGCGAAATGCACCCCGCCGTCCGGCGCGGGGGTGCTCACGATCGCCTCGCGGATCAGGCTCATGAGGAGCGGCGATCGCGCAACGTGGTGCCCGGCGCGCGATGCCGGCCCAAATCCTCGGCCGGCGGAGTCACCGCGCAGCCCCAGCGCAGCGGCTCGTCCTGGACGTAGCGCTTGCCGAGCTGCCAGGCGATCTGCGCGCGCGCCAGTTCCACGCCCAGGTAGAACGCGTGCGCGGCATCGTGTTCCACGCGCAGCCGCGGCCAAAGTTCGAAAGGGTCGGTGGCGGTGTGCATGCCCTCGCGATTGTAGAGGTGGATGCCCGCCGCGCTCACCTGGATGCGATAGCTCGGATCGCGCACCGCCGCGGCCAGCGCGGCGATCTGCTCGGGGCTCAAGGGGAAAGGCTTGCGTTCGTGCACGGCCAGCAGGGCGTCGGACAGGCCCTTGGGCAGGCTGCCCGCCGCGCGCGCGGCGTACATCA
Source organism: Nevskia sp. (assembly GCA_019689635.1). Classification (GTDB taxonomy): domain Bacteria; phylum Pseudomonadota; class Gammaproteobacteria; order Nevskiales; family Nevskiaceae; genus Nevskia. The sequence goes on along the minus strand of JADGHB010000032.1, from coordinate 22,150 downwards.
GCCGCCGTGCGGCGTCGAGTTCGCGCACCGCGCTGCGGCAGTGCGGACTGACTTGCGTGGTGAGCAGGGCGCCGATGCCGAGCTCGGTCATCGCGCCCACCAGCAAGGCGTGCAACCCCGCCGTGTCGGCGTCGGTCAGCTCGCTGAGATTGCCGGTGCCCATGAGCATCTGCGCCTGCGGCGCGCGCCGGCGCAGCTCGTGATAGCGCAGCAGCGAGGCGGTGAAACCGAACGGCAGCGGCTCCAGGACCGGATCGGCGAGATAGGGCTTGCCGCGACGCTCCAGCCATTCCATCGCCGCGAGCAGGTCGTCGAGATCCCCCGGCGTGCTGGGGATCAGCACCGGCGTGGCCGCGACTTCTTCGGCCAGCGCCAGCGTCTTGCGCGTCAGGGACAACAGGTAATCCGCACCGGCGCGCGCGCCGCGGCGCAGCTCCTCGGGGTCCAGCGAATCCACGCTCACACGATGGCCGGCCTGCTTGAGCGCCTGCACCGCTTCTTCCAGGTGCGGGAACGGCGTCTGCGGCAGCGCGCCCAAGTCGATCACGTCGGCTCCGTCGCGGCGCAGGCGTTCGGCGGAGTCCACGATGGCGGCCACGCTCAGGTGTGGCGCCTCGGTCAGCTCGGCGAAGATCGTGATCGCATGGCGCGAGAGATCCACGCGCCGCGCGCTGCGTCCGAAGTATTCCGGCAAATCCATCAAATCCTCCGGTCCGCGTTCGACCGGCACGCCGAGCCGCTGCGTGACGGCGGCCAGATCGCCCCGGCAGCGGCCGGGCACCAGGATACGATCGGCGCCCGCGGTGTCGTCCAGCCGGCGCAGGATCATGTCCGCGGTCATCAAACCGGCGACCTGCAAGCCGAGGTTGCGCACCGTCCAGCGAAAACCGGTCTCGCCCATCTCGGCGAGCACCCGGCGCAGCAGCGGCTCGGCGAGATGGCCGGTCAGGAACAGGACGTGCTCGGGCATGAGCGGCGCCGCTCCACGGCCGCGCGTAGCGCGGCGAGATCCTCCACCACTTCGGTCAGCGGCAAGCGCGCCAGCCGCGCGGTGTTGTCGAGGTCCACCGGGCGAGGATAAAGCGTCACGGTGCGGTGCGGCGCCTCGGTGACGACCACGGGCCGGGTGTCGCAGGCGAAAACGATCGAGGGAATGCGGCACTTGCCCGCCTGGGCGTAGAGATTGGTGATCAAGGTGTCGGAAATGCCGGCCACGCATTTGGCCACGGTGTTGGACGTGGCCGGGCCGATCACCAGGGTGTGGTAATGCCCTTCGTAGAGAAAACCCACGGGCAGCGCGCTCGCGGTGCGGTCCAGGAACAGCCGCGCGCGGTCGCGCAGCGCTTCGAGCCGGAAGCCGTAGTTGGGCAGTACCTCCGCCGCCGCGCGGCTCAAGAAGAAGTCCACGTTGGGCAGCGTCAGCGCGTAATCCAGGGTTTCGCGCAGCCAGTGCCCGGAACCGGTCAGGCCCCAGGCCAGGCGCGGTTCGGAGGCGGCGTTCACGGCCGGACGTTCGCCGCCGCGCGCCGGCGGTGGCGGCGTGCGGGGCGGCGCGGAAATTCGAACATGGGATGGCGAAGCGGCGCTGGCGCGTGATCGGAAGGCACAGGGCTATGATACTCGCCCGTGCGCGTTCTCAAGCGCGCGCACGCCAGCCGAATCTGCGATGGACGCCTCACGACCGCCGACCACACCGACCCTGCCCGAAGCGCCGTTCGTCCTGTTCGATCCGGCGCAAGGCGCGGCGCGCCTGTACGCGCAGCCCCATGCGCACCGCCTGGCGCACGATGCGCAGCAAGCCCGCGCGCTCGTGGCCTGGATCGCCGAGGAGCTCGCCGCCGGGCGCGAACTCGCGCTGTTCGTGGCCTTCGAGGCGGCGCAAGCGCTCGCCGAACTGCCGCCGCTGCACGCCCCGATCACGCCGCTGCTCGAGGCGCTGAGCTTCGCGCGCGCTCAAGCCTTGACCGACGAGGACGTGCAGCGGCTCCTCGCCGCCGCGCCGGGCGCGGACCAGCCGGCCGGCTTTCTGCGCTGGCGGGCGAGTCTTTCCCGCGCGCGCTACCGGGACGCGCTGGCGCGCATCGCCGAGTATCTGCGCGCCGGCGACAGTTACCAGATCGACTACACCTTCGCGCTGCGCGGCCGCGCGTTCGGCGCGGTCCCGGCGCTCTATGCGCGCCTGCGCGCGCGCCAGCCCACCGCCTATCGCTGCCTGGCGCGCCTGGCGGGACGCTGGGTGCTGAGCCTGTCGCCGGAACTGTTCTTCGCCCTGGAGCCGGGCGGCCGCATCACCGCGCGGCCGATGAAAGGCACCGCTCCGCGCGCCTCCGATCCCCTGCGCGACGCGCTGACCGCCGCCGCGCTCGTCGGCGATCCCAAGAACCGCGCCGAGAATCTCATGATCCTCGATCTGCTGCGCAACGACCTGGGGCGCATCGCGATCCCCGGCAGCGTGCACGTGCCGCAGGTCTTCACGGCGGAAGCTTATCCGCGCGTGTGGCAGATGACCTCGACCGTGCAGGCGCGGCTGCGCCCCGAGCTCGGCTGGCGCGAGCTGTGGGCCGCGCTGTTTCCCTGCGGTTCGGTGGTCGGCGCGCCCAAGCACCGCAGTCTGGAGATCATCCGCGAGCTGGAGCCGCACGCGCGCGGGCTGTACACCGGCGCCATCGGCTGGATCGCGCCGGCGCCCGGCACCGACGCGCGCCCCGGCAGCCCGCAGGCCGCGCGCGCCTGGTTCAGCGTGGCGATCCGCACCTTGGAGCTCGAAGACCCGCCGCGGCGCGGGACGCGGGGCGCGCGCCTGGGCGTGGGCAGCGGGATCGTCGCCGACTCGAACGCCGACACCGAATGGGTGGAATGCCAGCTCAAGGCGCGCTTCGCCACGGCGCTCGATCCCGGGTTCGCCTTGATCGAGACCTTCGCCGCGCGCTGGCCCGAGCAACGCGCCTTCATCGAACCGCACCTCAAGCGGCTCGCGCGTTCGGCGCGCGCGCTGGGCTTCGCCGGCGACCTGCGCGCGCTGCGGGCGCGGCTCGCCGAGGCGCACCGTGCGCTTCCCGCGGCGGCCGGCTGGCCGTGGAGCTACCGCACGCGCATCTGCCTGTCCGCCGACGGCCGGCTGGAGCTTGGCGTGGAAGCGGTCGATGACCGGTGGCGCGCCGCCGCGTTGCCCGTGCTGCTCGCGCCGGACAGCCTGACGCTGGAGCCCGACGACCCGCTGCTGCGCCACAAAACCACGCGCCGCGGGCTCTACGATGCCGCCTGGCGCTGGGCGGAGCGCCAAGGGGCCTTCGACGCCCTGCTGTTCAACCGCCGCGGCGAGTTGTGCGAAGGCGGGCGCAGCAACGTCTTCGTGAAACTGGACGGGAACTGGTACACGCCGCCGCTGTCCTGCGGCTTGCTGCCGGGCGTGACCCGCGCGCGGCTGCTCGCCGATCCGGTCTACGGCGCGCGCGAGCGCAGACTCCTGCGCGCGGACGTGCTGCGCGCCGAGGCCTTGCTGCTCACCAACGCCGTGCGCGGTATCCGGCCCGCGGAGTGGGGAGTCGCCGCGCGGCCCGCTCCTGCGGCGGTGCGCTGAGCGGGCGTTCTCGGCGAGAACGCCGGCGCAATGCGTGAAGCGATTTGCCTCCGCGCCCGTAGCTTGGATAGAGCGGCAGCCTCCGAATGTTCGGGTCAGCGAGCCCCCGGCAGCGCGATCCCGGAACGGCTAAACTAACGACCAGCCGAAAAAGCGCCCGTAGCTCAGTTGGATAGAGCGGCAGCCTCCGAAGCTGCAGGTCGCACGTTCGAATCGTGTCGGGCGCGCCAAGTCTCCGTGGGACGGTATAGGGACAGTCTGGGGACAGTCGCTTCGGCCCGGGTCGGCGAGATTCAACGCGCGCGACCTTTTTCCTTCTTGCCGGTTTTACGTTTGGGATCTTCCGGGGCCAGTTCCATCAGCTGATCGAAGCTGCAGCCGAAATAGCGGCACAGGCGTTCCAGGTATTCGCTGCTGGTCACGTAGCCGCGCTCGTTGGCGATCTTGGACAGCGTGGCGCGATGGATCCCGGTTGCTTGCGCGACTTCGAGCAAGGTAATCACGCGACCTTCGCGGAATTCGCGGTCGGCCAGGAGTTCTTTGAGCCGGAAGCGAATCACGGCATCCCCCTACGCAAGAAAGTTTCGACGCAAATTTGACGGCGCGCCATTTCGTCGTATACTCGCAATGAATGTCGTATATATACGACATAGGATTAGTTCACAAGTCATACGAGAGGTGACATTAACATGAGCGCGACCTACTTGACGACCGAGGCATTGGCCGAGCGGATCAAATACGACCCTCGCACGATCCGCGAGCGGTTGAAGGACTCTGTGCTGATCGAAGGCAGGCATTACATCCGTCCCTTCGGTCGGCGGAAGATCCTCTACATCTGGGAAGCGATCGAGCGGGACATGAAGGCCGCGACGACCGACGACATTACGATCCCGATGGCTAATGGGGGCATTTGCAATGTCTAGCGTTCGTGCCCGTCCCGGCACCGGCCGTCTGTATTTCGATTTGCACATTTATGGGCGGCGATATCGGGAGTACACCTTGCTCGAGGACACCCCCGCCAACCGCCGACGCATGGAAGCGGTGCTCAAGAAAATCGACGCGGAAATCACGCTGGGGACGTTCGACTACGGCAAGTACTTTCCCAACAGCCGCAAGCGCGCCGAGTTCGCACCCCATACTGGCGCCGGTCAGCGCTCAGAGTTGCCGAGATTCGCCGATTTCGCCAGGCAGTGGCGGCACGAGAAAGCGGTGGAATGGCGACGTGCTTACGCCGAATCCATCGACTCCATCCTTCGCCGGCACCTGCTCCCCGAGTTCGGCGAGCGGCTCCTGGGCACCATTGAGCGCGCGCAGGTGTTGGACTTCCGCAGCCGGCTGGCCAACGCAGGCACGACGCGCGCCCGCTCCGCCGTCACCGTCAACCGGGTGATCGGCGTCATGCGCATGATCCTGGAGGAAGCCGCCGTCCGGCACGGCACGCCCAACCCCTGCCTGGGCATCAAACGGCTGAAGATCCAGCGCACCGACATCCAGCCGTTCACCATCGAGGAAGTGCGGCAGATCCTGGACGCGGTGCGCCCGGACTACCGCAACTACCTCACCGTGCGTTTCTTCACTGGCCTACGCAGCGGCGAGGTCAACGGGCTGAAGTGGAAGCACGTGGACTTCGAACGCCGCCAGATCCTCATCCGCGAGACGTACAGCCGCGGCTACACCGAATACACCAAGACCGATGGCAGCCAGCGCGAGATCGACATGTGCGGCCTCGTGTACGACGCCCTGCGGGCGCAAAAGCCACCTGTCGCCAAGGACGAGGACTACGTCTTCCATACCCGCAACGGCGGGCCGATCGACAACAAAAACTTCGACGCCCGCGTCTGGCGGCCGCTCTTGCGCCATCTGGGCCTGAAGCCGCGCCGGCCCTACCAGATGCGGCATACCTGCGCCACGCTGTGGCTGGCCGCCGGCGAAAACCCGCAGTGGATCGCCCGCCAGCTCGGCCACACGACCACCGAGATGCTGTTTCGCACTTACGCACGCTTCGTGCCCAATCTCACCCGCCGCGATGGGTCGGCCTTCGACCGGATGCTGACCGCGGCCTTGAACGGCGGGCTGAGCGAGACGCTCGCCGGTCACCCCGCCAAGACCTCGGCGGGTCGTGCCGACACGGAGGCGCGTCATGGCTGATTCGACCCAGGAGCGCGTTCTCGCATCGTCGGTGCCCGGGACGAGGCCGCCGCAGCCGGTGTCCGAGCTCAAGCAGTTGTCGCTCGAGCGGCATCTCGGAGGGCCGGTGGCGCTGACGGTGTGCCTGTCGGCCCTGGAGCATCGTCACAGCCAGCTCGGCCGGTGGTACGCGCGGCTGTTGCTGGACGACGCCAGCGGCTGCGTCCCCGCCCTGGTCTGGAGCGAACGATTGGCCCGGTGCGAGGCGCTGCGGGTGCCGGCGATCGTGTCCGTGACGGGCACGGTCGTCGCCTACGGCGAGCAGTTGCAAATCCGCGTGGAGCAGGTGCGGGGGCTGGAAGCCCACGAGGTCGAGATCGCCAGCCGCCTGCTGCCGCGCCGGCATACGCCGCCGGCCGCGCATGGGGCGCTCGAGGCGCTGGTCGCCTTCCATGCCCGGCTCAGGCCCGCGGTCTTGTCGCGCTTCCTCGACCGGGTGCTGCTCGATCCGGCGATCGCCCTGCCGTGGCTGCGCTGCCGCGCCAGTCAACGCCATCACCACGCCTATCCGGGGGGTCTTTTGGTGCACAGCGTGACGCCGCTCGATCTGGTCGCACACGCCGTCGTGCAGGGCGGGGAAACCGATCCCGACGCCATCGCGCTGACCCAGGTCGCCTATCTGCTGCACGATCTGGGCAAGCTGCGCACCGTGGGCGAGGAGCGCCCGCCGCTGGGGTATGGCTTGCGTCACGAGCACCAGACGCTGGTGCTCCTGGAACCGCATCTGGCCTGGCTGCGGGGGCGCTGGCCGCAAGGGGCCCAGGTCCTCGACGCGGTGCTGGATTACTGCGCCCAGCCCGCCAACACGCGGGGCTTCGCGCGGCTGGCCGCGGCCGACGCGGTGATCGCCGCCGATCGCTTGAGCGCCGCTTCGGAACGCCGCCGCAGCGTCGGCTGGGTGATCCCCGGATTCGCCGGCTCGGCGACGACGGGCGTCGACCGATCCCGGAGCGCAGTCGCCTGACACGCACTCCCGCCCGGGCGGCGCTGCTGCACTGCCGCTGACCCGGCGGTGACGGCCTGCGGGGTGGACTTGGCGCGTGGGGGAGCGTCGGAAGCAACGCAACCAGCCGATTGGCGCTGGATGGCACTTGCTAGCCTGTCCGTGAGTAACGAGCGCTGCCGGTAGTGAGAATGCCTTGCAGATCTACGGATTGTGAGTCGGCAACGGCCCGGCTCACGCGCGATGCTGCTAGTCGGACCGCTTCGTACTGGGCCGCTGTCAACCGATGGGCATTGGTCATGGTGGGTGATCCCGAATGTAGACGAGACCCTCATCAGGGCGCTGCCGGCGCTGAAAGCCAAGTCGCGTGGTCTTGCGTTGGCGATATATCGTGTGATATAAAGCCGACCATGGAGCACGCGAGCGCAACATGAACCCCGAGCAGATCCGCCATCTCCGGAGGACCCTGGACCTCACGCAACAGCAGTTCGCAGATCTGCTGGGCGTCTCGTTCGTCACCCTGAATCGGTGGGAGAACGGGCAGTCCAAGCCCTCCGCGATGGGGCTGGCCAAGTTGCGGGAGCTTGCGGGTCGGTCAGGTGGTCATTCAGCGGGGTCGGGGAAGCCCAGCAGGAGTGCGACACCTCCTGACACGGACGATGCGTCACCCCGACTTGATTTTCTCGGGGACGCGAATGCGTTGCGCGTGCTCGTCGAGGGCGAGCGGCTGTCCTACGGACATCTGTTCAACCCGGCATTCGCGACCGAGATCAGCGAAATCGACCCGCTGCCGCACCAGCGGATCGCGGTCTACCAACGCATGCTGCCCCAGCACCGTCTGCGCTTCCTGTTGGCCGATGACGCCGGCGCCGGCAAGACGATCATGACCGGGCTCTACGTCCGCGAGAGTCTGTCACGCAGGACGATCCGCCGCGTCATGGTGGTGGCGCCAGCCGGTCTGGTGGGCAACTGGTACCGCGAACTGCGTAAGCTGTTCCAGTTGCCGTTCAAGATCGTGACCGGCAACGATGCCAAAGACGGCAATCCGTTCGTCGGGGCTGGCAGCGAGCTCGTTGTGGTCAGCATTGACAGCCTCCGCGCACCGCGCCTGTTCAACGCGCTGCGCGACCCTCAAGTCGTGCCCTATGACTTGGTGGTGTTCGACGAGGCGCACAAGCTCTCGGCGAACCGCGACTTGGATGGGACGTTCAGGGCGACCGACCGGTATCGGCTGGCCGAGGCCATCGCCGGGGTGCGCGAACTACCCGAGGAGTGGCGCATGCCGTGGGCGGCCCACCACCTGCTGCTGCTCACCGCCACGCCCCACATGGGCAAGGAGTACCCGTATTACTGCCTGTGGCGGCTGCTCGAGCCGGAGTTGTTCAGTACCGAGACCGCCTTCGCCAAGTTTCCGCGCGAGTCGCGCGAGCGCTACTTCATCCGCCGGGTCAAGGAGGAGATGGTCGACCTCCGTGGCAAGCCGCTCTATCCCGAGCGCCTTTGCGACACAGTGAGCTACGACCTCACCCAGGGCCAGATCAGCGAGCAGGCGCTTTACGATCGCACGACCGCATACATCCGCCATTACTACAACCAGGCGCGGCTGTTGAACCGCCAGGCCGCGCGGTTCGCCATGACGGTGTTCCAGCGGCGCATGGCCAGCAGCACCTGGGCGCTGCTCTGCTCCTTCCGCAACCGCCTGGCGAAGCTCGACGCTTTGATCGATGACATCCAATCCGGTCGGGTGCCTGAGGAAGAGCTGCGCAGCCAGCAAGAGCGCCTGAACCGCAAGGTCCGCGAGGGGCGGCTGGTGGACGTGCTGGCCGCGAAGACCGCTGATGAGGAAACCGAATCGGCAGGCGTCGAAGAGCACGAGGAGAGCGAGGCGGAGGCGCTGGGCGCCTTCATCGCCACCAGCCTGGCGGAGCTCATCGACGAGCGCAACCAGGTGCAGGAGCTGATCGCACTCGCCGAGGCCGTTCACGCGAGCGGCCAAGAGTCGAAGTTCGAACGGATGGCGGAGCTGCTGCGCTCGCCGCAATATCGCGACCAGAAGGTCATCATCTACACCGAGCACCGCGACACGCTCGAGTTTCTCGCCCGGCGCCTCGAAGGCATGGGCTACGCCGACCAGGTGGCCTACATCCACGGCGGTCTGGGTTTCGAGGAGCGCGACGCTCAGGTCGAGCGCTTCCGGCGACCTCATGACGCCGATGGCAAAGGGGCCCGCTTCTTCATCGGCACCGACGCGGCGGCCGAGGGCATCAACCTGCAGTTCTGCTGGATCCTGATCAACTACGACGTGCCCTGGAACCCGGCGCGGCTGGAACAGCGCATGGGGCGGATTCACCGCTACGGTCAGAAGCGAGACCGCGTTGCCATCATCAACCTCGTTGCGGGCAAGACGCGAGAAGGACGGGTCATCAAGACTTTGCTGGACAAGCTGGAGGAAATCCGCAAGCAGCTCGGTTCGGACAAGGTGTTCGATGTGGTCGGCCGCATCTTCGAGGGTATGGCCATCACCGAGTACATCCAGCGGGCCATCGAGTCGGATGACGAGGCGGACAAGAAGGCGCTCGAACTCGCCGGCCAGCTCACGCCGGAGCAGATCAAGGCCATCGAGGCCCGCGAGGCGTCCCTCTACGGCAAGGGCGGCGACGTCCGCATCGACCTGCCCCAACTTCGCGAGGCCATGGCCATCGAGGAGATGCGCCGCCTTTTGCCGGGGTACGTCCGCCGGTATCTCGAGCACGCCGCGCCGGTCATTGGCATCGACCTTGTCGGCGATCTCGATGGAGCCTTCTTCATCCGGCCGCGCAAGCGGGGGGTGCTCGACAGCCTCCTCCCGGTGCTCGAGACCTACCCAGAGTCGGCGCGCAACCGGTTTACCGTCTACCGTCCTGACGATGGGCGCGATGCCGTTTTTCTGCATCCGGGTGAACCCGTTTTCGAGCGTCTCTCGGCCATAGCCATCGAGCGCGCCCGTCGCGATGCTTTGCGTGGCGCCGTCTTCACCGACGTCAGTGCCACCGCACCCTACCTGTTTCATGTCGCCCGCGTCAGCGTGGAGCGTGGCGTGGATCCCGGCTTGCCCGCGTTTCTCCAGCCTGAGGTCATCGAACAACGCCTCGTCGGCCTCAAGCAATACGCCGATGGCCGTCTGATCGAGACGCCCGTCGAGCACCTACTGCTCCTCAAACCCACCGACAAACCCAGTCCTGGCAGTGTGGTGTTTCTCGCCCAAAGCGAAACGTGGCGGCTGGCCGCGCAGGAACACATCCAGCGCGAAGTTGTCGGCCAGCTGGCCGAGCTACAGCGCATGAAAGCGACCCAGCGCCTCGCGGAGACCGAGGAGTATCTGCAACGGGCGTTCGACTACCAGGAGTCGGAGCTGGCCGCCGCGCGCAAGCGCTTCACCGAGAAGGCCCGTGACGGCAACCGGGCAGCGGCAGCCGAGCTGGAGCGGATCAAGGCGCAACAGAGAAGTCTCGCGCAGCGCCGTGAGCAGGCCTTGCTTCAAGCGCGTCGCGAGGTAGAGCTGATCCAGCCTGGCCGCGTGGAAATCCTTGCCTCCGCGCTGGTGCAGCCCTCTACGGATCCCGAAGACATCAAGGCGCGCGACGCCGAGGTCGAGCGCATCGCCATGGAAGTGGCGATTGCTTTCGAATCAGCGCAGGGTGCAGACGTGCGCGACGTGTCAACGCCCGCCAAAGCCCGTCTGGCTGGGCTCACGGACTACCCGGGCTTTGACCTGCTGTCCAAACGGCCTGGCGAGGAGCGCGGCATCGAAGTCAAAGGGCGTGTAGGCGTCGGCGAGATCGAGCTGACCGAGAACGAATGGGCGCGCGCCTGCATCCTGCGTGAGCGCTACTGGCTGTACGCCGTGTTCGATTGCGGTGGCGCCCAGCCCCGCTTGCTCAGGGTGCAAGACCCCTTTGCAAAGCTGATTGCCAAGGCGCGTGGCAGCGTGGTGATCACTTACTCCGACATTGTCCAAGCAAGGGAGACTCAATAATGCTCCGAGTGCATTTTCTCAATGTGGGGCACGGCGACTGCACGATTATTGAGCATCCTTCTGGTCGCATCACGATGATCGATGTAAACAACGGAGATGAGCTCGACGACAGCTCACAAAGCGAAGTTCTCAGCGAACTCCATTACAACTGTACCAAAGGTCTGCTTAGGCAACCGGCATCGGCGGGGATACTAGCTGGGTCTTCGCCCGGGCCTTCGATCCGTGGAGGCTTGTTCGATCTAGGCGGACTCGCACAAGCCTCTCGGTCTACAGTGCCCGGGCTTGGCTTGTTTGAGACGCGCACTAGCCAGGGAGGGCTGGGTCTTGGTGCTCTCACGCTTCTGGAGCGTGATAAGAAGCAGGAGCTGAGAGAGGCGGGATACAAGATCAGCCTCACCAATCCGATTGATTATTTTTTGCGCAATTTTCCCGGGAGATCGATTTTCCGATACATCCAATCGCACCCAGATCTTGATCATATGCGTGGGCTGGCAGCAATGCGCAAGCACGGCATCAAGATCGTCAATTTCTGGGACACGGAGCATTCCAAGGTCCCCGAGTTCAAGAATGAAGCGGACAAGGCTGAATGGGCCGCTTACCAACAGCTGCGCGGAAGTTCATCGAATCCGAAGGTCCTTCGTCTGTATCGCGGGGCTGCAGGCGCATTCTGGAACGAGGACCCTAATGGTCACGACAACCATGACGGCATTGAGATTCTATCTCCGACTCCAGAGATTGTCCGGGCGGCCAACCTGCGCGGAAACTCGAACAATCTGAGCTACGTGCTCAGGATTTCTTATCTTGGTTACCGCATCGTTCTCGGCGGCGATGCGGATACAGACGTTTGGGAGGAACTCGCTGCTCACTACAGGAAAGATCTTCGCTGTGACGTGCTAAAGGCAAGCCACCACGGGCGTGATTCAGGGTACTTCGCCGATGCGGTCGCATTGATGAATCCCGCCTACACCATTGTCTCCGTCGGCAAGAAACCCGATACCGATGCAAGCAACAAGTACCGCGAATACTGCAGGAACGTTTGGTCAACGCGATGGTACGGGAACTTGACTCTGCAAATTAGCCGCGATCGAGGGATCGAGTGGTTCGCGGAGCATGCGAAATAAGAACGGGGCGCGCATGAGGCAATTCGATTTTTATGAATTTACCGGGATCTTGGTCCCAGGGGCAACAGTTCTCGCGGGTGTGCTGCTTCTGGTTCCCGATTTCATCAAGCCGGAATCGATCAAGGATGTCAGCGTCGGCGGCTTGGGTCTGTTCATAGTTGTCGCTTACGTTCTCGGACACTTGGTGCAGGCCGTTGGCAACGGCGTCGAGTCGGTATGGTGGAAGCTCTGGGGAGGAATGCCCACCGACTGGCTACGCACCAAGCCGGACTGCGTCTTGGCACCCTCTCAGCTCACTGCTCTGGAAAAGGCTATCAAGGGACGTCTGGGTCTCGATGGTCTGCAGATCGCGCACAGCACCGCCGGGCAATGGTACGCAGTTACTCGCCAGGTTTATGCCGAGGTCGCCGGAGCCGGACGCGCTGCACGCATCGACGTCTTCAACGGCAACTATGGCCTGAACCGCGGCATCGGCGCCGGACTTCTCGTCGTCCTCGTCATCGCGCTCATCAACTGGCCGGTTAATTGGACTTTTGCTGGCGGGGTGACCGCGGCCTTGGCCCTAGCAATCTATCGTATGCATCGCTTCGCCCGTCACTATGCGCGCGAGGTATTTGTCCAATTCCTGCAACTGCCCGCGCGGGAGTTCAACAAGGAGAACAAACAGTGACCGGCCCTTCAGACAAGCGCCTCATCGAGGTCGCTTTCCCGCTCAAGCAGACCTCCATCGACTCGGTGCACGAGAAGAATGTGCGCCATGGCCACATCTCCACGCTGCACATCTGGCCCGCGCGCCGGCCTCTGGCCGCTTGCCGCGCGGCGCTGATCGCCACGCTGCTGCCCGACCCAGGGGACAAGGAAAAGCGCGACGAGCTGCTCAAGCGCCTGGGCGGTGTACTGAAGAAGACCACCAAGAAGAAGAAGATGCCCAATGGCCGGATCGAGGAGATCGAAGCCTGGGAAACCGAAGGCGGCGTGCTGCGCTGGGGTCGGGAAACGAGTCCGGACATGGAGTGGTTCCGGCAGGAAATCCGCAAGGCCTATGGCGACCGCGCGCCCCGGGTGCTGGACCCGTTTGCCGGCGGCGGGGCCATTCCGCTGGAGGCGATGCGGCTCGGCTGCGAGGTGACCGCCATCGACATCAACCCAGTGGCCTGGTTCATCCTCAAGTGCACCTTGGAGTATCCGCAGAAGCTCGCTGGACAGAGGCGCCGGCTGCCGGATTTTGCGCTCCAAGATGTGGCCTTTCTCACCGAGTACTTCAAGGCTCGCGGCCTCAAGGTCAAGGATGCAGAGCGGCGTGCCCGACAGATCGCGGGTCAGGTGCAAACCGCCCGCAACGAGAATAAGGACTTGTTTGGCCTGCCTGACATCGAGGCTGATGAACTGAACGCCGATCTGGCTTGGCACGTGCGTGCTTGGGGCCGTTGGGTGCTCAAGCACGCGCGCAAGGATCTAGCGCGCTTTTACCCGACCTATGCGGAGTATTGCAGCCTCAAGCCCTATCGACGGGTGGAGCTCGATACCGACGAGCCCCTGAAGCTGGTTCCGGTCAACGACGATGGCGAGCCGCAAATCGAGGTGCTCAACGCCGGTTTCGATCCCGCCTACTTGGAAAACCCCGCCAACCCGCGCTGGGTGGCCAAGCCCACGGTGGCCTACCTGTGGGCCCGGACGGTTACGTGCAAGGCATGCCGTGCTGAAGTCCCACTCCTGAAAACGCGCTGGCTGGCCAAGAAGGACAGCAAGCGCGTGCTGCTCACGATGCGGCCGCGCGAAGACAAGACCGGTGTTGTGTTCGGCATCGACCCCAACGTCCCCGCCAAAGGCGGCAACGCGGCGCAAAAGCGCGAGTACGACAAGAAGCTGGGTGCTGGCACCATGAGTCGTTCTGGGGCCACTTGCCCTTGCTGCGGAACGATCATGACCATGGAGGACTTGCGCCTTGAGGGCCGTGCTGGCCGCCTCGGAGCTGTAATGACCTCGGTCGTCACCGAGAGTCCCCAAACAAAGGAGTTTCGCCTTCCGACGCTTGAAGAGTTGACCTTGGCCAGCCAGGCGGCGTCAGAGCTTGATCGGCTGTATGCAGACGTTCCATTTGGACTACCAACAGAGCCAACCCCAGTTGGCGGGGGTGGCGCATCACGCGCCTTTTCGGTCGATGGTTACGGAATTGATCAGTGGCAGAAGCTCTTTCTGCCGCGTCAGTTGTACGGCCTTGGTCGCATATTGCTCTCGACGCGGGAGGCTTATGCCCAGGCCGCTAAGCACTACCCAGCGGAGTGGGCGGAAGCACTGATTGCGTATCTAGCGGCCGGCTTCTCGCGCCTGCTCGATTTCGCGAACATGGGCACGCTGTGGAAGCTTGACGCTTCGACAATCAACCACTCGTTTGTTCGATTTGCGCTAGCTATCTCGTGGGACTGCGCTGAGAGTCAATTGCTAGGCGATAGCGCTGGCAGTTACTTGATCTGCTGCGATCGTATCGCGACCGCGCTTGACTCATTCGCCGCCTGGGGCCGTCAATTGAACGGAACGGCCAACGCAGTGAACGGCTCGGCGACAAAGGCTCGCGACGCTGGCTTTGACGTTGTTGTCACAGACCCTCCGTATTACGACGCAATCCCCTACTCCGACCTGATGGACTTCTTCTACGTCTGGCTGCGTAGAACACTTGTCGGCATCAATGAAGAGTACCACCGCGTTTTCGCGCAGCCGCTCGCTCCGAAGTGGGACCACGATGCGAACGACGGCGAGCTGATCGATGACGCGTCGCGATTCAAGGGCGACAAGGAAGCGTCGAAGAGGAACTATGAGAAGGGCATGGCTCGGGCCTTCGAGGCGTGCCACGCCGAGCTGGTACCTAACGGACGGCTCGTCATAGTCTTCGCCCACAAACAGCCAGATGCTTGGGAGACGCTGGTCACCGCAATCATCAGGGCCGGCTTCGTTGTTGATGGCAGTTGGCCAATCCAGACCGAACAGGCGTCTCGGATGCGGGCTATCGACTCCGCAGCGCTGGCTTCGTCCGTCTGGCTGGTCTGCAAGAAGCGCGACCCGCTCGCACGCGCCGGTTGGGACACCCAGGTGCTCAAAGAGATGGAGTCGAGCATCACCACCCGGCTGCGCGACTTCTGGGATGCCGGCATTCGCGGCCCGGACTTCATCTGGGCTGCCACCGGGCCGGCGCTGGAGGCCTACAGCCGCTACCCGGCGGTGAAAAAGGCGTCCGAGCCAGGAAGCCTCATGACGGTGAGCGAGTTTCTCGGCCACGTACGCCGCATCGTGGTGGATTTCGTCGTCGGCCGTGTGCTCTCGCATGGCCAATCGGAGCCCACGCCCGGCGACCATCCGCTGGACGACGTGACCACCTATTACCTGCTGCATCGCAATGACTTCGGCCTCAAGGAAGCGCCGGCTGGCCCGTGCATCCTCTACGCCGTGTCTTGTGGCCTCTCCGAGCGTGAGTTGGTCGACCAGTACGACCTGCTGGCAAAGAGCGGCGGCGCGCAAGCGGTCGACGATGATGATGAGACCGAGGACGATGACGAGGCCAGTGACGCGGAGGAAACCACTGCCGCCGGCGGTGGCGGTAAGTACAAGCTCAAGGACTGGCGCGCCCGAAAGCACCGCTCGCTGGGTGTGGAAACCGCGAGCGGACGCGCGATTCCGCTGATCGACCAGGTGCACAAGCTGATGCAGCTGTGGGTGGCCGGCGATGTCGTCAAGGTCAACGACTACCTGGACAGCCGCGCGCTGCGCCGCAGCCAGGTCTTCGCGCAGCTGATCCAAGCCTTGATCGAGAAGAGCCGCGCTGAAGGCTGCACGGACGAGTGCTCGATCCTGGAGCGCTTGCAGAACTATCTGCGCTCTGTAGGCAGCACCGCGCAAGTGCCGCTCGGGCTGGAGTAAAGAGAATCGGGATCAGGAGAACAACGATGGCCAAAACCACCACCAAGCCCTGGCACCAGGTCGTGCAGCTGCGCGACGACATCACCAATCAGGAACTGTCGCAAAAGCAGTTTGCGGCGGACTTGTACGACGTGGTGATGGGGCGCAACCCGGGCGTCTACCACGATGCGAAGGAGTTCTTCGCGCTCACGTACCCCACGGTCAAGCTGCGCGATCTTGCGCGTGACGTCACCCACCGCCTGGCGGGCAAGTCCGAGAAGGCGGTGCGCCAGTTGCACATGACCTTCGGCGGCGGCAAGACCCACTCCTTGATCACGCTGGTGCACTTGGTGCGCGATCCTGCGAGACTGCCTGACATTCCAGCGGTGCAGCAATTCAAGGCGCACTGTGCACTCGAAGGCGGGCTGCCAAAGGCCCGCGTAGCGGCTGTGGTGTTCGACCGTCTGGACGCCGAAAAGGGCATGGAAGTCGTTGCGCCCGATGGCAGCATGGCAACGGTCAGGATGCCCTGGAGCGCGATCGCCTGGCAGCTGGCAGGCAGCGAGGGCATGAAGCTCTTGAAGGATGACGGCTCGGAGCGCACCACCCCGCCGGCCACCGGCGTGATGGAGGATCTGCTCAAGCTCGCCCGCAAGGACGGCGATGGCGTGCTGATCCTGTTTGACGAGGTGCTGTGGTTCGTGCGCGTGATGGCCGATACCGATCCGAAGTGGATCGGTCGTATGCGCGAGTTCATGCACTCGCTCACGCAGGCGGTGGCCAAGGTGCCGCAATGCTGTCTGGTGGCATCGCTACTGGCGTCGGACCCCGGCAAGATGGACGAACTCGGCAAACAGATCAGCAAGGAACTGTACGACGAGTTCAAGCGCGTGGCCGATGAAGGTATCCAGCCGGTCGAAAGCCAGGACGTGCCGGAGATTCTGCGACGCCGGCTCTTGAAGCTCGAAAGCTACACCGATCGTTCTCTGTGGGGCGCGCAGGTGGTCGCGGCGCTGAACGGCATTCAGGCCATCGATGATTACACAGCCAAGAACCGTGCCGCGGAGGAAAAGCGCTACGCCGATGCCTACCCCTTTCACCCGGCACTGATCGAAACCCTCTACCAGAAATGGACCCAGCTGGAAGGCTTTCAGCAGACGCGCGGCATTCTCAAGACGCTCGCCTCTGCCTTGCGCGACGCGGTCAAGTGGGATCAGCAGCCGCTGATCGGCCCGCAGATCTTCCTGGTCGATCCGCACTCGGACGGCTTGAGCGTAGCCGCACGTGAGTTGGCAAACGTGGCGCAGCTGGAACAGTACGAAGGTCGGCGGCAGAACTGGACGGCCATCCTGGAGGCCGAGCTCGCCCATGCGCGCAAGGCACAAGACGGCTTGCTCGGTGTCCAGCACCGTGAGATCGAGCAAGCGGTGATGGCGACGTTCCTCCACTCTCAGCCCATTGGCCAGCGCGCAACCACGCGCGAGCTGAAGGTTTTGATTGGCGTGGGATCACCGGACCGCATCGAGCTGGACAAGGGGCTCTCGCGTTGGTCAGACGCCTCTTGGTATCTCGATGACACGTTCACCGGCGACCGTGAAGGCGGGTTGCCCAAGGTGTGGCGCCTGGGCTCCAAGCCAAACCTGAAGCAGATGCATCACGACGCGCGCCAGAACGTGAGTTCGACGGCCGTGGAAGAAGTCCTGGAAGCCGAAATCGCCAAGGCAAAACAGCTCACTGAAGGTGCACGCACGCTGGGCGCTAAAGTCCACGTACTGCCGGCGCGTCCAGCTGACATCGAAGACGACGAAGACTTCCACTACGCCGTGCTCGGCCCCAAGGCCGCGTGCAATGGCAAGCCGAGCGCCGAGGCCAGGCGCTTCATTGACGAGACGACGGGGCCGGACAAGCCGCGTGCGCGCAACCGCAATGCCGTCGTACTGGCGGTGCCGTCCAAAGATGGCATCGAGGTAGCCCGTGAGAAGGTTCGTGACCTGCTGGGCTGGGAGAAGGTGCGCGAGATGCTCAAGGAGCGCAGCGACATCGACACCGCAGCGACGACGCGCCTGGAAGGCAATATTCGCGCGGCCCGTGGGGAGATGGGGTCGCAGATCGTCATGGCCTACTGCATCGCCGTCACGGTCAACGACGGTAACGAAGTGGCTGCCTACCGCATCAATGTCGATAACGAACCCTTGTTCCCCAAGATGGTGGCGGACAAGCGGCTACGCATCGAGAGCACGGCAGTCAATTCCGAGGCGCTGCTGCCTGGCGGGCCGTTCGATTTGTGGACGGATGGGGACAAGGCGCGCTTTGTGAAGGATCTGGTCGGCGCTTTTGCGGCCACGGCCAAGTTGCCCAAGATGCTGAACCGCCGCGCCATCCTGGAAACCCTGCTGGCAGGCTGCGAGAGGGGCGAGTTCGTACTGCGAGTGACGCGCGCCGACAAATCGACGCGCACTTTCTGGATGTCCCGCCCGGACGAGAACGCCATCAACGACTCCAGCCTTGAGGTGGTGCTGTCAGATGCGGCCGTACTGTCCGAGCTGGATCCGCAACTGCTGGCCCCTGGGCGGCTGCCGGGCCTTTGGAACAGGGAGCCTCTCACCCTGGCGGATCTTACGGCCTACTTCTCCGGTAAGCACTTCGTCGAGGTCGACAAGGGCGGTTACACCGAAAACCTGCTGATCCCCGAGGCGACTCAGCAGGCCATCCTTGACGCCGTCACCGGGGCGGTCAAGAGCGGCCGGATCTGGTTGCTGAACGGGACGGTCAGCGTGCTGGGTGAAGACGTTCCTGCAGGGTTCATCAATGAGGCGGCTCAGCTGTTCTCGCCGCCACCGCTGCTTTCAGCCGTTGATGTGCTGCCTGCGCAGCTGCCCACGGCGTGGCAAAGCGATGCGACCAACGCCCATCTCATTCATGCAGCGCTCTCGTCGAAGGGTGGCAAGGTGCTGCCATGGACGCGCGTTGCTGCGGCACTCGATGAAGCCTTCCGGCTGGGACTGATCGAGCGGTCCCTTGACTCGGGCCCCTGGCCCTGCGATCTGGGCGGTGCGGCGGCGGTCAAGATCGTGGCGCGCAAGAGCGAGGCCAAGGAGCCGGCTCCGCCAAAGCACTACGGGTCGAAAACCGCGACTGCGGAGCTTCAGACGCACGAGGTTCAGGACCTTGCTGACCACATAGACGCATTGCGCGAAGCGACGGCCGGGCATCCGCTGCGTATCCGCGTGACTGTGGAGATCGGCGATGGCACCCCGGTCGATCAATCCGTAGTGGATCGTGTAAATGCGGTGTTGGCTGAGGTCAAGGCGGGCTGGAAGGCCCAGTAGGGGTCAATGCAGCGAGGGCGACGTCCCCCCACTTTTGAGTAGCACCACGGTTTGGAGTCCAATCCCCCATGACGTAGTCCCAATATTCGGACGGCTCAAAAGTGGAGGCTGGCCACTTTGGGATCATGCGTCTGACCTCGTTCGGCGAACTCACTCGGGGTCAGATGACCGAGCGCACCATGGGGACGGAATCGATTGTAATCCTGCCGCCACGCTTCAATCAGGGCCCGTGCATCGGCGATCGAAATGAAGTCGTGGACATTCAGGCACTCGTCGCGCAGGCGACCGTTAAAACTCTCGATAAATGCGTTCTCTACTGGCTTTCCAGGCCGGATGAAGTCGAGCTGGACACCGCCCCGGTATGCCCACTCGTCGAGCGCTTTCGAGGTGAATTCGGTGCCATGATCGACCATGATCGACCGTGATCGCCTTGGGCAGCGGACGATGCCGGGACAGCCGTTCCAGGGCGTCTACGACGCTCTGTCCTGTCAGTGCGAAATCGGTCTCCAGCAGCACACTCTCGCGACTCCACTGATCGATCACCGTCAGCACCCGGAACGACCGTCCATTCGCCAGGCGATCATGGACGAAGTCCATGCTCCAGTACTGATTCGGACCGGTCGCCGGCGGCACGGCCCCTCGATGCAGACTCATGCGCTTCTTGCGGCGCTTGTGCATCCGCACCTGCAACCCTTCGAGACGATACAGGCGGTGAATCCGCTTCTTGTTGTCCTTCCAGCCTTCTCGCCGCAGCATGATCCAGATGCGCAGATAGCCGAACCGGCGCCGGCTCTGTGCGATCTCCCGAATTCGCATGCGCGGCGCCGTCGCGTCCCGCGCTCTCGGCTTGTAGTACCACGTGTTCGGACAGACACCGCCGAGCGAACACGCCCGGCGGCAGCTGACACCGTACTGATCCTGGATCCACTGCGCCAGCTCGCGTCGGCGAGCTGGCTTCAGGCCTTTTTTCGGATCACCTCCGACAGGATCTGCTTGTCCAGTGTCAGATCCGCCACGACGCGCTTGAGCCGGGCGTTTTCCTCGCGCAACTGCCGAATCTCGCGCACTTCCGCGACGCCCAGGCTGCCGTAGCGCTTCTTCCAGATGTAGAACGTCGCTTCGGCAATGCCCATCTGCCGACAGACGTCCGCCACCGGCATCCCGCCTTCGGCTTGACGCAGCGCGTACGCCACCTGCTCTTCGCTGTACCGCGACTTCTTCATCGCTTCTCCTTCGCTCTGCTGAGCGACCCCAAAGCGACCTTACCTCTACTTTTCGCCTGTCGCGATTTTCTGGGACTACGTCACCCATCTGAAGGAGATTGGACGTGAAGAAGCGGTTTACCGAAGAGCAGATCATCGGCTTTCTGCGTGAGGCGGAAGCCGGCTTGGCGGTGAAGGAGCTGTGCCGCAAGCACGGCTTCAGCGAGGCCTCCTACTCCCTGTGGCGCAGCAAGTTCGGCGGCATGAGCGTGCCGGACGCCAGGCGGCTGAAGGAGCTGGAGGCGGAGAACACCCGACTGAAGAAGCTGCTGGCCGAGCAGATGTTCGAGAACGACGTGATCAAGGACGCCCTGCGAAAAAAGTGGTGACCGCACCGGCTCGACGCGAGCGGGTGCGGCATCTGGTGGGCAAGGGGCTGAGCGAGCGGCGGTCGCTGGCGGTGGTGCGCATGAGCGCCAGCGCCTACCGCGATGCGCCGCGTCCGGATCGCAACGTCGAGCTGCGGGCGCGGATCCTGGCGCTGCCGCAGCGGCACAAGCGCTACGGCGTCGGGATGATCCACCTCAAGCTCAGGCAGGAAGGGATGCGCGTGAACCACAAGCGCGTGGAGCGGCTGTATCAGGAAGCGAAGCTGCAGGTGCGGCGGCGCAAGCGCAAGAAGGTGTTGCCGGGCGAGCGCCAGCCGCTGGTGCGGCCCCTGGCAGCCAACGAGGTCTGGTCCATGGACTTCGTCTTCGACCGCACGGCGGAGGGGCGCGCCATCAAGTGCCTGACGATCGTCGATGACGCCACCCACGAGGCCGTCGCGATCGAGGTGGAACGTGCGATCTCAGGACTTGGCGTAACGCGCGTGCTCGACCGTCTGGCCCTTGCCCGTGGCCTGCCGCAGGTGATCCGCACCGACAACGGCAAGGAGTTCTGCGGCAAGGCCATGGTCACCTGGGCGTACGAGCGTGGCGTGCAACTGCGTCTGATCCAACCGGGCAAGCCGAACCAGAACGCGTACGTCGAGTCCTTCAACGGCCGCCTGCGCGACGAGTGCCTGAACGAACACTGGTTCACCCACCTGCTGCACGCCCGCACCGTCATCGAAACCTGGTGCCGGGAGTACAACGAGGAGCGCCCGAAGAAGGCATTGGGCGGACTGACGCCATCGGCCTTCGCCAAGCAACTGGCATCGGCTACCATCCAACCAGGACTCTAGATCGAACCGCTACTGAAGGCGGAGGGACGTCGCACATCATGAACCTGAACGGCTTCACTGCACTTCCATTTCCGGAGCACTCCGAAATTGTTTACGTGTTGTCTTATCGGTGGGGCAACGCGCGCGATTTCACGCCCTTCTATATTGGCCAGACTGGAAGGGGGCCTTGGCCGCTTCGGCGACTACCAGGCGGCTAACTTCAAAGCCGCAACAGACTTCAAGGTGGGGGAAGCAGTACGACACCTTCGACGCCGCGGTTGTGAGGTGGCTATTTTCTACAAGGCCAGTGCTGACAGACTAGGCGAGGAGCGTGATCTCCTTGCACAAGCACGCCAAGAGCATATCCCGCTCCTCAACGGCTTGCCCGGCTACGACTACCAAACAGCAGACGAAGATGAGGAACTGCAACGAGTGCGTGACTTCGTCAATAAAGTCATACTTGCTGGACGGTGAGGCCTAACCAGCGCTTCCAGCCGACGCACTAGCGCTGCGCACTCATGCGCGGCTGAAGCGCGGCGCTCGCGCCGGGGTGCGCGACGGGCATAAATTGAGAGTTATGTGTCAAGAGGATTCCAAATTTCCCCACTCATGGGAATCGAATTCTCCCCACTTGATTAGGCCTCGGCCTCTTCGGATCTGACGAGGCCGGCCTTGAGT
>JADGHB010000031.1 GCA_019689635.1 Nevskia sp. | reverse complement strand
GGGGGGGGGGGCGGGCCGGCGCGGGCGGGCGGGGGGGGGGGGGGCGGGGGGGGGGCGCGGCCGCCCCCCCCCCCCCCGCAACTCTCCGGCGAGCTTAGACGGAGGGCCATTATGAAACCAGTGCTGGAACGCGCCATCGAAGATCTCGGCCAGATCCTCATGCACGAGGCCGGAGTGCTCGACGGCCACCTCGATTCCCTGAAAGAACGCTGGGCGGTGGCGCGCAAGGCGCGCGGGCTCGGCGAACTCTTGCGCGATCAATACGACCTGCTGGCCGATACGCGCCAACGCATCCGTCGCGACCACGAGGCACGGCTGCGACTGTGGAAGAAACTCGCCGCCCACTGGCGGCGGTCCCGTCCCCCACGGGACGAGCCGAGTCCTTCAGCGCATCCCTAGATTCCAGTATCGCCCACGTTCGCCGGCGGCGGCCCTGGCGCGCGCTCTTGCGCCGCGCTTGGCCGACGGGCGGTTTTCCTGCGCTTGGCGCGGCGCATCTTGCGCTGCGCTTCCGGTTGCGGAGACGATCCCGTTGTACGCGCTTTGGCGGCCTCGACCAGCCGTTGCCAGGCGCGGCTGTGCCGCAGGGTTTTGAGATTTTCTTTCACGAAGCCGGCAGCATCGAAGCTGCCGCTCGCCGCCGCGCCGAGCTTCTCCCGCAGGAAATGGATCAGGTCTTCTTGCAGACCGGCCACGTCCGGCAGACCGAGAAAGCGTCGCAACTCCTCCGGCTTGAGATCGATCTCGATCTTGATCTGCACGGATTCAAGCGCCGGCCACGAACAGCCATACCACGCAGGCGATCCCGCCGAACCAGACCAGCGAGCGCAGCGTCGCCCAATCGGCGAGATAGCAGACGAAATGAACGAGGCGCAGCACCACGAATGCGACCGCCAACTGGTCGATCCGTCCCTGCGGAACGTGCGCCAAGGTGGCGACGATCACCGCGGCGGCAAACGCCGGAAACGCCTCGAAGCTGTTGAGCTGATACCAATGCGCACGCTTGGGCCATCCCTGCAATTGCTCGAGCCATTCGCGCGGCCGCGCGTTGTCCTTCACGGGCATGCGGCCGCCGGCCTTTGCGGCGATCGTCCCCAGATAAGGCAATAGCGCTGCGATCAGCACGCACCAAAATGCGGTGGTCATCCCCCTGGCCTCCTCGTCGTGGTTTTGCTCAGGATAGCGCGTCGCCGCTAGCCTTGCAGGGCGAGGAAATGCGCGATGCCGGTCATCAACATTTCCACCGCCACCGTCACCAGCACCAGGCCCATCAAGCGCTCGACCGCGATGAGCCCCCGTTCGCCCAGCCACCGCCGCAACAGGCTGCCGGCCAGGATGATCGCCGAACACGCCGTCCAAGCCGCGAGCAAGGCGAGCAGCCACTCGGCCCAGCGCCCCGGTTCCCGACTCATCAACAACAACACCGTGGCCAGCGACGAGGGCCCGGCGACGTAGGGAATCGCCAAGGGCACGATGAAAGGCTCCCCGTGCACTTCCTCTTCGAGCGGATTGTCGCGCGAGGGGAAAATCATGCGCAGCGCGATCAACAGCAGCACGACCCCGCCGGCCACGCCCAGCGCCGGTTCCGAAAGGCCGAGCACGCGCATGGCGTACTGGCCGAGAAACAGGAACAGCAACAGCGCCACCAGCGCGATGAACAGCTCGCGCAGCACGACGCGCAGCTGACGCCGGGGCGGCACGCGCCTGAGCGCGGAAAGGAAGAACGGGATGTTGCCCAAGGGGTCCATCACCAGGAACAGCAGGACCGCAGCCGAGGTCAGCGTCATGCGCTAGCCGCTGGTCAAAAGCCGCAAGGCCTCGCGGTATTTCTCGGCGGTCTTGGCGATGACCTCCGGCGGCAAACGCGGGCCGGGCGCCCGTTTGTTCCAGTCCAGCGTCTCGAGATAATCGCGTACGTACTGCTTGTCGAAGGACGGCGGACTGACGCCCGGCCGGTAGGCCGCCGCCGGCCAGAAGCGCGAGGAGTCCGGCGTCAGCACCTCGTCGATCAGGTACAGCCGGTTTTCCTCGTCCACGCCGAACTCGAACTTGGTGTCGGCGATGAGGATGCCGCGCTGCGCGGCATATTCCGCGGCTTCGCGATACAGCGCCAGGGTGATTTCGCGCACCTGCGCGGCGAGCTGCGGGCCGATCAGACGCTCCACCTCGGCTTGGGTGATGTTGGCATCGTGTTCGCCTTTGGGCGCCTTGAAGGCCGGCGTGAAAATCGGCTCCGGCAGTTTGTCGGCCAGCCGCAGGCCGGGCGGCAGGCGGATGCCACACACGCTGCCCGTGGCCTGATAGTCCTTCCAGCCCGAACCGATCAGGTAACCGCGCGCCACCGCCTCCACCGGCAGCGCGCGCAACTTGCGCACCACCGCCGCGCGGCCGGCGCACTGGCGCAGCTCGTCGGGCCGCAAATAGGGCTCCAGCGATTGATCGGCCGCCAGATGGTTGGGAATGCGCGGCGAGAAGCGCCGCATCCAGAACTCGGTCAGCGCGGTGAGCACCGCACCCTTGCCGGGAACCGGTTGCGGCAGCACCACATCGAAGGCGGACAGCCGGTCGGCGGTGACGATCAGCAGATGGTCCGGGCCCAGGGCGTAGAGGTCGCGCACCTTGCCGCGATGAATCAGCGGCAGGCTGTCGATGCGCGACTCGTACAGTCCTTCTTCCATCGCCAGCGGCGTCGCAGTCACGGCAGCAGATATTTTCCCGCCGTGGCGATCAGCACCACGGCGATCCCCAGACTCAGGTTCAGTGCGACGAGCTTGCGGATCGTGCCGATCTGCTTGACCGCCGCCTGCACGTCGCTCGCGGCGAGCGCGCGCTGCAAGCGGCGGTACGGCGCGAAATAGACGTGGCCGAACAGCAGCATCATCAGGATGCCGATCCCGAACATCAAATGCACGCGCAGGTCGGCGTTGACCAGGCCGCCTTCCACCTGCGCCATCCACAGGCCGCTGCCCAGCATCACCGGCACGGCCAGCGCCACCCAGCCGAAGAAACGCCCCAGCACCCGGCCCCACAGCGCGCTGCGCACCTCCGCCGACAGCTCGGCCACCGCGGGACGCAGGCACAGATAAGCGAAGAACATCCCGCCGACCCAGATCACGGCGAACAGCACGTGCAGGCCGAAGGCGACACCGAGACTTTCGATCATGGCCACGAGCCAACTGAGAGTGAGTCGCGCCAATGTATGCAATGCCGCGGCCCGGCGCCAGTCGCAAAACGGGCGCGGCCGTCTCCAGCCACGCCCGTCATGGTCTGTGCCCCGCAGTCAGCGATATCCGCCTCAGGGATGGAGATCGAAGCGATCGGCCTCCATCACCCGGGTCCAGGCGGCGACGAAGTCGGCCACCAGCTTGGCCTCGCCGTCGGTACTGCCGTAGACCTCGGCGATGGCGCGCAACTGCGCATTGGCACCGAACACCAGATCGACGCGCGTGGCCGTCCACTTGAGCTTGCCGCTGGCACGATCGCGGCCTTCGAACAGATCCGCGTCCTTGGACGTCGGCTGCCACTGCGTGCCCATGTCCAGCAGCTTGACGAAGTAGTCATTGGTCAGCGCACCGACCCGTTCGGTGAACACGCCGTGCTTGGTGCCGCCGTGGTTGGCGCCGAGCACGCGCAACCCGCCGACCAGCACCGTCATCTGCGGTGCCGTCAGCCGCAGCAACTGCGCGCGGTCGACCAGCAGCTCCTCGGCCGGGCAGGCGTACTTCGCCTTCTGGAAGTTGCGGAAGCCGTCGGCCAGCGGCTCCAGCGGCGCGAAGGAGGCGACGTCGGTCTGCTCCTGGGCGGCGTCCATGCGCCCCGGCGTGAACGGCACGGTGACCTCGTGACCGGCGTTCCGGGCCCCCTGCTCGACGCCGGCGCAGCCCGCCAGCACGATCAGATCGGCCAGCGAGATCTTCTTGCCGCCCGAGGCCGACTGGTTGAATTCGGCTTGGATGTCCTCCAGCGCCTTCAGCACCTTGGCCAGCTGCCGCGGCTCGTTGACCGCCCAGTCCTTCTGCGGCGCTAGACGGATACGCGCGCCGTTGGCGCCGCCGCGCTTGTCAGAACCGCGGAAGGTCGAGGCCGACGCCCAGACGGTCTTGACGAGTTCGGCCACCGACAGGCCCGAGGCCAGCACCTTGGCCTTGAGCGCGGCCACGTCCTGATCGTCCACCAGCGCGTGGTCGACGGCCGGGATCGGGTCCTGCCAGATGAGATCTTCCTTGGGCACCTCCGGCCCGAGGTAGCGCGCCTTCGGCCCCATGTCGCGGTGCGTGAGCTTGAACCAGGCGCGGGCGAAGGCGTCGGCGAACTGGTCGGGGTGTGCGAGGAACCGCCGCGCGATTTTTTCGTAGGCCGGGTCGTAGCGCATGGCCATGTCGGCGTCGGTCATGATGATCGGCACCTTCTTGTTCGGATCGTCGGCCGCCGGCGCCATATTGGAATCGTTGAGCACCTTGGGCGTCCACTGGTTGGCACCGGCGGGGCTCTTGGTGGAGACCCACTCGTTGCCGAGCAGCACTTCGAGATAGCTGGTATCCCAGGTGGTGGGCGTGGGCGTCCAGGAGCCTTCCAGCCCGCTGCCGATCTGATCCCCACCCTTGCCGCTCTTGTAGGAGCTCGCCCAACCTAAACCCATCTGCTCGATCGGCGCCGCCTCCGGCTCGGGGCCGACGTGCGTCGCCGGGCCGGCGCCGTGGCATTTGCCGAAGCTGTGGCCGCCGGCGGTGAGCGCCACGGTCTCCTCATCGTTCATCGCCATGCGCGCGAACGTCTCGCGCACCATCTGCGCGGACACCAGCGGATCGGGCTTGCCGCCCGGCCCTTCCGGGTTGACGTAGATCAGGCCCATCTGCACTGCGGCCAGCGGGTTCTCCAGCGCCGCCTGCTGGGTGCCCTTGCGCTCGTCGGCGAGCCACTGACCTTCCGAGCCCCAATACACGGATTCGTCGGGCTCCCACTCGTCCACGCGGCCGCCGGCAAAACCGAAGGTCTTGAAACCCATCGACTCCAGCGCAACGTTGCCAGCGAGGATCATCAGATCGCCCCAGGAGATCTTCTGGCCGTACTTCTGCTTGATCGGCCACAGCAGCCGGCGCGCCTTATCGAGGTTGACGTTGTCCGGCCAGCTGTTGAGCGGCGCGAAGCGCTGCTGCGCGGCACCGGCACCGCCACGGCCGTCACCGATGCGATAGGTGCCGGCGGCGTGCCAGGCCATGCGGATGAACAAGGGGCCGTAATGGCCGTAATCCGCCGGCCACCAGGGCTGGGAATCCGTCATCAGCGCGTGCAGATCCTTCTTCAGCGCCTGGTAGTCCAGCTGCTTGAACGCAGCCGCGTAGTCGAAGGGCGGATCCAGCGGACTCGGCGAGCCGCCGTTTTGATGCAGCACCTTCAAGCGCAGCGCATTGGGCCACCAGTCGCGCACCGTGGGCGCCGCGGCGGTGGAGTGGGCGTAAGGACATTGCCCGGATCGCGGGGAATGGGTGTCGTTCATGAGTCGGTCTCCTCGACGAGAAATGGGATCGGGGTGGGAGTCGTCGCAGCCCCAGCATCGGCTTCGCAAAAAGATTTGTAAACACAATTAAAACAATTCGATCAATCATTTTTCTCTATATTTGAAACCGCCACGATCCCAGCGCATCTGGAATAATGGGTTGACGTTCCCTACGGTCAGCCCGCATGGCCCGCCTACCTGCCGTCATCGCGCCTTCCATTCTGTCCGCCGACTTCGCGCGCCTGGGCGAGGAAGTGGAGGCGGTGCTCGCCGCCGGCGCGGACTGGATCCATTTCGACGTGATGGACAACCACTACGTGCCCAATCTCACCATCGGGCCGATGGTGTGCGAGGCGCTGCGCAAGCGCGGCGTGAAGGCGCCCATCGACGTGCATCTGATGGTCGAGCCGGTGGACGCGCTGGCCCAGATGTTCGCCAAGGCCGGCGCCAGCTCGATCACCTTCCATCCCGAGGCCACGCGCCACATCGACCGTAGCCTGCAAGCCATCCGCGACGCCGGCTGCAAGACCGGACTGGTGTTCAATCCGGCCACCCCGCTGGACTGCCTGCGCTACGTGATGGACAAGGTGGACATCGTGCTGCTGATGTCGGTCAACCCCGGCTTCGGCGGCCAGAGCTTCATCCCCTCGGCGCTGCCCAAGCTCAAGCTCGCGCGCCAGCTCATCGATTCCTGGAGCGACGAACACGGCGGCCGCGAGATCCGCCTGGAGATCGACGGCGGCGTCAAGCTCGACAACATCGGCGAGATCGCCGCCGCCGGAGCCGACACCTTCGTGGCCGGCAGCGCCATCTTCTCGACCCGCGACTACGCCGCCACGATCGAGGCCATGCGCGCGGCGATCGCCGCGGCCCGCTGAACGCAGGCTAGACTGTTGCGCACCGCCGCGCGCGGATTCCACGGAGTCGCCATGACGCGCCCCGCCTTCCGGGCGTTGCTGCCCATGTTGCTGTTCGCGGCCGCCGCGCAGGCCGCCGGTTTCGATCCCGCCTTCTTCGGCGCCTTGCACTGGCGCATGATCGGCCCGTTCCGCGGCGGGCGCGTGCTGGCGGTCGCCGGCGTGCCGGGCGATGGCCTGCACTGGTATTTCGGCGCGGTCAACGGCGGCGTGTGGGAAACGCGCGATGCCGGCCGCACCTGGACGCCGATCTTCGACCGCGAGCCGGTGCAATCCATCGGCGCCCTCGCCGTCGCGCCCTCGGATCCGAACGTGCTCTACGTCGGCACCGGCGAGGCCGACATGCGCTCGGACATCGCCCAAGGCGACGGCGTCTACAAATCCACCGACGGCGGCAAGACCTGGACGCATCTGGGCCTCGACGACACGCAGCAGATCGGCAGGATCCTGGTCGATCCGCGCGATGCGGACACGGTCTACGTCGCCGCGCTGGGCCATCCCTACGGGCCCAACGCGGCGCGCGGCGTGTTCAAGTCCAGCGATGGCGGCCGGACGTGGAAGAAAATCCTTTACCGCGACGCGGACACCGGCGCGATCGATCTCGCCTTCGAGCCGGGCCATCCCGAGGTGCTCTACGCGGCCTTGTGGGCCACGCGCCGGCCGCCATGGAGCGTGTATCCGCCCTCCGACGGCCCGGGCAGCGGGCTTTACAAATCCACCGATGCGGGCGCGCACTGGACCAAGATCGAGGGCGGAGGCTTTCCCGTCACGGTGGGGCGCATCGGGCTGGCGCTCTCGCCCGCGCAGCCTGCGCGCGTGTACGCCCTGGTGGCCGGCGACGACGGCGGCCTGTATCGCAGCGACGACGGCGGCGCCCACTGGCGCAAGCAAAGCGGCGACCCGCGGATCTGGCAGCGCGGCTGGTATTTCGGCGCGCTCGCGGTCGATCCCAAGAACGCCGACCGCGTGTGGGCGCTCAACACCATCGTGCTGCGCTCCGATGACGGCGGCAAGACCTTCGCGCCGGAGCAAGGCGATCCCACCGGCGACGATTTCCATGCCATGTGGATCGATCCCGAGCATCCGCAGCGGCGCATCCTCGGCGTGGATCAGGGAGCGATCCTGACCCTCGACGACGGCAAAACCTGGAGCTCCTGGTACAACCAGCCCACCGCGCAGATTTACCGTGTGGCGACCGACCAACGCTTTCCCTACTGGGTGTACGGCGCGCAGCAGGACTCGGGCGCCGTGGCTCTGCCCAGCCGCACGATTTTTCCCGACGGCATCGCGCTGCCGCAGTTCCGCGAGCTGGTTCCCGGCGGCGAAAGCGACATGATCGCTCCCGACCCGCGGGATCCGGAGCTGATCTACGGCGGGCGCGTGGACCGGCTCGACCTGCGCACCGAGCAGACGCGCAGCGTGCCGCCGACGCTGGCCGTGCCGGATGTCTATCGCTCCGCCTGGACCTTGCCGCTGGCGTTCTCGCCGGCCGCTCCGCAAAGGCTCTACTTCGGCAATCAAAAGCTGTGGCTGACCGAGGACGGCGGCGCGCACTGGCGCGCGCTGAGCGGCGATCTCACCCGGGAAGATCCCGAGACACCCGCCACGCTCGACCCCGCGACGGCGGCCGACAAACCGCTCCCGCAGGCGCGGCTGGGCGTGATCTACGCCATCGCGCCCAGCCCGCGCGCCGCCGACACGATCTGGATCGGCACCGACGACGGCCGGGTGTGGCGCACGACCGACCACGGCGCCCATTGGAGCGAGGTCACGCCGCCGGGCCTGTCCGCCTGGTCCAAGATCGCCGGTATCGACGCCTCGCCTTTCGATGCCGATTCCGCCTACGTCGCCGTGGATCGCCACCGGCTCGACGACTTCGCGCCTTATCTCTACCGCACCCACGACGGCGGCAAGACCTGGACGCCGATCGTGTCCGGCATCGGCGCGCGCGATTTCCTCAACGCGGTGCGCGCCGATCCGGTGCGCGCGGGTTTGCTCTACGCCGCCACCGAACACGGCGTTTACGTTTCCTTCGACGACGGCGAACACTGGCAGAGCTTGAGCCTCAATCTGCCGCCGACCTCGGTGCGCGATCTGGTCGTGCACGGCGACGACCTGGTCATCGCCACCCACGGGCGCGGTTTCTGGATCCTCGACGACGTGGCGGTGCTGCGTCAGCTCGACGCGGGCGTGGCGCGCCAGCGCGCTTGGCTGTTCGCCCCGCCGGCCACGGTCCGGTTCCGCATGCCGGGATTCGTCGGCACGCCCCTGCCCAAAGACGAGCCCATGGCCCCCAACCCGCCCAACGGCGTGCCAATCGACTACTGGCTGGCCGCCGACGCGCGCCAGCCCGTGGTGTTGCGCATCGCGGATGCGCAGGGTCACGAAGTGCGCCGCTGGTCGAGCGCCGATGCGGCGCCGGCCTACGATCCGGCCCAGGCCGACGCCGCGCCACAGTGGCATCAGGCGCCGCCGAGCCTTTCGGGCGCCGCCGGCGCGCACCGTTTCGTCTGGGATTTCCTCGTCGCGCCGCCCGCGGGCCTGGACGCCAGCGTGTGGGCACCGCCCGGAAGCTACACCGCGGTTCTCGACGTGGACGGCAAGACGTACCGTCAGGACTTCGAACTGCGACCCGATCCGCGCGTGAGCCTGCCGGCGAGCGCCTACGCCGAACAGTTCGAACTGGCGCGCGCGATCGAGCGGGAGCGCGCGCGGCTCGCCCCGGTGCAAAAACAACTCGCGGCACTGCGCGCGGCG
The DNA here is from genome assembly GCA_019689635.1 of Nevskia sp. Taxonomy (GTDB): domain Bacteria; phylum Pseudomonadota; class Gammaproteobacteria; order Nevskiales; family Nevskiaceae; genus Nevskia. The sequence continues at coordinate 21,676 of JADGHB010000031.1, read as the reverse complement.
CTCGTCGAGGCTCGCAGCCGCGCGGACGCCGAGGCGCGGTCCGTCCTGGAGGATTTCGATACCCGGCTCGAACGACTGGCCGGCAAACGCGCCACGCCCAACCCCAAGGACGCGGCCGCGTTTCCACCGCCAAGCGTGACCAGCCTGGGCTATCTCGACCAGGCCCTGCAAAGCCTCCAGCAGGCGGTGGACGGCGCCGACGCCGCGCCGAGCCCCGACGCGCGCGCCGGCTACGCCGCGCTGCGCCCGCTGATCGATCAAACGCTCGAGGAGTGGAAAGCGCTATCGGGCGCGCGGCTCGAGGCGCTCAACCGCCGGCTCCAGGCGCTCGAGCAAGCGCCGCTTCCGCGCCCGCATTAGCGTCCGGCGCCGGATTTCCTTATAGTTGCGCGCAGCTCGGCGGGAACGAAAAGATCATGCTCCACGGAGGAAAGCGCGCGCGGTCGCCGGCTCGGCCGCGCCGGAGTTGGCGATGGCGCTGACGGCGCCGTGAGCCGCGTCGGCCTGCGCCGACGCTCGTCTTCCCTTGGCATGATCCGCACATGATCTCCGTGACCGTTCGTTCGTCCTGCGTCCCGGCCTCGGGTCCCCGTCGTCTCCCGAGGCCATGAGCGACTACACCCATCGTCTGCTGACGCGCGAGCTGCCCGCCGACCTCGACACGCCGGTCGGCACCTACCTCAAGCTCGGCGACCGGCCCTACAGCTTCCTGCTGGAATCCGTGCAGGGCGGCGAACGCTGGGGGCGTTATTCCTTCATCGGCCTGCCCGCGCGCGAATGGCTGCGGCTGTCCGGCCGGGTCATCGAGCGCCATAGCCACGGCCGCGTCGTCGAGCGCGTCGCAAGCGACGATCCCATCGGCTGGATCAAGGCCTATTGCGCGCGCACGCGGCCGGCGCCGGCGCCGGGACTGCCGCGCTTCGACGGCGGGCTGGTGGGCTATTTCGGCTACGACTGCGTGCGGCTGGCCGAGCCGCGCATTCCGCCGGCGCCGGTCGATCCGCTCGGCACACCCGATGCGCTGCTGATGCGCTGCGAGGAACTGCTGGTGTTCGACAATCTGCGCGCGACGCTGACCATCGTGGTCCAGGCCCGCGAAGGCGACGCCGCGGACGCGCGGCGCGCGCGCGCGCGGCTGGACGAGATCGAGGCCGCGCTGGCGCAGCCCATCCCCGCGCCGCCGACGGGCGGGACACTGGGCGAGTTCGTCTCCGGCTTCACCCACGAGCGCTACGCGCAGGCCATCGCGCGCATCAAGGACTACATCGCCGCCGGCGACGCCATGCAGGTGGTGCTCTCGCAGCGCTTGACGGCGCCGTTCAGCGCCAGCCCGGTGGCGCTGTACCGCGCCCTGCGGCGGCTCAACCCCAGTCCCTACCTGTACTGTCTCAACCTCGGCGATCATCACGTGGTGGGCAGCTCGCCGGAGATCCTGGTGCGCGCGGAAGACGGACGCATCACCGTGCGGCCGATCGCGGGCACCCGTCCGCGTGGCCTCACCCCGGAGGAGGACCTGCGGCTAGAGGCGGAGCTGCTCTCCGACCCCAAGGAGATCGCCGAGCACCTGATGCTGATCGATCTCGGCCGCAACGACGTGGGTCGCGTGGCGGAGACCGGCAGCGTCGAGCTCACCGACAAGATGGTGGTCGAGCGCTACAGTCACGTCATGCACATCGTCAGCCAGGTCAGCGGCCGCCTGAAAACCGGGCTGCACCCGCTCGACGCGCTGATGGCGGCTTTCCCGGCCGGTACGCTGTCCGGCGCGCCGAAGGTGCGGGCCATGGAGATCATCGCCGAGCTGGAGCCGGTCAAGCGCGGCGTGTACGGCGGCGCGGTGGGCTATCTGTCCTTCTCCGGCAACATGGACATGGCCATCGCCATCCGCACCGCGGTGATCAAGGAGGGCCGGCTGCACGTGCAGGCCGGCGGCGGCATCGTCGCGGACTCGCGCACCGAGGCCGAGTGGCAGGAAACCATGAACAAAGCCGGCGCCATGCTACGCGCCGCGCGCCTGGCGGTGGGAGGCGCGCCATGATCCTGATGATCGACAATTACGACTCCTTCACCTACAACCTCGTGCAGTATCTCGGCGAGCTGGGTGCGGAGGTGGAAGTGCGGCGCAACGACCAGATCACGGTCGCGCAGATCGCGGCGCAGAAACCGAGCCACATCGTGCTCTCGCCGGGCCCCTGCACGCCCAACGAGGCCGGCGTGTGTCTCGAATTGATCCAGACGCTGGCCGGCCAGATCCCGATCCTGGGCGTGTGTCTCGGCCATCAGGCGATCGGCCAGGCCTACGGCGGCCGCGTGGTGCGCGCGCGCGCGGTGATGCACGGCAAGACCAGCCGCATCCATCACGCCGGGCTCGGGGTGTTCCACGGCCTGCCCAGCCCTTTCACCGCCACGCGCTACCATTCGCTGATCGTGGAGAGCGCGGACCTGCCGGACTGCCTGGAAGTCACCGCCTGGACCGTCGGCGAGGACGGCCGGCGCGACGAGATCATGGGCCTGCGCCACAAGACCCTGCCGGTGGAGGGCGTGCAGTTCCATCCGGAGTCCATCCTGACGGAGCACGGCCACGCCCTGCTCAAGAATTTCCTGGAAGGCGCGCGCTGATGCCGATCACCCCGCAGGAAGCGCTGGCGCGCACCATCGAGCACCGCGAGATCTTCCACGACGAGATGGTGGATCTGATGCGCCAGGTGATGCGCGGCGAAGTCTCGCCGGTGATGATGGCGGCGCTGTTCACCGGCCTGCGCGTGAAGAAGGAGACGGTGGGCGAGATCACCGCCGCGGCGCAAGTGCTGCGCGAGTTCGCGCTCAAGCTGCCGGGCGCGCCGCCGGAGGATCTGGTGGACATCGTCGGCACCGGCGGCGACCGCGCCCACAGCTTCAACATCTCCACCTGCGCGATGTTCGTGGCCGCCGCGGCCGGCGCCCAGGTGGCCAAGCACGGCAACCGCGGCGTGTCCTCGAAGTCCGGCTCGGCCGACGTGCTGGAGGCCTTGGGCGCGAACATCGAGCTGGCCCCGGCGCAAGTCGCCGCCTGCCTGAGCGAGACCGGCATCGGTTTCATGTACGCGCCGCTGCACCATCCGGCCATGCGCGTGGTCGCGCCGGTGCGGCGCGAGATGGGCGTGCGCACGCTGTTCAACATCCTCGGCCCGCTGACCAATCCCGCCGGCGCGCCGAACGTGCTGCTGGGCGTGTTCCATCCCGACCTGGTCGGCATCCAGGTGCGCGTGCTGCAACGGCTCGGCGCGCGCCGCGCGCTGGTGGTGTGGGGCAAGGACGGGCTGGACGAGATCTCGCTCGGCGCGGCGACGCTGGTGGGCGAGCTCAAGGACGGACAAGTCCGCGAGTACGAAATCCACCCCGAGGATTTCGGCCTGCCGATGTCCGCCAGCCGCAACCTGCGCGTGGCCGACGCGCAGGAATCGCGCGCGCGGCTTTTGGCGGTGCTCGCCGGCGAGCCGGGGCCGGCCGCGAACGTGGTGGCGCTCAACGCCGGCGCGGCGCTGTATCTCGCCGGCCGCAGCGCCTCGATCGCCGAGGGGCTGGAGCGCGCGCGTGCGGCGATCGCCAGCGGCGCGGCCCAGGCCAAGCTGGAGCAGTTCGTGGCCGCCACCCGGCGGCTAGCCCATCCTCCGCGATGAGCGACCTGCTGGAACGCATCCTAGAACGCAAGCGCGAAGAAGCCGCCGCGCTGCGCAGGCGCTATTCGCCGAACGCACTGGCCGAACTCGCGCGCGCCGCCGAACCGCCGCGCGGCTTTCAGGCGGCGCTGGCGCGCGGCGTCGCGGCGGGCGGCGCGGCGGTGATCGCCGAGATCAAGAAAGCGAGCCCCAGCAAGGGCCTGATCCGCGCCGACTTCCGCCCGGGCTGGATCGCCGAGCAGTACGCGGCGGGCGGGGCGGCCTGCCTGTCGGTGCTGACCGACCGCGAGTTCTTCCAGGGCGCGAACGATGATCTGAGCGAAGCGCGGCGCGCCTGCGCGCTGCCGGCGCTGCGCAAGGACTTCATGATCGCGCCGCTGCAAATCGTCGAGTCGCGCGCCATCGGCGCCGACGCGGTGCTGCTCATCGCCGCGGCCCTGTCGGTCATGCAGATGAACGAACTGGCGGCCTGCGCCGCCGAGCTGGGCCTGGACGTGCTGGTGGAAATCCACGACGCCGCCGAACTCGAAACGGTGCTCCAGGCGCAACTGCTGCCCGGAGCGCTGCTGGGCATCAACAACCGCAACCTGCGCAGCTTCGAAACCCGCCTGGAAACGACGCTCGAACTGCTGCCGCGCCTGCCGGCGGGCTGCACCGTGGTGGCGGAATCCGGTCTCGCCACGCGCGCGGATCTCGAGCGGCTCGCCCAGGCCGGCGTGCGGCGCTATCTGATCGGCGAGTCGCTAATGCGCCAAGCCAATCCGGGCGCGGCCCTGCGCGCCTTGCTCGCGGCCTGAGCGCTTGTGAATGTTTCAAGCGCTCAGGCCGGCCAGGGAGGGCCGGATGCGAATCAGGCCCGCAGAAGCTTGATTCGCGTAGAGCAAGTCCGGGCGTGGACCGGACTTGCGACGGAAGAAATGCACGGGACGTGCAGTTCTTCACAGGCTCTGAGTCAGGCGGGCTCCGCCTCGGGCGCGCCGCGGTAGTCGGCGAGCCGCGCGCCGCTGCCGCTCATCACCACGATGCTGCGGCCCTGGGTGGCGACCAGTCCGTCCTCCTCCAGTTTCTTGAGCACGCGGCCGGCCATCTCGCGCGAGCAGCCGGCGATGCGCGCCAATTCCTGGCGGCTGATGCGCACCACGGTGCCCTTGGGATGCGGCTGCGCGTCGGGTTCCCGGGTCAGATCCAGCAGGGTGTGCGCCAGGCGGCCGGCGACGTCGAGGAAGGTCAGATCGCGCAGCCGCCGACTGGTGTCGCGCAGGCGCATGGCGAGCTGGCCGGCGACTTCGTACATGATGTCGGGATGCTCGCGCGAAAAGCCGCGGAAGGCCTCGTAGCCCATCTCCGCCACCAGCGTAGCGCTGCGCGTGCGCACGATGGCGGTGCGCACCTTCTGCTCCGGGAACAGGCACATCTCGCCGAAGAACTCGCCGGGGTTGAGATAGGCCAGCACCAGCTCGCGGCCGTTGTCGTCCTCGACCAGCACGCTGACCGAGCCTTCCAGGATCAGGTACAGGGTGTGCGGTTCGTCGCCGGCGTGGACGATGGTGTGCTTGGGCGGATAGCTGCGCTTGTGCGCCGCCTGCACGAAAGCTTGCACCACGGGTTTGTGTAGCACGGCAGTCCTCTCGATCCTCCCGATCCCCCGGCGCGCGGCGGCTCGCCGAGCCGCCCCAAAACCCGCCGCAAGCCGTATAGTCGGGGAAAATAGCACAAGTTCCGGAAACGGAGACCAAGCATGCAGGCGCGCATCAAATGGGTGGAAAACGCGGCCTTCGTCGGCGAGACCGGCAGCGGCCACGCGCTGGTGATCGACGGCCCGGAGGACATCGGCGGCCGCAATCTGGGGCCGCGGCCGATGGAGCTGATGCTGCTGTCCGCCGGCGCCTGCTCGGCGATGGACATCGTGCACATCCTGAAGAGGGCGCGTCAGCCGATCGCCGGCTGCGAAGTCCGGGTTTCCGGCGAACGCGCGGCCACCGATCCCAAGGTGTTCACCAAGATCCACCTGCACTTCGTCGTCGCGGGACGGGGCCTTGCGGAAAACCAGGTGCGGCGCGCCGTGCAGCTGTCCGCCGAGAAGTACTGCTCGGCCTCGATCATGCTGGCCAAGGCCGCCGAGGTAACGCACAGCTACGAGCTGTGCGCCGACTCCGCGGCGCCGTCGGCTGCCGATCATCCCCACGACGCGCGGACTTGATACATAATTCGCATCTTTTTTGATCCGGCGGGCGCCGGTGCGGGAGCGAGGCGTTGGCGAAACCCACCAATAACCCCAAGCTCAAGCTGCTCGGGTTCAACAACCTGACCAAGACCTTGAGCTTCAACATCTACGACATCTGCTACGCGCGCAGCCAGCAGCACCAGCAGGAATACATCGAGTACATCGACGAGGCCTACAACGCCGAGCGCCTCACCACCATCTTGACCGAGGTCGCCGACATCATCGGCGCCAACATCCTCAACACCGCGCGCCAGGACTACGACCCGCAGGGCGCGTCCGTCACCATGCTGATCTCGGAAGGCCACCACGACGGCCTGCACGTGCCGCACGTGGACAAGGAAGACGTGGTGATGCACATGGACAAGAGCCACATCACGGTCCACACCTACCCCGAGACGCATCCCGATGCCGGCATCTCCACGTTCCGCGCCGACATCGACGTCTCCACCTGCGGCAAGATCTCGCCGCTCAAGGCCCTCAACTACCTCATCAAGTCGTTCGAGTCCGACATCGTGGTGATGGACTACCGCGTGCGCGGCTTCACGCGCAACGTGCGCGGCATGAAGCACTTCATCGATCACTCCATCGACTCGATCCAGAACTTCATCTCGCGCGACATCAAGGACCGCTACGACATGGTGGACGTCAACGTCTACCAGGAAAACATCTTCCACACCAAGATGCGGCTCAAGGAACTCGATCTCGACACCTACCTGTTCGGCGAGGGCGTCTCGGAACTGCCGCCGCGCGAGGCCAAGCGCATCCGCGAGCGCGTCAACCACGAGATCATGGAAATCTTCTACGGGCGCAACATCCAGCGCTGATCAAATCCGGTACGCCCCGAACTTCATGACTCGGGCCACCGCGGCCATCAGCCGGCGCACCGGCGGCGGCAGTGGGTGCGCGCCGGCGGCGGCGGCTTCGGCGCCGTGACGGGCTTCGTCGGCCTTCATCGCCTCAACCACCGCGCGGCTGCGTCGGTCCTCCGCCGGCAGGCGGCCGAGGTGGTCTTGCAGATGCTCGACCACCTGGCGTTCGGTTTCCTCGACGAAGCCGAGATTCCAGCGGTCGCCGGCCAGGCCCGCCACCGCGCCGATGGCCAGCGATCCCGCGTACCACAGCGGGCTGAGCCGGCTCGGACGATCGCCCAGCTCGTGCAGGCGCCGTTCGCACCAATCGAGATGCGCGCGCTCCTCGGCCGCGGCGCGCCGCAGATGCGCGCGCACCAAGGCGTCACGCGCGGTGAGCGCCTGGCCCTGGTACAGCGCCTGGGCGGCGATCTCGCCCGCGTGGTTGACGCGCATCAGGCCCGCGGCCCAGCGGCGTTGCTCCTCGCTCAGCGCCGCTTCCGGCAGGCGCTCGGCGGGATAGGGAGGAGGGGGGTCCGCCGTGGCGGGCTGCAAGCCGCGCAGCCGCTCCTGCAGGCGCATGAGCCAGCGATCGGCGGCGGAATAGTCGCGGGCGGTCGGCATTGTCGGAGTGCGGCGTTTTTCCTATTCTGCATTTTCTCACGATCGGCGCCGGCGCTGACTGCAAGCGCCGCGCCGTAGCCCCCGCTTGCCGAAGAGATCCAGCATGAACAAGAACTTTTTCGCCGCCCTCGCCCTGAGCCTGGGCGCGGCGGCTGCCGCCCACGCCCAGAATCCGGCGCCGAGCCCCAGCGATCGTCCGGCCGAAGCCTTGGGTCTGCCGCCCGAGGCGGCGGCGGCGCTGCGCGACATCGATCCCGAGCGCATCCGCGCCCACGTGCGCTTCCTGTCCGACGATCTGCTGGAAGGCCGCGGCACGGGCACGCGCGGCGGTGAACTCGCCGCCAAGTACATCGCCACGCAGTTCGCGCTCTACGGCCTCAAACCCGCCGGCGACCACGGCGGCTATTTCCAGAACGTGAACTTCGTCGGCGTGCAAACCCAGCCCGACACCACGTTCGCGCTGCAACCCGCGCAGGGCGACGCGATCCCGCTCAAAGCGGGCGACGACTACGTGACCAACAACGCCACGCGCACGCCGGTGGTGGACATCGACGCGCCGATCGTGTTCGTCGGCTACGGCATCAAGGCGCCGGAATGGAACTGGGACGATTACAAGGGCACCGACCTGCGCGGCAAGGTGCTGCTGATGATCGTCAACGAACCGACGTCGGACGATCCCAAGTTCTTCAACGGACCGGCACTGACCTACTACGGCCGCTGGACCTACAAGTACGAAGAGGCCGCGCGCCGCGGCGCGGTGGGCGCGCTGATCATCCATCGCACCGACCTCGCCAGCTATCCGTGGGACGTGGTGAGGAGTTCGTGGAGCAACGAACAGGTTTATCTGGCCGACGACGCCGCGCCGCAACTCGAAGCGGCCTCGTGGATCCAGCTCGAGGTGGCGCGGCTGCTGTTCACCGCCGCCGGTCTCGATCTCGACCAGGAATTCGCCGCGGCCAATACGCGCGAGTTCAAGCCCGTGGAACTGCCGGTGCATCTGGTCGCGCACCTCGTGTCCAAGGTGCGCCGTTTCCAATCCAGCAACGTTCTCGGCCTCCTCCCCGGCACGCAGGCCGGCGCGCCCAGGCAGGCGGTGATCTATACCGCGCACTACGACCACCTCGGCAGCGATCCGAACCTGCCGGGCGATGCGATCTACAACGGCGCGGTGGACAACGCCACCGGTTGCGGCATCCTGCTGGAGCTGGCGCGCGCCTACGCCCGCGCCGCGCAGCCTGCGCCGCAGCCGGTGCTGTTCGCCGCGGTGACGGCCGAGGAAAAAGGCCTGCTGGGATCGCGCTATCTCGGCCAGCACCTGCCGTTTCCGCCGGCGCGCGTAGCGCTCGATCTCAACTACGACGCGGTGCCGCCGATCGGCGACCCGCAATCGGTCACCGTCACCGGCGCCGAGCGCACCACGTTCTACCCCGTCGTGGAGCGCACCGCGCAAGCCTTCGGCCTGGCCATCGAGCCCGACGCGCAACCCGGCGCCGGGCATTACTACCGCTCCGACCACTTCAGCTTCGCGCGCGAGGGCATTCCCGCCTTCTCGATCAACACAGGCATCAAGTTCGCCGGGCATCCGCCGGAATGGGGCAAGGCGCAGGAGGACGATTACGTCGCGCACCGCTATCACCGGCCCAGCGACGAGTACCGTCCGAGCATGGACTTCACCGCCGACGCCAAGCTGGCCCGTTTCGGATTTGCGCTCGGCTGGCAGGCGATGACGGCGGACGCGACGATCGGCTGGCAGCCGGGCGACGAGTTCGAAGCGGCGCGCCAGCGCAGCGAAAGCGCGCCCTGAGCCCTCATGTTCTGGCTGCTGCTGGCGCTCATCGCCGCGGCGCTGCTCGCCTGGTGGCGCCCCGGCGGGCGCGTCGCCGCCGCGGTGTACGGCCTGGCGCTGCTGCTCTTCGGGCTGTTCGGCGGGATGCCGCTGTTGTTCGCGCTGCTCGCCGCGCTGTGGCTGGCGGCGCTGCTTCTGTTCGGCCTTGCGCCGCTGCGCCAGGAATGGCTGGCGCGGCCGTTGCTCGCCCGCTTCCGGCGCGCGCTCGCGCGCCTGGACGCCGGTCTGCTCGCGCAGCTCCTCGCTCCGAGCGGCAGCGGCTGGGAAGCCGAACTGCTGAGCGGCCGGCCCGACTGGTCGGGCTTCCTGTCCGCAGCGAAAACGTCGCCGTCTACGAAGTCCGATCCGCTTCCCGCGCCCGGCGGCGCGGCGGCGGACGACGGGATCGAAGCGAACGCAGAGACGTCCCCCTCCGTACTGGCCTGGATCGAACTGCTACGCCGTCACGGCACCCCCGCCCAGCAGCGCCGCTGGCTGGCGCCCTTGCTGCGCGGCGAATGCCGGCTCGCCGGCAGCCCGCAGGCCCTGGCCGGCGACGGCGAAGTCATCGCGCTCGAAGACGAAACCGGCACGCGTCCCGCGCTGCGCCTGCGCCTGGACGCGCCGCTTGCGGCGACCGCGGACCTCTACGGCCTGCGAGTCTGGCTCCAGGACCCGCGGCGCTTGATCGGCGGTCGCGGCGGACCGAGCGCGGTCCTGCTCCCGGCGGACACACCCGGCCTGCGCGTGGAAGCCGGCGTTCTCGGCGCCGCCGAGCTGTGCGTGGATTTCGAGGCGGTGATCGGCGGCATCGAAAGCATCGGCCTCGGTCACACCCACTGGAACGAAGCCCAGGCCCTCGCCATGGCCACCCTCGTCCCCAGGCGGCACGAAGAATTCGCGCGCCGGATACAGACCGTCGCGGCCGCGCGAGCCCGCATTCATGCGCCGTTGAGCGTGGCGACGGGAACCCAGCCGGCGGCACAGCAAGCGTTGGCCCTGCTCGCCGCCCGCGCCGGTGCCGCGCAGGCGATGGCCGCGCTCGCGGCACATCTGCTTTCACGCGGCGAGCCGCCGCAGGCGGTCGCGGCCTTTGCCGCGAGCCTCGCGGCCGAACAGCGCGCGCAGCTCGTCGCCGCTGCCGCCGCGCTGGGCGTGCGGGCCGGCACGGCGCACGCCGACGACGAGGCGGAAACGCCGCCGTGTCTGGCGCGGGCCGAGCGTTACACCGTCGTCGTGCTGCGCGGTCATCGCGCCTTCGTGCGCGCACTCGCCGCCGCGCACGAAACCAACGCCGCGCAGGCCCTGGAACGGTTCGACGCCGCCTTGCGCGAGCATCTCGGCCATCTCGCCCACACCGCGGTGCGTGCGCTCGTCCTCGGCTTGAGCCGCAGCGTGTTCTTCACCTTCCCAGGCCGCGACGCCGCGCAGCGCGCCGCCATCCGCCGCATCGACCGCGCCAGCGCGGCCCTGGCCTTCGCCGCCGATCTCGCCCTCGGCCGCCTGGCGCTCGATCTCGCTTCACGCCGACCCCGCACCGCGGCGCGCGCGCGACGCGCAGCGGCGCGTCTGAGTCTGACCACCGGGCTGGGCGACGCCACCGCGCAACTGTGGCTGGCGAGCGCCGCGCTCAAGCGCCACGTCGATCGCGGCGCGCCGGCGGAGGAGCGCGCGCTGCTGACGCGCATCTGCGACGACGCCTGCCGCGCAGCGGAGGACGCGCTCGACGGTGTGTTGCGGGAGCTCGCATCGCCTTGGCTTGCGCGGGTGGCGCGCTGGTTGGTGTTTCCGCTCGGACGCGGGCCGCGCCAGCCGGACGCTGCGACCGACCGCCGGCTGGCGCAGGCGTCACTCGAGGCCGAACGCCTGCGCGCCCAGCTGCGCGCAGCCGGCCCGCGCTGCGCGGCGCTCGCGCAGGCGCTGGAAGCCACGCTCGCCGGCGAAGCGCTGGAAGCGCGGCTTGTGGCGCACAACACCGCGCCGCGGCTGTCGATCGCCGATGCGCTCGCCGCGCGACGCATCGACGCAGCCGGCGCCCAGCAGCTCGAACGCTGGCTTGCGGCGGTGCGCGCGGTGCAAGGATCGGCGTTGCCGGACTGAGCCGCCGTGCCCGCCGCCTTTCCGCTGGTCCGCGATGTGCGCGCGCTGCGCGAGCGGCGCTTCGACGTGCTGGTGATCGGCGGCGGCATCTACGGCGCCTGGATCGCTTACGACGCCGCGCTACGCGGCCTGTCGGTGGCGCTGATCGAAAAGCGCGACTGGGCCGCCGGCACGTCCAGCCGCTCGAGCAAGCTGATCCACGGCGGCTTGCGCTATCTCGAGCATTTCGAGTTCCGGCTGGTGCGCCATGCGCTGGCCGAGCGGCGCCTGCTCGCGCGCCTGGCGCCGCACCTGGTGCGGCCGCTGGATTTCGTGGTGCCGGTGTGGCGCGACTCGCGCGTCGGCCGCCTGCAGCTTCTGGCAGGGCTGACGCTCTACGATTTCCTCGCCACCGGCAAGCAGCCCGTGCCGCGCTTCAAATCGCTGTCGCGCCGCCGGCTGCTCGCCGCGCATCCCTATCTCGAAAGCGATGGCCTGCGCGGCGGACTGCGTTATGGCGACTGCCAGGAAGACGACGCGCGCATGGTTCTGTTCGTCGTCGCCGCGGCGCAGAGCGCCGGCGCGGTGTGCGCCAACAACCTCGAAGCGCTGGAGCTGCTGGAGCGCGCCGGCGAGGTGTGCGGCGCGCGCGTGCGCGATACGGAAACCGGCGCGCGTTTCGCATTACACGCCGCCTGCACGGTCAATGCCGCCGGCCCCTGGGCGCGCGAGCTGCTGCGTCCCGCTTCGAATCCCCTGCCTCGCATCACACTGATCCGCGGCGTGCATCTGGTGTTGCCGGCCATCCCCGGTTGCAGCGAGGCGTTCACCCTGATCGCGCCGCAGGACGGTCGCGCCTTCTTCGTCGTGCCCTGGTACGGACGCAGCCTGGTCGGCACCACCGAGCGCGCGGTGGCCACGCCGGACGAGAGCCCGCCGACGGCGGAGGAAACGCGCTATCTGCTGCACGCCGTGGCCGCGCGACTGCCCGGCCTGCGCTGGCGGGCGGCGGACGTGATCGCGTCCTTCGCCGGCGTGCGCGCGCTGCAGGACGAAGCGGCTGCGGAGCTGTCCGCGGTCAGCCGCGAGTTCGTGCTGCACGAGCCGCGGCCGCGGCTGCTGTGGCCGCTCGGCGGCAAGTACACCACCGCGCGCTGCGACGCGGTGCAGGTGGTGGACCACATCCTGGCCGCGCTCGGGCGCGCGGCGCTACCCACGCGCACCGACCGGCAGCCGCTGCCCGGCGCGCCGCACGAAGTCGCGGCACTGGGGGATTTCACCGGCTGGCAGGCGGAAGCGGTCGCCGGCTTGCAGCGCCGCGGCGTGGACCCGGAAGCGGCGCATTGGCTCAGCTTGCGCCACGGCACGCGCGTGGCACGCATTCACGCCCTGCTCGACGAAAATCCGCGCTGGGCCGCCCGGCTGCACCCGCAAGCGCCGATCCTCGCCGCCGAGGTCGTGCTCGCCGCGCGCGAGGAGATGGCGCGCATCCCGGAGGACGTGCTGCGCCGGCGCACGCCGCTGCAACTGCTGGTGCCCGCGGACGGGCGTCTGCCAGAACGCATCGCCGAGCTGATGAGCGCGGCGTAAGCCTCGGCAGGCGATTCGCGCCGTTCGTCGGGCCGCGGCCGAAGGACGCGTCGGCTGTATAAAAATTCTCGCACTGCGGGCCTCGTCCGCAGACAAGCAGAACAACTTTCGTGCCCGGAGGAGTGGTCCATGCGCTCGTGGAGATCCTTTTTCCTGCCTGCGCCGGCCGCGGCGCTTTTGGCGCTTGCGCTTGCCGGCTGTGGCGGTGGTCAGGGAGACGTCGGCAAACAGCCGCAGACCTTCGACTCGCTGGTGCTGTTCGATCCAGTCAACGCCAGCAATCCGATCATCCCCTTTCCCTTCGACGGACTGTTCGAGGGCTTTTCCGCGCCCACGCTGAACATCCCCGGCCTGCCGGCGCCGCTGTCCGACGCCAATCAGCTCGACGGTTTTTCCACCACCGCTTCGATTTTCGCCGACGTCGCCGGCCAGCTCGATTACACGACCGTGCCCGCACACATCGTTTTCATCGATAGCAGCACCGGTATGGCCTTGCAGCCGGGCGTGGATTTCACGGTCAGCAACGAAAACGCCACCGCCACCGATCCGGTGTCCCAACAGCAGACGCCGATCAGCAGCCAGCGCTCACGGCTTTTGATCACGCCGCTCAAGCCGCTCAAGCCGGCCACGCGCTACCTGCTCGCGCTCACCAAAGGCATGAAGACGCTGCAGGGCGGCGGCGTGATCGCCTCCGACGAGTTCCGCATCGTGGCCAGCGCCACGCCGGTCGCCCAGCAGAACGATCCGGCGCTCACGCGGTTCACCGATGCGCAGAAGGCGCAGCTCGAAGCGCTGCGGTCGCAGCTCATCTACCCGGTGGTGCAGGCGCTGGGCCAGGCCGGCATTCCGGCCGACCAGCTCGTGCTCGCCTGGAGCTTCACCACGCAGTCGATCGGCGACAGCTTAAACGTCGTCGCACAAAACGCAACGCCGGGACTGATCCGGGTCGCCAACACGGGGCTGACCACTCAGGCCACGCAGGGCTTCGGCCTGGCCGATATCTACGCCGGCGTGACGACGCTGCCCTACTACTTGCAAACGCCGACGCAGACGAATCCCGCCGCGCCGCTGTCGGGCTACTGGCAGGCTGATGCCACCAAACCCAACCCTAACGGTAAGTTCCTGGGCCAGGTGCCCTGCCCGGCCTTCGCCATGGGCGCCACCGTCAACGGCGTGAGGCTGCAACCCAGCGCCAGCACCACTGCTTGCTTCCCGGTGCCGGTGCCGCGCTCGACCCAGACCGTGCCCGTGCTGGTCACGGTGCCGGACGCGCAGGCCACCGGCTTGTCCAAGCCCGCCGGCGGCTGGCCGGTGGTGATCTTCCAGCACGGCATCACCCAGAACCGCACCAACGTCTTCGCGGTGGCCGATGGCCTGGCGCGCGCCGGCTTCGTGGCCGTGGCGATCGACCTGCCGCTGCATGGCATCACCGATCCGAGCAACCCCTTCTACAAGAACCAGCTCTTCGCCAACACGCCGGCCGCGGGGCTGATGACCGGCGAGCGCACCTTCGACCTCGATCTGGAGAACAACGCCAGCGGCGCGCCGGTCCCGGACGGCCACATCGATCCCTCGGGCACTTACTTCATCAACCTGCAAAGCCTCATCACCAGCCGCGACAACAACCGTCAAGCCGTGGCCGACCTCATTACCCTGGCCAAGACCGTCACGCAGCTCGATCTCGACGGCGACGGCACGCCAGACGTGGACGCCAACCGCGTGTACTACTTCGGCCATTCGCTGGGCGCCATCGTCGGGGGCACGCTGCTGGGCGTGGACACCGGGCTGCGCGCCGCGGTGCTGGCCAATCCCGGCGGCGGACTGGTCGGGCTGCTGGACGCTTCCAAGAGCTTCGGTCCGCTCATCTCCGCCGGCCTGGCCGCCGCCGGCGTGGCGGAAGGCAGCGACGACTACGAGACTTTCCTGCGCTTCGCCCAGACCGTGGTGGATTCCGGCGACCCGATCAACTATGCCGCCGCCGCGCGGGCGGCCCACGCCATCGACCTGATCGAAGTGCGGGGCGACACCGTGGTGCCCAACAACGCGCCCTCGACCTGTCCCAGCCCGCTGCCGGAGGGCATCTTCTCCACCAGCGCGCTGCTCGCGGCTTGCCCGGCGAGCGCCACGCAGGACGTGACCGTGGAAGCGCGCGAGTTGTCCGGCACCGATGCGCTGTACCAGGCGATGGGCCTGGACGTGATCGGCCCGCTCACGCCGCCGGTGATGACACCGGACGTGCGTCTCGATCCTAACGGCATCCACGCAGTGGTGCAGTTCGCGGTCGGCACGCACGGCTCGGTGCTCGATCCCAGCGGCTTTCCGGCAGTGACGCAGGAAATGCAAAGCGAGGCGGCGGCCTTCCTCGCCTCGGACGGCAAATGCCTGCCGGTGGGAGGCAGCTGCCCATGAATCGCGCTCGCAAGCAAGTCAAGGAGAACGAAATGTCCCGCACTCTTCCGATCGCGCGGCTCGCCGCGGCGCTCGGCCTGGTGGCGAGCGGCAGCGCGCTCGCGCTCGACTGGCAGCTCGGCGACCTGGGGATCGATCTCACCACGCGCGTGACCAGCGGGGTCGCGGTCCGCACCCAGGGCGCCGACCCGACCTACATCGGCATCGCCAACGGCGGCAAGGCGTATTCCACCAACGTGGACGACGGCGAACTCGCCTTCCGCGACGCGGGCGACGTGGTGGCCGCGCCGCTGAAACTCAATTCCGCCCTGACCCTGAGCTACAAAAACTTCGGCTTCTTCGCGCGCGGCTATTACGACTACGATCCGGTGCTGCAGAACCAGACTTATTTCAACCGCGCCAACTACGGACCGGGCAAGGAATACGGTCTGGCCGCCTACGACGCGCGACAGAAAAACAACCGCGATCACCTGGGTCATGCCGGCAGCATCCTCGACCTGTACGCCTACGGCAGCTTCGAGGTCTTCGGCCACAGCCTGAACCTGAAAGTCGGCAAGCAGATCGTCAACTGGGGCGAATCCACCTTGGTGCTCAACGGTCTCAACAGCCTGGTGTCGATCGACGCCAGCAAGGCGCGCCTACCCGGCGCCGAGATCAGCGAGTTCGTGATCCCCGTGCCCCAGGCGCTGGTCTCCCTCACGCTCACCGAGAACACGAGCGTCGAAGGCTTCTACCAGTGGAAATTCCTGCCCACGCTGCCGGATGCGGCGGGCAGCTTCTATCCGATCCCGGACCAGGACTTCGTCGGCCTGGGCGGCGTGGCGGGTGACATCAGCTTCGGCCGCGCCCCCGAAAACTCGCCGCCCGGCACCGACTGCAGCGCCACCGGCGGCAACAACCTCGTCACGCCGACCACCTGCGTGCCCTACGGCGGGACCATTCCGCGCGGCGTGGACCGCCGGCCCAAGAACGGCGGCCAGTACGGCGGCGCCTTCCATTTCAGCGTGCCCTTCCTCAACGACATGGACGCCGCGCTGTACGCGGCCAACTACCACGAACGCCTGCCGGTGTTCAGCACGATCTCCGCCGCCAGCGGCAACGTCTCGGCAGCCAGCGCGCGCTACTTCGCCGAGTATCCCGAAGACGTGCACATGTACGGCTTCTCCTTCAACACCACGCTGTTCTGGGGCATCGCCTTCCAGGGCGAATACAGCTACAAGCCCAATCAGCCGCTGCAATTGAGTTCGGTGGAATCCGAGCTCGCCACGCTCGGCGCGCCCAGCCAGCTCGCGCCGGTGGCCGGCGAAGCGCTGGGCGGCCAGTACATCCGCGGCTGGCGGCGCAAGAAGGTGAGCCAGCTCGACTTCGGCTTCACCAAGGTCATCGGCGGCAGCGACTGGTTGCGCTGGAACCAGCTCACCCTGATCGCGGAAGTGGCCGGCGATCGCGTGCACGATCTGGAGAGCCCCGCGACGCTGGCCTACGAAGGCCCCGCCACCTGGCAGCCCAACACCGCGCAGGAGAGCCTGCTGTTCAACGTGCCGCAGCAGCCCGGCGGCTATCCCACCGCCAACTCCTGGGGCTACAAACTGCTCGCGCGCGCCACCTACAACGACGTGCTGCTCGGCGGGCTGACGCTGGAACCCGGCCTGCGCTGGGACCACGACGTCGACGGCATCACGCCGCTGCCGCTCAACAACTTCGTCAGGAACAGCCGCCGCCTGACGCCGAGCCTGGGCTGGCGTTACCTGTCCAACCTCACCGGCGAGTTCGCCTACACCACCTACTTCGGCGGCGGGCGCGACAACCTGTGGCGCGACCGCGACGTCTTCGAAACCTACCTCCGCTACTCGTTCTGAACCGCGTGCACGCCGCTTTGCCGTCCACCTCCTGAAACCAAGCCGCGTGGTCGGCGCTCAACCGAAGGGGCTGGCCAGTGGAGCCGGAAGCCGCAAGCATTGCTTGCGGCTTCCGGCTCGTTGAGCGCGTCGCGGCGCGCTTGCGCCGCACCGGGAGCGGCGTGGGCATGACCGCCGCAGGGCCAGCGCGCCCCCGCCCATGGAACCGACGCCGACCATCCGCCGGCGCATGCCGGTTCATCACACCGACACGAACTCCACCGCGCCGGGCTGGCTTGTAGACCAGCGTCCATGAGCGCACGCCGATGCCGTCGCCTTCATCGACGATCTCGCTGCGCTCAGCGCCACGGAGCCGGAAAGTTATACTGCCGGACGACCTCCCACCGCCCGCGAAAGGACCGGATGCGCAAGCCCATGGCCAAGCCAAAGAACAACACGGGCAAGCCGGCTGCGACTTCCGCCACCGTCGGCTACGAAGCCGAACTGTGGAGAATGGCCGACGCCCTGCGCGGCTCGATGGACGCCGCCGAGTACAAGCATGTCGTCCTCGGCCTCATCTTCCTCAAGTACATCTCCGACGCGTTCGAAGAGCAGCATGCCAGGCTAGAGGCGGAGCGCGAGCAGGGCGCCGATCCCGAGGACCCCGACGAGTACCGCGCGCAGAACATCTTCTGGGTGCCGCCGGAGGCTCGCTGGGCGCACCTCAAGGCACAGGCGAAGCAGCCCACCATCGGCCAACTCGTCGACGATGCCATGGCCGGCATCGAGCGCGACAACCCGGCGCTCAAGGGCGTGCTGCCCAAGGACTACGCCCGCCCCGCCCTCGACAAGCAGCGCCTCGGCCAGTTGATCGACCTGATCAGCAACATCAAGGTCGGCGACGAGGCGAGCCGCGCCAAGGACGTGCTCGGCCGCGTCTATGAGTACTTCCTCTCGCAGTTCGCGAGTGCCGAAGGCAAGAAGGGCGGCGAGTTCTATACGCCGCGCTGCGTGGTGAAGCTCTTGGTCGAGATGCTCGAGCCGTATCGCGGCCGGGTGTACGACCCCTGCTGCGGCTCCTCGGGCATGTTCGTGCAGTCGGTGGAGTTCATCCGCGCCCACGCGAGCGGCAACGGCAACGGCGGCCGTGCCAAGGCCGACATTTCGATCTACGGTCAGGAGTCGAACTACACCACCTGGCGGCTCGCGAAGATGAACCTCGCCATCCGCGGCATCGAGGGGAACATCGCCCACGGCGACACCTTCCACAACGACCGCCACCCCGACCTCAAGGCCGACTTCATCCTCGCCAACCCGCCGTTCAACGTCTCCGACTGGGGTGGCGAGCGCCTGCGCGACGACAAGCGCTGGCAGTATGGCGTGCCGCCGGTCGGCAACGCGAACTTCGCCTGGGTGCAGCACATCGTCCATCACCTCGCGCCTGCGGGCGTGGCCGGCTTCGTCCTCGCCAACGGCTCGATGTCGTCCAACCAGTCCGGCGAGGGCGAGATCCGCAAGAACCTCATCGAGGCCGACCTGGTGGATTGCATGATCGCGCTGCCGGACAAGCTCTTCTACTCGGTGCCGATCCCGGCCTGCCTGTGGTTCCTCGCGCGCGACCGCAAGGACGGCAAGTTCCGCGACCGCCGCGGCGAGATCCTCTTCATCGACGCCCGTAAGCTCGGCCGCATGGTGGACCGCACCCACCGCGAGCTCACCGACGAGGACATCGCCCGCATCGCCGACACCTACCACGCCTGGCGCGGCGAGAAGGACGCCGGCGAATACGCCGACGTGCCCGGCTTTTGCAAGAGCGCAAGGCTAGAGGAGATCCGCAAGCACGGCCACGTGCTCACGCCCGGCCGTTACGTCGGCGCGGAGGCCGTCGAAGATGATGGCGAGCCGTTCGAGGAGAAGATGAAGCGTCTCGTCGCGCAGCTACGCGAGCAGCAGGCCGAGGCGGCGAAACTCGACGCAATGATTGCCGTCAATCTGAAGGAGCTGGGGTTTTGAAGCTGCGTTGAACATGGGCCTTGGAGCGGCTCATAATAAACGTTGCGTTTATCACAATGGTCGTCTTTGGCCACGAACAACGCAAGCGAAAACAGGAACACCCGGGCCGGGCGCTACGTTCGCGAGCCCACGGGCTACCGCGCCTTCATCCCGGCGCCGCTGCCCCCCGATCCGCCGCTCGATTTCTCAGGCGCGCTCCGCGAGCGACTCTCCGCTGCGGACCACGCCCTCGGCCGGCTCGACGGCGCGGTGCTCACGCTGCCCAATCCCGATCTGTTCGTCTTCATGTACGTGCGCAAGGAGGCCGTGCTCTCCAGCCAGATCGAGGGCACCCAGTCTTCGCTGCAGAACCTGCTCGCGGCCGAGGCGCAACTCTTCGACCCCGACACGCCCAAGGACGTGCAGGAAGTCGCCAACTACGTGCGCGCCATGAACCATGGACTCGCGCGCCTCGCCAAGCTGCCGGTCTCCGCGCGCCTGATCCGCGAGATCCACACCGAACTGATGCGAGGCGTGCGCGGCGGGCGGCTGCAGCCGGGCGAACTGCGCACGAGTCAAAACTGGATCGGACCGGCCGGTTGCACGCTCGCCACCGCGACCTTCGTCCCGCCGCCGCCCCACGAGGTGCCGCGGCTGCTTTCCGATCTGGAGCGCTTCCTGCACGATGGCGGTGGCCTGCCGCCGCTCGTGCAGGTGGGCCTTGCCCACGCCCAGTTCGAGACCATCCACCCCTTCCTCGACGGCAACGGACGCGTCGGGCGACTGCTCATCACCTTCCTCCTCACCGAAAAACGCTTGTTGACCAAACCGGTGCTCTACCTCTCGCACTACTTCAAGCAGCGCCGCTCCGAGTACTACGACCGACTGCAAGCCGTGCGCGACGCCGGCGACTGGGAAGGCTGGCTCGCCTTCTTCCTCGATGGCGTGATCGAAGTCAGCCAGCAGGCCACCCACACCGCCGCGGCCATCCTGCGCATGCGCGAGGACTACCGCGCCAGGATCACCGAACGGCTCGGCCGCGCCGCGGCCAACGGCCAGCGCGTGATGGATCGGCTCTTCGACCATCCCATCGTCTCCGTGGCCAAGGTGCGCGAGTGGCTCGGCATCACCCCGGCCGGCGCCAACCAGATCGTCGCGCGGCTCGAAAACATCGGCCTGCTGCGCGAGATCACCGGCTACGCCCGCAACCGGCGCTTCCGCTTCGAGCCGTACCTGCGCCTGTTCGAGGAACCACAGGACATGCAGCCATGAAGCCGGTGGCGATCAGAAACGAACAACGCGAGCGGCAGGCCGAGGCCGCGAAGCTGGATGCCGCCATCGCCGCCAACCTGAAGGAGCTGGGGTATGGCGAGTGAGGCGCCCGCAGCGCTGGACAAGGGCTGGCTCTACCATCCGAACTATCCGGACGATTGGGAGCGACGCCCGCTCTACTCGCTGGCGCAGTGGGTGAACGGGCTCGCCTTCCGCGACATCCAGTTCAGCGCGTCGGGCATGCCAGTCATCAAGATTGCCGAGATCAAAGGCGGCATTTCCGGGCAGACCAAGTTCACCGAGCAGACCTTCGACGACTCCGTTCGCGTAAAACCCGGCGATCTGCTGTTCTCATGGTCGGGGCAACCCGAGACTTCGATCGACGCCTTCTGGTGGCGCGGACCGGAGGGCTGGCTGAATCAACACGTCTTCCGAGTAACACCGGGTGACGGCATTGAACCCACCTTCTTCTACTACCTCCTTCGCTACCTGAAGCCGAACTTCGTCGGCATCGCCCGCAACAAGCAGACAACAGGACTGGGCCACGTTACGAGGCGCGATCTCGAAAGCATCGAAGCGGCCTACCCGGAACTTCCCGAACAACGCGCCATCGCTCACATCCTCGGCACGCTGGACGACAAGATCGAGCTGAACCGGCGGATGAGCGAGACGCTGGAGGCCATGGCGCGAGCGCTGTTCAAGTCGTGGTTCGTGGACTTCGACCCCGTCCGCGCCAAGGCAGAAGGCCGCGACCCCGGCCTCCCCAAGCCCCTCGCCGACCTCTTCCCCGCCCGCCTCGTCGACTCCGAACTCGGCGAGATTCCGGAGGGTTGGGAGGGCGGTAGTGTCTACGAGATCGCTGATGTCATCTACGGCGCACCATTTTCATCTGCTCAGTTCAACACAGGGGGCATAGGCGAACCGCTGATTCGCATCCGCGACCTTCCAACTGAATCGCCGAGCGTGTGGACACCCGAGAAGCACCCCAAGGGTTACAAGGTGCGACCTGGCGACGTTGTGGTTGGTATGGACGGCGAGTTCCGCGCTTATCTGTGGGGCGGAGCCGAAGGTTGGCTGAATCAGAGGACATGCGTGTTCAAGCCGAAGTCGGGCGTGAGTGCCGCCTTCGTGCGGAATGCAATCATGCAGCCGCTGTCGGACGTTGAGTCAACTGAGACCGCGACAACTGTCATCCATCTCGGAAAGGCCGACATAGATCGGTTCAAGTTGGTTATGCCAAGCCCAGCTCTGCGAAAGCACTTCGACGGAATCTGTCAGCCGTGGTACGACCGCATCGTTGCGGCGAAACAGGAGACGCG
>JADGHB010000030.1 GCA_019689635.1 Nevskia sp. | reverse complement strand
GCGCACGGCACCGGGATAGCCGGCCGCGGCCATCACCACGCCCACCGCGACTTCGGGGCGCCAACGCACGGTCACCGCATCCGGTTCGCCGTCCACCGCAGCCTCGAGCAGTTCGAGCAGGTCCGAGTCCAGACGCATCAGGATCGGTTGGGTCTCGGGATCGCCCAGGCGCGCGTTGAATTCCAGCACGCGCGGCGCGCCGTCCGCGGCGATCATCAGGCCGGCGTAGAGGAAGCCGGTGTAGGGCATGCCTTCCGCCTCGAGTCCCGCGAGCGTGGGTTCGATCACCTCGCGCGCGATGCGCGCTTCGACTGCCGGCGTCACCACCGGTGCCGGCGAATAAGCGCCCATGCCGCCAGTGTTGGGGCCGGTGTCGCCGTCGAAGACCCGCTTGTGATCTTGGCTGGTGGCGAGCGGCACGTAGCGCCTACCGGCGGCGACGACGATATAGCTCGCTTCTTCGCCGGCGAGGAAGTCCTCGATGACCACCCGGGCGCCTGCGCGGCCGAGGCTCCCGCCCAGCATGTCCCGCACCGCGGCCTGCGCTTCGGCTAGCGTCTGCGCCACGACCACGCCCTTGCCCGCGGCCAGGCCGTCGGCCTTGACCACGATCGGCACGCCGCGCCGGTCCAGTTCGGTCAGCGCCGATTCGACTTCGGTGAACACGCGGTACTGCGCCGTCGGGATGCGGTGGCGGGCGAGAAAATCCTTGCAGAACGCTTTGCTCGCCTCGAGCTGCGCCGCCGCTCGGGTGGGGCCGAAAATGCGCAACCCCGCGTTTCGAAACGCGTCCACCACGCCGGCGGCGAGCGGCGCTTCCGGGCCGACCACGGTGAAGTTCGCGCCTTCCCGGCGCGCGAGCCCGAGCAGCGCGGTGACGTCTTCGGCGGCGACCGGCACGTTGCGGCACTTCGGCTCGCGTGCCGTGCCTGCGTTGCCTGGCGCGACCAGCACTTCGGTCACGCGTGGCGACTGAGCGAGCTTCCAGGCCAGTGCGTGCTCGCGTCCGCCACCGCCGATCACCAGCACCTTCATCGGGCGTCCGCCGCGAAGATCGCGCAGCACCACGCCAGCGCAGTCACGCCGCGCCCCGCCTTTGCCTGCGCGCCGTGGTTTTCATGCGTGCGCGACTTCTTTCTGGTAACGCTCCACGCCGTCGAGGATGCGGCGGCGCGCATCCTTCGGGCCGTGCCAGCCTTCGATCTTCACCCACTTGCCTTTTTCGAGGTCCTTGTAGTGCTGGAAGAAGTGCGCGATCTGGTCGCGGATCAAATCCGGCAGGGCGCGCACGGTCTCCACGCCGCTGTACAGTCGGCTGACCTTGTTGCTGGGCACCACGATCAGTTTCTCGTCGCCGCCGTGCTCGTCGGTCATCTCCAGCATGCCGATCGGCCGGCAGTTGATGACGCAGCCGGGCAACAGCGGCATGGGCATCATCACCAGCGCATCGAGCGGATCGCCGTCGTCGCCCAGGGTCTGCGGCACGTAGCCATAGTTGCACGGGTAGCGCATCGGCGTGGTCAGGATGCGGTCCACGAAGATCGCGCCGGTGGCCTTGTCCACTTCGTACTTCACCGGTTCGCTGTTCATCGGAATTTCGATGACCACGTTGACGTCTTCGGGGACTTCGCGGCCAGCCTCGATCTGCATGAGGGCCATCAAGGGGCTCCAAGCGGGTTGCGGGCCGCGAATTATAAGTGCCCGACGACCGCGTGGCGACGAAAAAAGCGAGGGCGCCCGGCGGCGCCCTCGCTTGAAACCCAGGCGATCTTTCTTTAGTGCAACAGAGGGACCAGGAGCAGGGCGACGATGTTGATGATCTTGATCAGCGGATTGACCGCCGGGCCAGCGGTGTCCTTGTAGGGATCGCCCACCGTGTCCCCGGTGACCGCGGCCTTGTGCGCCTCCGAGCCTTTGCCGCCGTAGTTGCCCTCTTCGATGTACTTCTTGGCGTTGTCCCAGGCACCACCGCCGGTGGTCATGGAAATCGCCACGAACAAGCCGGTGACGATGGTGCCGACCAGCACGCCGCCCAGCGCCTTGGTGCCGAGGATGAAACCGACCAGAATCGGCGCCAGCACCGGCAGCAGCGAGGGGACGATCATTTCCTTGATCGCCGCGCGCGTGAGCATGTCCACCGCGGTGCCGTACTCCGGTTTGGCCTTGCCTTCCATGATGCCCTTGATCTCGCGGAACTGGCGGCGCACCTCGTTGACGATGCCCCCCGCCGCGCGGCCGACCGCTTCCATCGCCATCGCGCCGAACAGGTAGGGGATCAACCCGCCGATGAACAGGCCGATGATGATCATGTGATCCGACAGGTCGAAGCTGAAGGTCTGACCGGGATGGCTCGCGCTCAGGCGGTGCGTGTAATCGGCGAACAGCACCACGGCTGCCAGCCCCGCCGACCCGATGGCGTAACCCTTGGTGACGGCCTTGGTGGTGTTGCCGACCGCGTCCAGCGGGTCGGTGATGTTGCGGACTTCCTTGGGCAGGTTGGACATCTCGGCGATGCCGCCAGCGTTGTCGGTGATCGGTCCGTAGGCGTCGAGCGCGACGACCACGCCGGCGAAGGACAGCATGGTCGAGGTGGCCAGCGCGACGCCGTACAAGCCGGCCGCGGCGTAGGCCACGCCGATCGCCAGGCAGATCGCCAGCACCGGCAAGGCGGTGGCCTTCATCGAGACGCCCAGACCGGCGATGATGTTGGTGCCGTGGCCGGTGGTGGAGGCCTTGGCGATGTGCTGCACCGGCGCGAATTGAGTGCCGGTGTAGTACTCGGTGATCCACATCAGAGCCAGCGTGAGGATCGGGCCGGTGACGGTGGCGGCGAAAATGCCGCCCACGCTGTAACCGGGCAGATTGCCCATCATCCATTTCGTGGCGAACCAGTAGGCAAGCACGGTCAGCGCGCCGCTGACGAGCACGGCCCGATACAGGCCACTCATGATCTTGTGGCCTTCCTTGGCACGGCCGAAGAACAGGCCGATGATCGAGGTCACGCAGGAAATGCCGCCCAGCACCAGCGGGAACAGCACCGGCGCGGCGCCAGCGGCGGTGCCGAACAGCAGGCCGCCGACCAGCATCACCGCGACCTTGCTGACCGCGTAGGTCTCGAACAGGTCGGCGGCCATGCCGGCGCAATCGCCCACGTTGTCGCCCACGTTGTCGGCGATCACCGCCGGGTTGCGCGGGTCGTCCTCGGGAATCCCCGCCTCGACCTTGCCCACCAGGTCGGCACCAACGTCGGCGCCCTTGGTGAAGATGCCGCCGCCCAGACGCGCGAAGATCGAGATCAGCGAGGCGCCGAAGGCCAATCCGATCAGGGCATGCAGCGCTTCGTCCTGGGGTACGCCGAAAGCCAGCAGCAGGTAGTAGTAACCGGCCACGCCCAGCAGACCGAGGCCGGGCACGAACATGCCGGTGATCGAGCCGCCGCGGAACGCGACCGCGAAGGCCGCGGGCAAGCCGGCGCGCGCCGCCTCGGCGGTGCGCACGTTGGCGCGCACCGAGATGTTCATGCCGATGTAGCCGGTGGCCCCCGACAGGATCGCGCCGATGGCGAAACCGATCGCGGTCTGCCAGGTCAGCGCCAGGCCGATGATCACGAACAACACCGCGCCGACCATGGCGATGGTGGTGTACTGACGGTTGAGATAGGCCGAAGCGCCCTGCTGGATGGCGGCGGCGATCTCGCGCATGCGCTCGTTGCCCGCAGGCTTGGCCAGAACCCAGCGCGCGGCGAGCACCGCATAGATGACTGCGGCGAGCGCGCAGTTCATGGCAAACCATAGAGCGAACTGGGCCGACATCGATTCTCCTCCCCGATTTTCGTGCTGGATGCGCCGGGCGGCGCCAGCGCTGCGGCGCCCCGGACGGCGCGCGGATCATACCACGCGCATCGTTACTTCTTCAGTTCGAAAGGCTTGAGCTTCTTCGGCACCGGGACGTTGCGCAGCGTGACGTAGGCGGGCAGCCCGTTGCGGTAGGGCGGATAGTCCTCGCCCTGGATCAAAGGCGAAAGATAAGCGCGGCAGGCTTCGGTGATGTGGAAGCCGTCGTCGGTGATGTACTCGCGCGGCATCTTGCGTTCGACGTTGGCGACCTGCTCCAGGGGCGCCTCGCCGATCTCCCACACGTAGGGCGAATCCGACTTGCGCACGATGGACACCATCACCCCGCTCTTGCCGGCGATGGCGAATTCCACCGCCGCCTTGCCGACCGCGTAACTTTGTTCGAGATCGGTCTTGGAGGCGATGTGCCGCGCCGCGCGCATCAGGTAATCCGCGACGGCATAGTGGTACTTGAGCTTGAGCTTATCCTTGACCAACTGCGCCAAGATCGGCGCCAGCCCGCCGAGCTGAGAATGGCCGAAGGCGTCCTTGCTGCCCGTCTCGGACAGGAATTCGCCGGAGGCTGCACGCAGGCCTTCGCTGGCGACCACGGTGCACCAGCCGTACCGGCGCACGCAGTCGTCCACCTTGGCGAGGAACTTCGCCTCGTCGAACACGATTTCGGGGAACAGGATCACCTGGGGGCCTTCGCCCTCCTTCTCCGCCGCCAGGCCCCCCGCCGCGGCGGTCCAGCCGGCGTGGCGGCCCATCACTTCGAGGATGAACACGCGCGTGGAGGTCTTGGCCATGCTGGCCAGGTCGAAACTCGCTTCGCGGATGGACACCGCGGTGTACTTGGCCACCGAGCCGAAGCCGGGGCAGCAGTCGGTCAGCGGCAGGTCGTTGTCCATGGTCTTGGGCACGTGGATCGCCTGCAGCGGGTAGCCCAGCTTGCCCGCCAGCTGGCTGACTTTGAGACAGGTGTCGGCCGAATCGCCGCCGCCGTTGTAGAAGAAATAGCCGATGTCGTGCGCCTTGAACACTTCGATCAAGCGTTCGTATTCGGCCTGGTTGTCCTCGAAGCCCTTGAGCTTGTAGCGGCACGAGCCGAACGCGCCGGCCGGCGTGTGGCGCAGCGCGGCGATCGCCGCCGGCGATTCCTGCGAGGTGTCGATCAGGTCCTCGGTCAGCGCGCCGAGGATGCCGTTGCGCCCGGCGTAGACCTTGCCGATCCGGTCTTCGTACTTGCGCGCGGTTTCGATCACGCCCGCGGCCGAGGCGTTGATGACGGCGGTGACGCCGCCGCTCTGGGCATAGAAGGCATTGCGTGGCATGTGATGAGCGCGTTCCCGAAAATAAGCTCGAACCGGCGTCAAGGCAGCGCGGGTTCCTCCGCCTGTGCCGTTCCCGCGTCTGCCCGCGACGCAGTATAAACCGGCCGGGCGCCATTGAGCGGCTCGCCGTAAGGCGCGTTGACGCGGCGGGCAGCGAACAGTACCGTTAGGCACCATCTTTTCGCCCCGGCGCTCAAAATCATCTGGGCCGGCCGCGACCGCCGATTTCACGCACGACAGGGCTGCACACGACATGAGAATCGTACTGCTGGGCGCGCCCGGCTCCGGCAAAGGCACGCAGGCGCGGCGCCTGATGGAAGAGTACGCCAGCCCGCACATTTCCACCGGCGATCTGCTGCGCGCGGCGGTGGCCGCCGGCACGGCGCTGGGCAAGAAGGCCAAGGCGGCGATGGAGGCGGGCAAGCTGGTGGCCGACGACATCGTGATCGGCATGATCCGCGAACGGCTGCACGTCCCGGACACGCGCTTCGGTTTCATCCTCGACGGCTTTCCGCGCTCGTTGCCGCAAGCGCGCGCGCTGGACGAGATGCTGGAGCAGGAGGACAAGCCGCTGCACAAGGCGATCCTGCTCAAGGTGGACTTCGAAAAACTGCTCAAGCGCCTGTCCGGCCGCCGTGCCTGCAAGGTCTGCGGCCATCTCTACAACATTTACTTCAGTCCGCCCAAAAAGCCCGGCGTGTGCGATCTCGACGGCGGCGAGCTGCTGCAACGGGCCGACGACAACGAACAGACCATCCGCAACCGGCTGACGGTCTATCACGAGCAGACCGAGCCGCTGATCGGCTACTACCAGGCGCAGAACAAGTTCGTGAGCGTGGATGGCGACGGGCGTGTGGACGAGGTGTTCGCGCGCATCGAGAAGGCCCTGCCCTGAAGGCCGTCGCGCGCCGCGCAGGCGCGTGGCGCGGGGTTCAAAGGCGTTGCAGCAGCTCCGCGCCCAGCACTTCGCGCCGCCAGCCGCGCAGCAGAACGATCTGCGCTTGCGCGCCGTGGCGCAGGAGCTGTTCCAGCTCCGCGCGCGACGCCAGCAGGCTCGGCGGCAGGTTCAAGGCCGCGGCGCGCTCGCGTACCTGCGCGAGCAGCTCGCGCAGCCGCACCTGATCCTTCGCCTCCAGCGGCGCTGCTTCCGTCACCGCCGGCGCCGGCGGCGCTTCGTTGAGCGTGCGCAACAAGGCCTCGCCGTGGCGCGCGAGCGTCCTGGGCGGCAGCGCGTCCAGCGCTTCGAGCTGCGCGCGGGTGGCCGGCCGCCGCTCCGCCAGACGGTAGATCGCCGCATCGTCGAGGATCCATTGCCGCGGCCGGTCGCGCGCCTGCGCCTGGACTTCGCGCCAGGCGGCGAGCGCCGCGGCCGCCGCGCGGGCCTGCGCCGACAGGCGCGCATAGCCCTTCAACCGGCGCCAGGCCTGTTCCGGCGGCGTGAGATAGCGCTGCGCCTCGGTCAGTCGCGCGCAGTCCTCTTCCAGCCAGCCCAGGCGCCCGCAAGCTTGGAGCTCGGCGCGCAAGCGCGGATACAGCTCGGCGAGGTGGCGCACGTCGGCTGCGGCGTAGGCGCGCATCGGCGCCGGCAGCGGCCGGCGCGACCAGTCGGCGCGGGTGAGGCTCTTGTCGAGCGTGATCCCCAGGCGCTTTTCCACCAGCGCGGCGTAACCGAGCTGGTCGCCGTGCCCCAACAGCGCGGCGGCGATCTGCGTGTCGAACACCGGCTGCGGTGCGCGCCCGCGCCGTTGCACGAAGATTTCCAGATCCTGCGAGGCGGCGTGCAAGACCTTGACCGTGTGTCCTTGTTCCAGCCGCTCGAACAGCGGCGCGGCCGCTTGCTCCGGAAACGCCAGCATATCGACGCACCAGGTCTGGCGCTGGTCGGCGAGCTGGATCAGGCACAGCTTGGGGTAATAGGTCTGTTCGCGCAGGAACTCGGTATCCAACGCCAGCCATTCGGCCTCGCGCAGGCGCTCGCACAGCCGCTCGAGGTCCTGCGCGGTGGCGACCCATTCGAGGTCGCTCGCGTTGGCGGCGGAAGTGTCCATGCGTCGCGTAGAATAACGTCCTCGCATGCTGAACCAAGCTCTCATCGTCACCTTGCGCATCCTGGCGTTCCGGGCCGGGCCGCAGGATTTTCCCTATGCGCAGCAGCCGTCCCTGACCTATGGCTGTGTGGCTTTCGCCGTGCTCGCCAACGCCGTGGTGGCGCGTCTGGTCGCCCCCTGGAGCGCGGCGCTGGCGCTGGGCGTGGTGGTGGTGGCCGCGCTGTGGCTGTACACGCGCTTCGCGCTGCGCCTGCGCGGTTTCGAAAACCGCCTGCAGCAGACGTTCAACAGCCTGCTCACGACCAGCTCGGTGCTGACCCTGGCGCTGTGGCCGCCGGCTTCGCGCCTGGTTCCGGCGATGCAGCAGATGCTCGAGCAGCTCTCGAAAAACCCCGAGCTGATGGAGCACCCGGAGCGCCTGCCGCCAATGAACGGCAGCCTGGTGCTGCTGATCTACGCGATCCTGTTCTGGCAGTTCGCGGTGACGGTCAACATCTTCCGCCACGCCACCGACACGCGCCCGCTTGGCGGCGTGCTGATCGCCCTGCTGTGCGTGTTCAACGTGCTGATGTTCGAGCTCGTCGCCAGCCCCTTGATCCAGTGGCTCGGCGGCTGAGCGCGGCCGGGCCTGCCGACGGTTCTGCGATGCGCCTGCACATCCTCGGCATCTGCGGCACCTTCATGGCCGGCGTGGCCGCGCTGGCGCGCGAGGCGGGGCACCAGGTGTCCGGCTCCGACGCCAACGCCTGGCCGCCGATGTCCACCCAGCTAAAGACGCTGGGCATCGAAGTGCGGCGCGGCTACGATCCGGCGCATCTGGATCCCGCCCCCGATCGGGTGATCGTCGGCAACGTCGTCAGTCGCGGCAACCCCGAGATCGAGGCGGTGCTCGATCGCGATCTGCCCTACGTGTCCGGGCCACAGTGGCTGGCGGAAGAAGTGCTGCGCGGTCGCGAAGTCATCGCCGTCGCCGGCACCCACGGCAAGACCACGACCAGCAGCCTGCTCGCGGTGCTCCTCGAACACGCGGGCCTGGCGCCCGGTTTCCTGATCGGCGGCATGCCGCTGGATTTCGGCGTCTCGGCGCGTCTCGGCGCGGGCCGGCATTTCGTGATCGAGGCCGACGAGTACGACACCGCGTTCTTCGACAAACGCTCCAAGTTCCTGCACTACCGGCCGCGCATCGCCGTGCTCAACAACCTCGAGTACGACCATGCCGACATCTTTCCCGACCTCGCGGCCATCGAGCGGCAGTTCCATCACCTGATCCGCACCGTACCGAGCAAGGGACGGCTGATCGTCAACGGCGCCGATCCCGCGCTGGCGCGCGTGCTGGCGCAGGGCTGCTGGACGCCGGTGGAGTATTTCGACGACCCGCGCGGCTGGCAGGCCCGGGAAACGGGCGAGGGTTTCGAAATCCTGCTGCGCGGCGCAGCTCAGGGCCGCGCCCGCAGCCCTTTGCCCGGCGCCCACAACCGCAGCAACGCCCTGGCCGCGATCGCCGCCGCCGTTGGCTGCGGCGTGCCGCTCGAGGCGGCGCTCGCCGGCCTGGAGCGCTTCCACGGCGTGCGCCGGCGGCTGGAACTGCGCGGCACGGTGGGCGGCGTGGCGGTGTACGACGATTTCGCCCATCATCCGACCGCGATCGCCGCCACGCTCGCCGCCTTGCGCGGCAACGGTTCCGGGCGCGTGCTGGCGGTGCTGGAACCGCGCTCCAACACCATGCGTCTGGGCGGCCACGCGCAGCAGCTCGCGGCCAGCCTGTCCGGCGCCGACCGGGCTTACGTCTACGCGCGGCCCGATTTGAAATGGGACGCGCGCGGCGCGTTGGCCGGACTGGGCGCGAAGCTGTGCCTGCCCGAAACGCTCGAGGCGCTGGTCGCGCAGGTGGTTGCGGAGGCGCGGCCCGGCGATCGCGTGCTGGTGATGAGCAATGGCGATTTCGGCGGCGTGCACGACCGGCTGCTCGCCGCGCTGGCGGCGCCGCGGGCGCAGGTCTGATCGAGGAGATGCCCGTCATGGATGCGGCGCTGCCGGTTTCCTTGCCTCCCCGTAAGGAATTGCAGGCCTGGCTCGCGCGGGCGCTGGAGGCGGCGCGACGCGCGGGCGCGAGCGGTGCCGAGGCCAGCCTCGGCGTGAGCCGCGGGCTGTCGGTTTCCGTGCGCATGGGCGAAGTCGAAAAGGTCGAGTTCGAGCGCGACCGCGAGCTGGCCTTGACGGTGTACTTCGGTTTCAAGACCGGCTCCGCCAGCACCACCGAACTTAGCGACCAGGCCCTGGCGCGCACCGTGGAGGCGGCGTGCGCCATCGCGCGCGCCGCCGGCGAGGACCCCTGCGTGGGCCTGGCCGAGCCGGAGCTGCTGGCGCGCGAGTTCCCGGATCTCGACTTGTGCCATCCCTGGCCGCTCGTGCCGCAGGACGCCATCGAGCGCGCGCGCGCCTGCGAGGCGGCGGCCTTCGCCGCCGATCCGCGCGTGCGCCAGTCGGAAGGCGCCAGCCTGGATACGCGCCACGGGCTGTCGCTGTACGCCAACACCCACGGCTTTCTCGGCGTGCGCGAAACCACCGATCACAGCCTGGGCTGCGCCGCGATCGCGGTGGACCAGGCCGGCGCGATGCAGCTCGGCTACTGGTATAGCAGCGCGCGCGCCCCGCAGGATCTGGAAGACGTGACGGCGGTCGGACGGCGCGCGGGCCAACGCGCGGCCGCCCGGCTCGGCGCCCGCGGGCTGACGACGCGGCGCGCGCCGGTGCTGTTCCCGGCCGAAGTGGCGTGCAGCCTGTTCGGACATTTCCTGGGCGCGATCTCCGGCGGCGCGCTGTACCGGCGCGCGAGCTTTCTGCTCGACCGCGTCGGCGAGGAGGTCTTCGCGCCGATCGTCAGCGCGCATCAGCGACCGTTCATCCCGCGCGGCGCGGCGAGCAGTGCCTACGATCAGGAAGGCGTGGCCACGCGCGAGCGCACGCTGGTCGAGCGCGGCGTGCTGCGCGGCTATCTGCTCGGCAGTTACAGCGCCCGCAAGCTCGGCTTACAGACCACCGGCAACGCCGGGGGCGTGTACAACCTGGTGGTGGAACCGACCTTCGCCGGCGGGCTCGACGCCCTGGCGCGCGAGATGGGCGAGGGCTTGATCGTCACCGAACTGCTCGGCCACGGCGCCAACCTCGTCACCGGCGACTATTCGCGCGGCGCGTCCGGCTTCTGGGTGGAAAACGGGGTCATCGCCTACCCGGTGCAGGAGCTGACCATCGCCGGCAACCTGCGCGAGATGTTCCGCGGCCTACGCGCGATCGGCGACGACCTCGACGTGCGCGGCACGGTGCGCTGCGGTTCGGTGCTGATCGAGGGCTTGACCATCGCCGGTCCGCCGTGAGGGGCGCGCAGCGCGCCGAGTCGCGGCCTGGGTAGCGCCCCGGACTCATGGACGTGCGGCAGATCAAGCCGCGCGCGCGAACTGGGCGATCAGTTCGTGCAGTTCGGTCGCGCTATTGGCGGCGAGCAGGCGCTGGGCCTGGCGGCGCAGCGCGCCGACGTCGGACTCGATGATGATGCGCTTGACCTCCAGAAGCGAGTTCGGATGCATCGAGAACTCGGTCAGACCTAGGCCCAGCAGCAGCCGCGTGTAGCGCGGGTCGCCGGCCATCTCGCCGCACATCGCCACCGGCACGCCGGCGCGCTCGCCGGCCTCGATGGTCATGCGGATCAAGCGCAGCACTGCGGGATGCAGCGGATCGTAGAGGTAGTTCACCTCCTCGTCCACGCGGTCGATGGCCAGGGTGTACTGGATCAGATCGTTGGTGCCGATGGAGAAGAAGCGGGCGTGCTGCGCCAGCCACGGCGCCGCTAGCGCCGCGGCCGGAACCTCGATCATCGCGCCCACCGGCACTTCGTCGGCGACCGGGTAGCCTTCGGCGAGGAGCTGCGCGCGCGCCTGGTCGATGAGCTGCTGGGCCTGGCGGAACTCCTGCACGCTGGAGATCATCGGCAGCATGATCTGCACGCGGCCCAGCGCCGAGGCGCGCAGCAGCGCGCGCACCTGGGTCCGGAACAGCTCCGGCTCCTTGAGGCACAGGCGGATCGCGCGCAGGCCCAGCGCCGGATTGTTGGGCATGGGACCGGCGCGCGCGCCGGAATCCACCTGCTTGTCGGCGCCGAGGTCGAGCGTGCGGATGGTGATCGGCCCTTTGGCCGAAGCGGCCACCCGGGCATAAGCCCGATACTGCTCCTCCTCGTCCGGCAGCGTTTTGCGGTTCATGTACAGGAACTCGGTGCGATACAGGCCCACGCCCTCGGCGCCGAGCGCCGCCGCCGCCGCCGCGTCCTCCGGCAGTTCGATGTTGGCCAGCAGCTTGATCGCCACTCCGTCGCGCGACACCGCCGGCTGGTCGCGCAGGCGCGCGAGCCGCGCGCGGTCGGCCTGCAGGCGTTCGCGCTTGGCCTGGAAGAACGCCGCCGCGCGCGCGTCGGGATCGGCCAGCGCATGGCCCAGCTCGCCGTCCACGATCACCGTTTCGCCTTCGCGCAACAGGCGGCGCGCGTTGTGCAGGCCGGCGATCGCCGGGATGCCGAGCGAGCGCGTCAGGATGGCGGTGTGCGACAGCGGGCCGCCGTACTCGGTGATGAAGCCGGCCACGCCCTGCTGCGCCAGCAGGATGATGTCCGCCGGCGTGACGTCGTCGGCGACGATCACGGGGGGCAGGGCCGTGGCGTGGGCGCCGGCGGTGCGCGGCGCGGCCGCGCCGGAGGGCGCCGCCGCGGCGCTCTGGTCCTGTTGCAACAACAGACGCAAAACGCGGGCGCAGACCTGGTGCACGTCGTCGCGGCGCGCGCGCAGATAGGGATCCTCCATCTGCTCGAACGCGCCGGCCAGCACGTCGCGCTGGCGGCGCAGGGCGGCCTCGGCGTTGAGGCCGTCCTTGCGGATCAGCGCGACGACCGCCTGCGACAGCGTGCGATCGTCGAGCATCAGCAAGTGCGTGTCGATGAACGCCGCGATCTCGCCCTGCACGCCGCCGCTGCCGGGCAGCGCGCCGACCTGCGCGCGCACCTGACGCAACTGCGCCTTGGCCTGTTCGCGCGCCGCTTCGAAGCGCGCGACTTCGGCCGCCACGCGTTCCGCGGGTACCGCGTATTCGGGAATTTCCAGATCGCCGCCGTGCAGGCGCTGCACCCGGCCGATGCCGATGCCGCGGGAGATGCCGATGCCGGAAAGCCACAGACTCATGGCGTTTAGGCTTCCTCCTGGAAGCGCTCCGCGACGAGCCGCGCGAGCGCGTCGAGCGCCTCGCGCGCGTCGGGGCCTTCGGCGATCAGGGTGATGCGGCTGCCCTGGGCGGCCGCCAGCATCATCACCCCCATGATGCTTTTGCCGCTGACCTCGCGACCGTCCTTGCGCACGCGCACTTCGCAGCGGTACTTGGCCGCCAGCGTCACCAGCTTGGCCGCCGCGCGCGCGTGCAGCCCCAGCCGGTTGACGATGGTCACGGTTCGTTCGAGCCGCGCGCTCGTCCTGTCGTTCATGCCGGCTCCCCGCCGCGCGCGCAGATCATCACGCCGCGCTGCCCACCCTCGACCGCGGCCTGCGCCAGCTCGGCGAGCGGCAGCTGCGGATAGTTGAAGATCTTCACCAGCATCGGCAGGTTGATGCCGGCGACTACGGTGGTGTTCGGCGCGGCCGCCAGGCCTTTGGCGATGTTGCTCGGCGTGGAGCCGAAGGCGTCGGTCAGGATCAGCACGCCGGCGCCGTCGTCCAGCCGCTCCAGCATGCGTCGGCCCTGCAGCAGCAGCACGTCGGTGGCCTGCACCTTGCGCACTTCCAGCACGTCGGCGCGCAGCGGCAGCGGGCCGATCATTTCGGCCACGGTGTCGAGCAGGAAATGCCCGAGCTTGCCGTGGGTGACCAGCAGCAGTCCGACGCTCACGTCACCAACTCGCGATGCTTGACCATCACCGTTCCGAAAGGAGCGCGCAGCCGCTGGGCCAGGACCTCGGCGACATACACCGAGCGATGCTGGCCGCCGGTGCAGCCGATGCCGACGGTGAGATAGCTGCGGTCGGCGGCCAGGAACGCCGGCAGCCAGCGTTCGAGGAAGTCGCCGATGTCGGCGATCAACTTCTCCGTTTCGGCCTGGCGCTCCAGGTATTGCTTCACCGCGGCACTGCGCCCGTCCAGTTCGCGCAGCTCCGGCACCCAGTGCGGATTGGGCAGGCAGCGCACGTCGAACACGAAATCGGCGCCATCCGGCAGGCCGTTCTTGTAGCCGAACGACAACAGCAGCAACGCCGCGCCCGCGGCGCCGGCGGCGGGTTCGTGGCGATGGATCGCCTGACGCAACTCATGCAGATTCATCGCCGAGGTGTCGAGCGCGAAGTCGGCCAAGGCCGCGATCGGCGCCAGCAGCTTGCGCTCCAGCCCGATGGCCTCGTCCAGCGTCAGCTCCGCGCCGGCCAGCGGATGGCGCCGGCGCGTTTCGTGGTAGCGGCGCAGGATCACGGCGTCGTCGGCGGTGAGGAACAGCACGCG
Source organism: Nevskia sp. (assembly GCA_019689635.1). Lineage (GTDB taxonomy): Bacteria > Pseudomonadota > Gammaproteobacteria > Nevskiales > Nevskiaceae > Nevskia. The sequence continues at coordinate 17,134 of JADGHB010000030.1, read as the reverse complement.
CGCGTCCACGCCCTGGGCGCGCAGCGCGTTGAGCACCTCCGGAAAACGCTTGATCTCGGCGCGGCTGCCGCGCGCGTCCACGCCGATGGCGAATTGGGCGTAACGCGGCTCGGGATGCGCGATCGCGTGCGCGATCAGCGGCGGCAGGAGGTCGAGCGGGATGTTGTCGATGCAGTAGTAGCCGAGGTCCTCGTACTGTTTGAGGGCCACGGTCTTGCCGGTACCCGACAATCCGCTGACGATGACCAGGCGCATGGCGGCAAAAGGGCGCTCAAGGCGATGAAGTTTGCAGCCGCCGCCGCAGGCGGGCCGCGAACCGTTGGGGGGCGATCCGGCCCGCTTCACGCAGGCGCTGGTCGCGGCAGGCGGCTTCGACCAGCACCGCGGAATTATGCCCCAGCCGGCGCGGCAAGGAGATTTTCGGCACGCGCACGCCGAGCACTTGGTACACGCCGCGGTCGCCGACGAGACGGGCTTCGGGGCGCGACGACGCGCGCGCGCCGATTTCGATCACCAGCCGCAGGCGCGCCGCAGGGGCCAGCGCGCGGCGCCCGTACAGCGCGCGCAGGTCGAGCACGCCCAGCCCGCGCACCTCGATGAAGCCGGCGAGCGACGGCGGCGCGCGGCCGATGACCGCCGCGCCGGCGCGGCGCCACTCCACCGCATCGTCGGCCACCAGCCGGTGGCCGCGCGCGACCAGTTCCAAGGCCAGCTCGCTCTTGCCGCTACCGCTCTTGCCGATCAGCAACACGCCGAGGCGGTCCACCGTCAGCAGCACGCCGTGGCCGGTCGCGGTCGCGGCGCGGCGGGCGGTCCTGGATGGGGGCGAAGTTTTCAGCGGGCGAACAGCGCGTACAGCGCGGCGGCGTTGGCGGCGGCGCGCACCTGGGCGCAAAATCCGTCGTCGGAGAACTTTTCGGCGATGGCGGCGAGATGCTGGAGATGCTCGCCGGTGGCGTTCTGCGGCACCAGCAGACCGAACACCAGGTCCACCGGCTGGCCGTCGTGAGTCTCGTAGTCCACCGGGTGGCGCAGGCGCATGAAAGCGCCGACGCTGCCGCTGATGCCCGGCACGCGGCCGTGCGGGATCGCCACGCCGTGGCCCAGGCCGGTGCTGCCGAGCTTTTCGCGCCCGGCCAGACTGCCGAGAATGTCGGCGGGGCTCACGCTCGGCGCCCCTTGCGCCAGGAGCTTGGCGATTTCTTCCAGCGCGCGTTTCTTGCTGGTCACGGCCACGCCGGTGGCGACGCGGGCGGGACTGAGGATCTCTGCGAGTTTCATGGGGCTCCCGGCTGTCATCGTGACTGACCCGTGGGCGCGGCAGGGCCCGGCGCCGGGCCGGGCCATGCCTGCGTTTGGATAGTGTAGCCGCGGCAGCGCGGTTTGCGCGCCCAGGCTAAACGGTCTTCCTGTGGACCTCGCGCGCGTGGTGGTCGCGCAGCTTCTCCTTGTGACGGCGCGTCTGCTCGTCGAGCTTGTCGATCAAAAGATCGATGGCGGCGTACATGTCGCCGTCGATGGCCTCGGCGTGGAGCGTGGTCCCGCGCGCGTGCAGCGTGGCCTCGGCCTTGTGGTGCAGCTTGTCCACCGTGAGGATCACCGCCGCGTCGATCAGATGATCGAAATGCCGCTCCACCCGCTTGAGCTTGTCGGCGACGTAGCTGCGCAGTGCCGGGGTCAGTTCGAGGTGGTGACCGCTGATGTTCAGATTCATTCGTCGACTCCTGGAGAACGGCTCGTGGCGTGAGAGAAACCGCAGGCCGCAGCATCGAACCCGGACCGGCCAGCCCTAACCTGCGGCTTTGCGCTCGTGCGAGGGGGGAATGCGCAGGGCTTCGCGGTACTTGGCCACGGTGCGCCGCGCCACCTGGATGCCTTCCTTGAGCAGCATCTCGGCGAGCGCGGCGTCGGACCAGGGTTGCGCGGGGTCTTCCTGCGCGATCAGACGTTTGATCATGGCTTGGATGGCAGTGGCCGAACAGGTGCCTCCTTCCAGCGTTTGGACGTGGCTGGAGAAGAAAAATTTCAATTCGTAGAGGCCGCGCGGCGTGAGCATGTATTTGTTGGCGGTGGCGCGCGACACGGTGGATTCGTGCACGCCGAGCTTGTCGGCCACGTCGCGCAGCACCAGCGGGCGCATCGCTTCCGGCCCGTATTCGAGGAAGGCGCGCTGTTCCTCGACGATGCACTGCGCCACCTTGAGCAGGGTCTCGTTGCGCGCCTCCAGGCTGTTGATGAAGTAACGCGCCTCCTGCAAGTGCTGCTTGAGCGTGAGCTGGTCGCGCGAGGTGTCGGCGCGGCGGATCATGCTCTGGTAATAGCGGTTGATGCGCAGCCGCGGCGTGTGTTCGGGGTTGAGCGAGACGCGCCAGCGGCCGTTCTTCTTGGCGACGAAGACGTCGGGGGCGACATAGTCGCTCTCGTGCGGCTGATAGGGACGACCCGGGTGCGGCTGCAAGGTCTGGATCAGGCCCAGGGCCGCGCGCACCTGCGCGGGTTCCAGACCGGTGGCGCGGGCGAGCTGCGCCTCGTCGCGGCGCGCGAGCCACCCCAGCGGCGCCTCCAGCACGCGCAAGGCCTCGGCGCGGCCCGGGTGGCCGGCGGGAAATTGCAGGAGCTGCAGGCGCAGGCACTCGGCGAGGTCGCGCGCGCCCACGCCCGGCGGGTCGAAGTCCTGCACGGTGCGCAGCACCCGCTCCACTCGCTCCTGCGTCACGCCGGGTTTCTGCGTCAACCGTGCGCACAAGCCGTCCCAGTCCTCCAGGTAGCCGTCGTCGTTGATCGCGTCGATCAGGTGCTCGGCGATCTCGGCGTCGGTCTCGTCCAGGTGCGCGATGCCGGCCTGCCACAGCAGGTGTTCGCGCAGGCTGGCGGTGCCGTGGAGGTTGGACTCCAGGTAATCGTGCAACTCGGTTTCGTCCTCGGACGTGGCACCGGAAGGCAGCATGCTGTCGTAGATGTCGCCCCAATCCGCGTCCACCGGCATCTGTTCCGGGATGTCGGCGGTCTCGCCCAAGTCCAGCGTGGACTCCGACGGGAGCTCGGCGAGGGTTTCGACGGCCGCTTCCTCGGCGACCACCGCCTCGTCTCCGGCGCTGGCCGACACCAGCTCGTCTTCGTCATCGTCCTCGGACAGTTCCAGCATGACGTTGGATTCCAGCGCCTGACGAATCTCGGTCTGGAGATCGAGGCTGGAAAGCTGCAACAGCCGGATCGCCTGCTGCAGGGCCGGCGTCATGGTCAGCGACAGACCGGTGCGCAGCGCCAACGACTGTTTCATGGTCATGGCGCGAGAGAGGATCTGGCCATGCCTGGCATTGTACTTGCCCGACGGCGCCCCGGTTGGGTTATGATCGCAAAAATCGTTCCCGTGCCGGCAAGGATTTTTTGCGCGCCGCGGGCGGGCTCACAGCTTGAACTGCTCGCCCAGATAGACCCGCCGCACGGTTTCGTTCTCCAGCACGTGACCGGGCGCGCCCTCGGCGATGACGAGGCCCTCGTTGAGGATGTAGGCGCGGTCGCAGATGCCCAGCGTTTCCCTGACGTTGTGATCGGTGATGAGCACGCCGATGCCGCGCGCGGCCAGGCCGCGCACGATGTGCTGAATCTCCAGCAAGGCGATGGGATCGACGCCGGCGAACGGTTCGTCGAGCAGCACGAAGCGCGGATTGGCGGCCAGGGTGCGTGCGATCTCGGTGCGACGGCGTTCGCCGCCGGACAGCGACAGACCCAGGCCGTCGCGCACGTGGCCGATGTGCAGATCGGTCAGCAGCCGCTCCAGTTCGGCCTTGCGCCCTTCGCCGTTGAGATCCTCGCGCAGCTCCAGCACCGCCATCAGGTTGTCGGCCACCGACAGCTTGCGAAAGATCGAGGCCTCCTGCGGCAGATAGCCCAGCCCCAGGCGCGCGCGGGTGTGCATCGGCGCGCGGGTGATGTCGACGCCGTCGAGCTCGATGGTGCCGCCGTCGGGCTTGACCAGCCCGACCATCATGTAGAACGAGGTGGTCTTGCCGGCTCCGTTGGGACCGAGCAGACCGACGATTTCCCCGGCGGCGAGCGTCAGCGACACGTCGCACACCACGGTGCGGCGGCGGTAGCGTTTGACCAGGCCGCGCGCCGACAGCCGCGAGACCGGGGCGGTGCCCGGTGCCGCGGTCAGGCGCGGCTCGATGCGCGGGATCTCGACGCTGCGGTTCATGGCCCGGGATGGGTGGACGGCGAGCTTGCGGGCGGCGGGTGCGGCGTCGCGTCCGCGGGCGCCGGCGCAGGGGAACCGCCGCCGGAAGGATTGCCGGCCGGTGCCGGCGGAATCACGATCTTCACCTGGCCGCCGTTGCCGCCGGAGGCCTCGATGCGGCGTTCGATGACGTTGTAGTGAATGGTATCCGCGGCGATCTTCTGGCCGCCTTTGGTCACGACGGCGTCGCCGACCAGATCCACGATCCCGCTGCGCGAATCGTAATCCAGGGTCTTGGCTTGCGCGCTCATCGGCGGATCGTCGGTTCCGCCGCCGGGATGCGCGAGGTGGGCCGGGTCGCCGGTGACTTTGGCTTGATACTGCCCGTCGGCGAAACGCTTGAGTTCCATGCGGTCGCCGTCGAGCTTGAGCGTGTCGGAGGAAAGCTGCACGTTGCCGACATAGACCGCGGCATTGCCCTGGCTCACCTCGGCGCGGTTGGCGGTGATCGTCACCGGGCCGCTCGGCCGCAGTTTTTCGGCGGACGGCAGCTCGGTGAGCTGGGCCTTGGTCGCTTCCAGACTTTTGTTGTCCGGGGTCGCGTTCGGTGGGTTTGCGTTTTCTCCGGCCGGCGCGGGGTTGCCCGAGGACGGGCTTGCGGTCGGCGGCGGCGGTGCCGCGGCGGACTGTGTGCCCTCGGCTGGCGCTGGGGTGGCGGGAACCGGCGGTTCGTTCTGGGCCAGCGCGGCACTGCAAGCCAGCCACAGTCCGGCCAGGCACGCGAGTTCAGTGCGGGGCTTCATATTGCATCTGTACGTCGTGCAGCAGCCACAGGGTGCGCGCCGACCAGTCCGCGCGCAGGCCCCGCGCGTGGCCTTCGCGCAGCTCGCCCTGCAATTCGACCGCGGCGTCGGTTTCGATCTCATGCAGATCGGGATCGATCCAGAGCCGTTCGGTGCGTGCCTGCAGCGCACTGCCGTCGTCCGGCCAATGCCCCTCGGCGAGCACCGGGCCGGAAAGCTCGAAGCGGTGATCCCCTGCCGGCAGCACCGCACCGGGCGCGGACAGACGCCAGGGCGTGCCGCTGGCCGACAGCAGATCGAGCTGCAGATCGTAGGCTTGCCCGGATTGATCGGGAAAATAATCGACGCGCTGCGCGATGCCGCGCAGCATCGGCGTGCCGTCGCTCCCGTAGCGGGTCAGTTCGGCCTGGTTCAGGCGATAGAGCGGCGGGCTCGCCGGCGCCGCGGCCGGCGCGCTGGCCGGCTCGCCCATGCGTTGCAGGGTGTAGTACATCCCGCCCAGCGCCGGCACGAGCAGCAGCGGGATCAAGCGGCGCGGGTTCATGCGCAGCCTTGGGCGGCGAGGATGAGATCGACCGCTTCGCGCACCGCGCCATGGCCGCCGGGCAGGCGGCTCGTCCAGTGCGCCACCGCGAGCGCTTGGGGGTGCGCATCGGCCACGGTCAGCGCCAGGCCGGCGCGGCGCATCAGCGGGACGTCCGGCACGTCGTCGCCCATCACCGCCATCTGCGTTTCCGAAAGCTGGAGCGTCTTCATCAACGCCTCGAAGACCGGCTGCTTGTCCTCCACGCCCAGCCAGAGATGGCGGATGCCGAGATCGTCCTGGAAACGATGGCGCATCGCCTCCGACGGCCGGCCGGAAACGATCGCCACCTCGAGACCGGCGCGCATCAGCATTTTCAGCCCCAAGCCGTCGCGCACGTTGACCGCTTTCCACTCCGAGCCGTCGGGCGCCACGTAGAGCTTGCCGTCGGTGAGCACGCCGTCCACGTCCAGCACCAGACAGCGCACGGCGCGCGCGCGTTCGGCGACCGTACCCACTAAACCACCCCCGCGCGCAGCAAGTCGTGCATGTGGATCACGCCGATGAGCCGCTGTTGTGGATCGAGCACCATCAGCGCGGTGATCTTGTGTTCTTCCATGCGCCGCACCGCCTCGGCGGCGAGTTGCTCCGGCGCGATGGACTTGCCGCCGTGCGTCATCACCTGGCTGATCCGGACCGTGCGCACGTCCAGTCCCTGGTCGAGCACGCGGCGCAGATCGCCGTCGGTGAACACGCCCAGGGCGCGGTTGTGCGCATCGACCACCGCGGTCATGCCCAGGCCCTTGCGCGTCATCTCGAGCAGCGCCTGCGGGAGCATCGTGTCCGGCGCGACCTTGGGAATGCGCTCGCCGGTGTGCATCAGCTCGGCCACGGTCAGCAGCAGGCGCCGACCGAGCGCGCCGCCCGGATGGGTGGCGGCGAAGTCCTCCGGCGTGAACCCGCGGGCCTCCAGCAGCGCCACCGCCAGCGCGTCGCCCATCGCCAGCGCCGCGGTGGTGCTGGCGGTGGGCGCGAGATTGAGCGGACAGGCTTCCTGCGCCACCGAGACGTCGAGGTGCACGTCCGCGTTGCGGGCCAGCGTCGAGGCGGGCTTGCCGGTCAGGGCGATCAGCGGCACGCCCAGACGTTTGAGCAGCGGCAGGATGGTCAGCACCTCCGCGGTCTCGCCCGAATAGCTGATCGCGATCACCGCGTCCTGGCGCGTGATCATGCCGAGGTCGCCATGGCTGGCCTCGCCGGGGTGCACGAAAAACGCCGGCGTCCCGGTGGAGGCCAGCGTCGCCGCGATTTTGCCGCCGATGTGGCCGCTCTTGCCCATGCCGGTGACCACCACGCGCCCGCGACAAGCGAGGAGCAGCGCACAGGCGCGCGTGAAGCCGCCGTCCAGGCGCGGCAGCAGCGCCGCCAGCGCGTCGCGTTCGATCTCCAGCGTGCGGCGGGCCGCGGCCAGCAGTGCCGCAGGGTCGGCGGCGCGCGGGGCGTTGCGGGCGGCGGAACGGTCGTTCAAGAAGAAAGCCCGAGGGTAGAGCCGGAAATTCTACCCGGCGCAGGCGAGCCACGACAGCCGGCCGGCTTTTGGACCCGCTCTCCTCTGGCGGGCGGGGATGAGGCCGCGTCACTCGGCGCGCCGATCCGAGCGCCGACGTGCCGATCCTCCGGAGCGGGGCTGCGTTTTGATCCGCGCGTAGGCCGCGAGCGCGCGCTCACGACGGGCGGCGAGGTCGCAGATCGGCGGCGGGTAGGCGCCCGGCGGGGAGGGCGCCAGCCAGGGCGCGTGCAGCGCCTCCCCGTTCAGCGCCTGCAGCTCCGGCAGCCAGCGCTTCAGGTAACGAGCTTCCGGATCGAACTTTTTGGATTGCAGCACGGGGTTGAAGATGCGGAAATAAGGCGCGGCGTCCGCTCCGCAGCCCGCCACCCATTGCCAGCCGAGCGTGTTGTTGGCGAGATCCGCATCGAACAGCGTGTCCCAGAACCAGCGCGCGCCTTCCTGCCAGGGCACGAGCAGGTGTTTGGTCAGGAAACTCGCCACGATCATGCGCACGCGGTTGTGCAGATAACCCGTGGCCCACAATTCGCGCAGCCCGGCGTCCACGATCGGTATGCCGGTGCTGCCGCGCTGCCAGGCGGCGAGCTCGGCGGTGTAGTCCGCCGGGCGCGCCCAGGGAAAGTCGGCGAACGCCGGATCGAGCGGCTCGTCCTGGGTGTGTGGAAAGTGATAGAGCAGATGGTGCGCGAAGTCGCGCCAGCCGAGCTGACGCACGAAGCCTTCGGCCTCGGCGCTATCCAGCCGGGGATCGGCGACCTGCGCGGTTTGCACCTGCCAAACCACGGTCCACGGCGAAATCTCGCCGAAATGCAGATGCGGCGACAATCGCGAGGTGGCCGGCACGGCCGGAAAGTCGCGCTCGCGTCGGTAATGAGCGAGCGCCCGATCGAGGAATTCCCGCAGGCGCGCTTGAGCGCCCGTTTCGCCGGGTTGCCAGTGCGCGATCGGCGCGCGATCCCAGCGCACGCGCGGCAGCAGTTCCAGCGCCGGTAACGGCAGGCTTTCGGGGCTGCGGTTCGGGGACGGGATGGCGCGGGGCGCGGGCCGCGGCGCGCGACCGGCGGCGAATCGGGCGCGCCAGTGCGCGTCGAGCGCGCGCCAGAAGGGCGTGAATACGCGGTAGGGTGTGCCGGCGCTGGTCTTCAGTTCCCAAGGTTCTGCGAGCGCATGGCCGGGGTGGCTCTCGGCCGCAAGCCCCGCGGCGCGCAGCGCGGATTTGAGCGCGGTGTCGCGGGCGACGACCGCCGGCTCGTAAAGCCGGTTCCAGTAAACGGCGCGCGCGCCGCTTTCGCGCGCGAGCGCGAGCAGGGAATTCAACGAGGGTCCGCGGCGCAAGATCAGCGCGCTGCCGCGCGCGCGCAGCGCTCGATCGAGCGCGGTCAGGGAATGATGCAGCCACACGCGACTCGCCGCGCCGGGCGCCCATCGGGCTTCTTCTTCCGGCGCCCACACGAAGACCGGGAGCACCTGCGTGTGATGCGCCAAGGCGGCGCAAAGCGCGGCATTGTCGGCCAGGCGCAGATCGCGCCGAAACCACACCAGGGCAAGGCTCATGGCAGGAAATTATCATCGGCGGGCGATGGTCGCGACGACGAGCGAGGTTCCAAGCACGGTCGATCCGTTCCCGGGATGGGACGGCAGCCTCGCGGGGGCGCGCAGCCTCCAGCAACGACTGGCGGCGCGGGTGCGCCTGCGCGACGAGTTCGGGCTGCTGCGCGTAGTCGCCGGCGTCGACGTGGGCTTCGAGGACGGCGGCGCGGTCACGCGCGCGGCCGCGGTGCTGCTCGATGCGCAGACCCTGGAACCTTTGGCCGAAGCCGTCGTGCGCCAGGCCACGCGCATGCCCTACCTTCCCGGCCTGCTGTCCTTCCGCGAGCTGCCGGCGCTCCTGGCGGCGCTGGCGAAGCTGCCGCGCACGCCGGACTTGATCTTCTGCGACGGCTTGGGGATCGCGCATCCGCGCCGGTTGGGGATCGCCTCGCATCTGGGCGTGGTGCTGGATCTTCCGACCCTGGGCGTGGCGAAGAACATCCTCGTCGGCAGGCACGCGCCGCTGGGAGAACGACGCGGCGCGCGCGCGGATCTGGTGGATCGCGGCGAGGTGGTGGGCACGGCGCTACGCAGCAAGGATCGTGTGCGGCCGCTGATCGTCTCGCCGGGGCATCGCGTCAGCCTGGCGCGTGCGCCGGAGCTGGTGCTCGCCGCCACGCGCGGCTACCGCTTGCCGGAGCCCACGCGGCTGGCCGACCGGCTGGCGTCCAGGCGCGGCGTATAATTGCGCCCCCCATGAACGACTCCCGCGCACTTTCTCCCGCGATCGAGATCTCCGGCCTGAGCAAGCGCTACGGCACGGTGGAGGCGCTCAAGGGCGTGTCCTTCGCCATCCAGCGCGGCGAGTTCTTCGGCCTGCTCGGTCCCAACGGCGCCGGCAAGTCCACGCTCATCAACATCGTCGCCGGGCTGGTGCGGCAGGACCAAGGCCGCGTCGCGGTGCTGGGCTACGACACCGTGAAAGACTGGCGCCGCGCGCGCCGCGCCATCGGCGTGGTGCCCCAGGAGCTGGTGTTCGATCCGTTTTTCACCGTCGAACAGGTGCTGGAGATCCAGGCCGGTTACTACGGCTGCGGGCGCGAGGTGCGTCCCTGGATCGAGCAGTTGATCGAGCGCCTGGACCTCGGCGGCAAGCGCCGCGCCTCGATGCGCGCGCTCTCCGGCGGCCAGAAGCGCCGCGTGATGCTGGCGCAGGCGCTGGTGCATCGCCCGCCGGTGGTGATCCTCGACGAGCCGACCGCCGGCGTGGACGTGGAGCTGCGCCGTTCGCTGTGGCGCTTCATGCGCGAGTTGCACGACGAAGGCACCACGGTCGTGCTGACCACGCATTACCTCGACGAGGCGCAGGATCTGTGCAGCCGCATCGCCATCATCGACCGCGGGGCGGTGCGCGTGATCGAGTCCACCGAGCAGTTGCTGGCTCGGCATCCGTTCCGCTTCCTGCGCCTGAAGCTGGCCGACGGCGCGCAGTTGCCGGATGCGCTCCGGCCGCTGGTCACCGGTCACAAGAACGGCGCGCTGGAGTTGAAGCTGGAGCGCGATCGCCATCCCATCGGCGCGGTGTTCGCCGCGCTCAAGAGCGCCGGCGTCGACATCGAGGACGTGCACACACGCGAGCCGGATCTCGAGGACATTTTCGTGGAGCTGACGGCCGCGCGCGTGCCGGCGGTGCAGCAGGGCTGAGGAATTCCCGCGATGGACATGCAGGCCACCCCGCCGATCGAGCTGCGGCGGTTTTCCGACCGCATCGGCTTTGTCACGCTCACGCGCAAGGAAGTGCGGCGCTTCATGGCGGTGCTCGGCCAGACCGTGACCGCGCCGGTGATCACCGCGCTGTTGTACCTGCTGGTGTTCGCGCAGGCCATGGCCGGCCGCGCCTCGGCCTATCCCGGCGTCAGCTATACCGAGTTCCTGGTGCCGGGGCTGGTGATGATGGCGGTGATCCAGAACGCCTTCGCCAACAGCGCCTCCAGCCTGATCCAGTCCAAGGTGATGGGCAATCTGGTGTTCCTGATGATGGCGCCGCTGGGGCCGCTGGAGTGGTTCGGGGCTTACGTCGCGGCCGCGCTGCTGCGCGCGGCCCTGGTCGCCGCGGCGATGCTGGCCGTGGTGACGCCTTTCGTGCACCTGCCGGTGCGCGCGCCCTTGGCGCTTTTCGCCATGTTCCTGCTGGCCGGAGGCAGCCTGGCGGTGCTCGGCATCATCGCCGGCATCGTCTCGCAGAAATTCGACCACATCGCGGCGTTCACCAATTTCTTCATCATGCCGCTGTCGTTCCTGTCGGGCGTGTTCTACTCGGTGCATTCGCTGCCGCCGCTGTGGTTCCACGCCTCGCGGTTCAATCCTTTCTTCTACATGATCGACGGCTTTCGCTACGGCTTCTTCGGGCAGAGCGACGTGTCCATCCTCGCAAGCCTGCTGTGGTCGGCGGGTTTCCTGGTCGCGGTATCGGCCGTCTGTCTGTGGATGCTGGCCAGCGGCTACAAGTTGCGGAGATGAGCTTGGATAAAGATCAAATCAAGACACTGATCGAAACCGCCTTGCCCGGCGCGCAGGTGGTCGTGCAGGGTGACGACGGCCGGCATTTCGAAGCCGAAGTGGTGTGGCCCGGATTCGCCGGCCTGCCTCCGGTCAAGCAGCACCAGCGGGTTTACGCCGCGCTCGGCGGCCGCATGGGCGGGGAGATCCATGCGCTGAAGCTCACCACGCGCGCGGCGTAAGGGCGCGTGGACAAATTCATCATCGAAGGCAACCGTCCGCTGTCCGGCGAGATCGAGGCCAGCGGCGCCAAGAACGCGGCGCTGCCCATCCTGTGCGCCGCCCTGCTGTGCGACGAACCGCTGCGCGTGACGCGCGTGCCCCGGCTGTGGGACATCGGCACGGCCAAGAAGCTGCTCGCGCAGATGGGGGTCGAGGTGCGGCAGCCCGCGCCGGACGAGCTCGTGGTCAACGCCGCGCCGATCACCACCGGTGTCGCGCCTTACGAGCTGGTGCGCACCATGCGCGCCTCGATCCTGGTGCTCGGCCCGCTGGTGGCGCGGCGCGGGGAGGCGCACGTCTCGCTTCCCGGCGGCTGCGCGATCGGCGCGCGCCCCGTGAATCTGCATCTCGCCGGCCTGGCGGCGATGGGCGCGGAAATCCGGCTCGAAGGCGGTTTCATCCACGCTCGGGCCGCGCGGCTCAAAGGCACGCGCATCGTGTTCGACACCGTCACCGTCACCGGCACCGAGAATCTGATGATGGCCGCCACGCTGGCCGAGGGCGAAACGATCCTGGAAAACGCCGCCCGCGAACCCGAAGTGGCGGACCTGGCGCGCTGCTTGAAGCGCATGGGCGCCAGGATCGAAGGCGAGGGCAGCCCGACCATCCGCGTGCGGGGTGTGAAAGCGCTGCACGGCGCGGAACACGAGGTGCTGCCCGACCGTATCGAGACCGGCACCTATCTCGTCGCGGGCGCGGCCACGCGCGGGCGGGTGCGCGTGAACCGGACCGATCCGTCTCTGCTCGACGCGGTGCTGGTCAAGCTGCAACAGGCCGGCGCGAAACTGAGCCTCGGGGCCGATTTCGTGGAGGCGGACATGCAGGGCCGGCGGCCGCGGGCGGTGAACATCCACACCTTGCCTTATCCCGGTTTCCCCACCGACATGCAGGCGCAGTTCATGGCGCTGGACTGTCTGGCCGAAGGCGTGGGCACCATCCGCGAGACCATCTTCGAGAACCGCTTCATGCACGCCCAGGAGCTGTTGCGTCTGGGCGCCGACATCCGCATCGAGGGCAACACCGCCGTGGTCACCGGCCGGGAACGCCTGACCGCCGCGCCGATCATGGCCACCGATCTGCGCGCTTCGGCGAGCCTGGTGATCGCCGCGCTCGCCGCCGAAGGCGAGACCTTCATCGACCGCATCTACCACATGGACCGCGGTTACGAGGACATCGAGGGCAAGCTCGCGCGGCTGGGGGCGCGCATCAAACGCGTGTCCAAGCTGCTGTGAAGCGGGCGGGCTAAAATCCGCGCACTTCCTTCGCCTCCGGACGTCATGGCCGCGCTCACTCTCGCGCTCTCCAAGGGCCGCATCCTGCAGGACTGCTTGCCGCTGTTGGCCGCGGCGGGCCTGGCCCCGCGTGGCGATACCGAGCGGCTGTTGCGTCTGCCCACCGAGGACCCCGAGGTGGAGTTGCTGGTGATCCGGCCGACCGACGTGCCGACCTACGTCGAGTACGGGGCCGCCGATCTCGGCGTGGTGGGCAAGGACATCCTGCTCGAGCACGGCGGCGGCGCGCTGTACGAGCCGCTGGATCTCGGCTTGGCGCGCTGCCGGCTGGCGGTGGCCACGCGCCGCGATTCGCCGCTGGTCGGCGGCGGACGCGGCGAGGCCACGCGGCGTCTGCGCGTGGCCACCAAGTATCCGGAAGTCACGCGCCGGCACTTCGCCGCGCGCGACGAGCAGGTCGAGATCATCAAGCTCTACGGTTCGATGGAGCTGGCGCCGCTGGTGGGCCTGGCCGACTTGATCGTGGACCTCGTGGCCACCGGCAACACCCTGCGCGCCAACGGCCTGGTGGAGCTGGAAACCATCGCCGAATCCAGCGCGCGGCTGGTGGTGAACAAGGCGGCGATGAAGATGAAGCACGCCGCGGTCGCGGGACTGCTGGCGCGGCTGGCACGGGTGCGGGCGCATGGCTGAGCCGACCGTGGAACTCGCCCGGCTGGATCGCCGCGACGCGGATTTCGAAACGCGATTTCAGGCGCTGCTCGCCCGCGCCCCCGACGCCGATCCGCAGGTCGCCGCGCGCGTCGCGGAAATCCTGGAGGCGGTGCGCCGGCGCGGCGACGCGGCGCTGCTCGAATACACCCGCCGCTTCGACCGCCGCGCGGTCGCCGACGCGCGCGAGCTGGAAGTCCCCGCCGCGCGCCTGCGCGAAGCCTGGGAGGGCCTGCCGCCGGCGCTGCGCGAGGCTCTGGATTTCGCGGCCACGCGCATCCGCGATTACGCGCAGCGGCAGACGCTGGAAAGCTGGGAATACCGCGATGCTTGGGGCAATGCGCTGGGCACGCGCGTGACGCCGCTGGATCGCGTGGGGCTCTACGTGCCGGGCGGCCGCGCGGCCTATCCGTCCAGCGTGCTGATGAACGCCATCCCGGCCAGGGTCGCCGGCGTGAGCGAGATCGTCATGTGCGTGCCCGCGCCGGACGATGTGCTGAACGCCGCCGTGCTCGGCGCCGCGCATCGCGCCGGCGTGGACCGCGTATTCACGATCGGCGGCGCGCAGGCGATCGCGGCGCTGGCCTATGGCACCGTCACCGTGCCCGCGGTGGACAAGATCGTCGGACCGGGCAACGCCTACGTGGCCGCGGCCAAGCGCCTGGTGTTCGGGCGCGTGGGGATCGATGCCGTGGCCGGCCCTTCGGAAATCGTCGTCGTCGCCGACGGCAGCGGCGATCCGCGCTGGCTGGCGATGGACTTGTTCGCCCAGGCCGAGCACGACGAGGACGCGCAGTCCATCCTGATCTCGCCGGACCGCCCGTTCTTGGAGCGCGTGGCGCAGGCGCTGAACGAGCGCATCGCGCTCCTGCCGCGGGCGGACGTCGTGCGCGCGGCCTTGCGCCGGCGCGGCGCGTTGATCGCGGTGTCCGACCTGGAACAGGCTTTCGAGCTGGTCAACCGCATCGCGCCGGAGCATCTGCAGCTGGCGCTCGCCTCGCCCCGCGAGTGGCTGCCGCGGGTGCGCCATGCCGGCGCGATCTTCCTGGGTCACCATTCGCCGGAAGCGCTGGGCGATTACTGCGCGGGACCCAACCACGTCCTGCCGACCGCGCGCGCCGCGCGTTACGCCAGTCCGCTGGGCGTGTACGAATTCCAGAAGCGCAGCAGCCTGATCGAGTGCTCCGTCGCCGGCGCCGCGCGGCTTGCGTCCGTCGCCGCGCAGCTGGCCGACGCCGAGGGCCTGCAGGCGCACGCCGCCTCCGCGCGCGATCGCCAGCGGTGATCACCGAAGTCCGCGCGGCATTTCGCAGCCTGAGCCGCGCCGAGCGGCACAGCTTCTTTGCGGCGCTCGGCGGCTGGTCGCTGGACGCTTTCGATTTCTTCCTCTACGTCTTCTGCCTGCGCGCCATCAGCGCCGAGTTCCACACCGACGTCAAGGCGGTGGCGGAGGGCATTTTTTTGACCCTCGCTTTCCGCCCGCTGGGCGCGCTGGCTTTTGGCTGGTTGGCCGAGCGCTACGGCCGGCGACCGATTCTGATGCTCAACGTGCTGTCCTACTCCGCCCTCGAGCTGGCCAGCGCCTTCGCGCCGAGTCTCGGCGCGCTGTTGGCGCTGCGCGCCTTGTTCGGTTTCGCCATGGGCGGCGAGTGGGGCGTGGGCGCGGCACTGGCGCTGGAAACCTTGCCGTCGCGCGGCCGCGGATTTTTCTCCGGGCTGCTCCAGGAAGGCTACGTCATCGGTTACCTGCTGGCCTCGGTGGTGTTCGCCACTGCGTTCACCTTCGTCGGCTGGCGCGGGATGTTCGTGATCGGCGCGCTGCCCGCGGCGCTGGTGTTCTACATCCGCCGTGCGGTGGACGAATCGCCCGCCTGGCTCGCCGGCCGCTCGCGCCAGCGGGTTTCCGTGGCGCAGCTGTGGGCGGCGGTGAGGAACCACGCATCGACGTTCCTGTTCCTGGTGGTGCTGATGGCCTGCTTCAACGCCTTCTCGCACGGCTCGCAGGATCTGTATCCCACCTTCCTCCAGGCGCAGCACGGTTTTTCCGCCGCAGTCACCGGCACCATCGCCATCGTGATGAACCTCGGCGCGCTCGCCGGCGGCGTCTTCTTCGGCACGCTGTCCGAACGCATCGGCCGCAAACGCGCCATCATGCTCGCCGCCGCGGCGGCGCTGCCCATGATTCCGCTGTGGGCCTATGCGAGCGCGCCGCCTTGGTTCGCGCTGGGGGCGTTTCTGATGCAGTTCATGGTGCAGGGCGCCTGGGGCATCGTGCCCGCCTATTTGAACGAGCTGTCGCCGGCTGCGGTGCGCGCGATCCTGCCGGGCTTCGCCTACCAGCTCGGCAATCTGGCGCTGTCGAAGATGGGGCCGTTCCAGGCCGGCCTGGCCGAGGCGCGCGGCGGGGACTATGCCGGAGTCCTCGCCGGGACCGTCGGCCTGGTCGCCCTCGCGCTGATCGCCGTCACCGCGCTGGGACGCGAGGCCAGAGCCACTGCCTTGACCGTCAACTGAAGTTTTCCTCGAGCGCGCGGCGCAGCGCGCGGTAGCCCTCCACCAGCCGCGGTCCCGGCCGGCCGAGGTAGGCCTCGGGGATCGCCACGACGCGGTTCTCGCGCACGGCCGGAACCTCCTGCCACCCGGCGCGCCGGCGCACGAGGTCCGCGCGGTAGTTTTCGGGTTTCACGCCGCACCAGCTCATCGCAATCAGCTCGATCCCCGCGGCGCGCGCCGCTGGCGCGTCCACTTGCACGCTCTTGACGTCTTGGGCGGCGAAGGGATTCTCGCCGCCGGCGAGATGCAGCACGTCGCTGGCCCAGGAACGCCGCGCGGGCGCGATCACCGGCTTGGGCCACCATTCGATGAGCACGCGCGGACGCCGTGGCGGATGGACCGGCGGCATCGCCGCCTGCATCTCGGCCACGAGACGTTCCCCGCGTTCGGCGACGTCCAGCGCCGCGGCGATGCGGCGGATGTCCGCGTACACGTCGGCCAGACTATGCGGGTCGCACACCAGGGTGCGCAAGCCCGCGTCCTGCAGCTGCGCGAGGATTTTCTCGTGACCCGGCACGGTGAGCGAGGTCAATACCAGGTCGGGTTTCAGCGCCGCGACCGCGGTGACCTCGAGCTGCAAGTCGCGCCCCGGCTTGGGCAGCCCTGCGACGACCTCCGGCGGATGGTCGGAATCCGCGTCCACTCCCACCAGCCACGGCGCGCAGCCCAGCGCGCAGACGATCTCGGTGTTGGAGCAGGTGTGGCTGAAGATGCGCATGACCGTTCGGACTGGGGAACTTTCGACCGCCTGGAAGCGTAAACTGTGGACGGGAGCCGGCCAGACAACCGCTGCCGCGAGCGATCGCGGGGGAGGAAAGTCCGGGCTCCGCAGGGCAGTGTGCCAGCTAACGGCTGGGCGGCGCGAGCCGACGGAAAGTGCAACAGAGAATAGACCGCCTAAGTTCCCAACCGGAACCGGCAAGGGTGAAACGGTGCGGTAAGAGCGCACCGCGTTTCCGGCAACGGAAACGGCACGGCAAACCCCACACGGAGCAAGGCCAAATAGGGAAGGAGGGTACGCTGCTGACGATGCGCGACCCGACGCGCGGCCCGCGCGCCTTCCGGGTAGGCCGCTGGAGGCGGCGGGCGACCGCCGTCCTAGAGGAATGGTTGTCTCGGCGCCGCGGGCCTCGAAAGCCCGCTGGCCGCTAGACAGAACCCGGCTTATCGGCCGACTCCCGCTTTCCCCGCCGTCCCTGGCGAGACGGCGGTGTTTCGATGCAAGCCCTGGGCGGCCATCCCTGGCCGCCCGTTCGC
>JADGHB010000008.1 GCA_019689635.1 Nevskia sp. | reverse complement strand
AAGAAAATCGATGCGGCGATTGATCGCGCCGTAGAGGCACAGCGTGCGCTGCGCGACGCGGAACACTACGAGGCTTTGGCCAAGGCGTTCGACGCCGGCGAGATCGACGCTCAGGGGCGCAGTCTGCTGCCGGAGGCGGTAGCCCGCCGAGAAACGCGAGAGCGTCATCAAGAATCCCGCGAAGAAAGGATCGCCAAGGCACAAGAGATCGTGAGGGGCAGGCCGGCGTGGCAAGTGCCGCGTTCGGTGTGGGCCGACGCGACCGGGAACCTCGGCGGCCAGGCGCGCCAATTGGTGGAGCACGATCATCGAGAGGCGGTGAAGGCTGCACTGGCCCGTGGAGAAAGTGTGCCGGCCGAAGTGCTGGCCGACTATCCAGACCTCAGCGCCGCCAAGCCGGAAGCCGCACAGACCGGACAGAAGGGCCGCACCCGGCATGAAGCCAAGGCCGCGTTGCAGGACGTAGAGCAGGCCATCCGCGAACTGCGCGACGGCACGGCTACCGTGGATCGCTATCGGCAGGCGTTCAAAACGCTCGCGGACGATCCGGCGCTGATCGGGGATGCGCTCAATGCGCTGACCAAGAACGACCTCGGGAAGCTCATCGGATTTTCCAGACCCGATTGGGGCAAGGAAGCGCTGGTCAACCAAGCCTACCAATCGTTGCTGGACGGTTTCGCTTTGGGGAAACAGTACGGCCCGGAGTTCTGGTCTCCTTTCACGGAAAGTCAGGCGCAGTTCCACGCGCGCAAGCTGCAAGCGCTCAAGGAGCTGGTCGCCAGTCAGACGCAAGCCGATCTGGACGCCTATGCGCAGCAGATCAAGAAGCGGCGCGACGAGGCGGAGCGCAAGACCGCCGCCGAGCGCGAGGCTCTGAGCAACCCGCAGTCGCTGGAAGACTTCAACCGCTTCATGGAGTTTCATGTACGCCAGGGGAAAACGAAGCGCCAGGCCCGGCTGTTGTTGACTCCAGAACAGCGAGCCAGGTTTGACGCCCTCTTGGTCGATCAGTCCAGCGGCGCGCGCGAGCGGCTTTCCAAGCTGGCGTCGGGCGCCGCACAGAAAGAACCGGAGACCGGCGCCGCGGCTACGCCGTCGCAGGCGGTGGGCGCCAAGATCGTGGAAACCAAGCACACGCAAAAAGGCCACGACTTGTTCGTGGTGCAGCTTGAGCAGCGTGTGAGCCGTGAAGATTTCCAGAAGCTCACCGCCTCGGCCAAACAACTGGGCGGCTACTATTCGGCCTTCAGGGGCAAGGGGGCCGTGCCCGGCTTCCAGTTCCGCGACCGGTCGCAGGCCGAGGCGTTCTTGAAAATGGCCTCCGGCTTTGCGCCCGGCGCGGCCGAGAAAGCGCAGGAGACCGCAGCTCAGGGCGGCGATGTGCTTGATCGGGACAGCGCGCAGCCGACCGCCGAGCGGCTGGAGCAGATGGCCGACACCTTGGAAGCGAGAGCCATCGAGCAACTGAGCGCGGAACGTAAGACGAATACGGCCAGACGCGCCGCCATCGCCTCACGGATCGAGGCGCGCGCAAGGGACGATCAGGCCATGGCGCGCACCATGCGCAACATCGCCAAGGCGATCAGGGATGGCAATGCCACGTTCCTGAGCGGCGTGCGCACGAAATCGCAGGTGCAATTTCTGGAGAACGCCGTCCGCGCCGCCAAGCAAGACGAGCTGTTGGATAAGTACGGGGACTACCCCAAAGCGCAGGCGCATGCCGACGAACCGCCCGACGCCGACACCGTGGAGTATGCCGAGTTCCCGACGTTCACGGCCTACCGTTCCGATCTGGTCAAACTCGCACGGGGCATGCAGCAGGTCGCCGGCCTGAAATTGCTGGGCACGCGGTTGGCGAAAGTCGTGGACGTGGTGCCGGAGGAATACAAGCGATTCGTCGAGGAGCATCTGAACGAGCTGACCTTGGCAAGATCGAAAGACGGCATGCCCGCAGTGCTGCGCACCGAGAACGATGCGCAGCTTGCCATCGACCGTGCTGGACTGTCGGACAAGGCGATTGTCCTGTCGTTGGGCCGCGGCAAGCACGTCGTCGTTTTAAGCCCCTACGAGGCGCAGCGGAGTGGCCTATGGAGCGGCGGGGACCAGAAAGTCACCCTCAAGCGGCAGTTCGTCACCGAGGTGATGAACCGGCTTAAAGGTCTGGACTCCGAACAGAAAACCGTCCGCATCCCTTGGCAATTCGAGGTCGCCGAGGAGCGCCTGAAAACCTTGGAGCGGATGGGGATCAAGACGCCGGCGCAATACCGCAGCGCGCTGCGCGAATACATCGCCCTGCGCAAAGCGCCGCAAGAAGAGGATCGTGTCAAGAAGCTGGAACGGGAGATGGTCGGCCGCCGCAACGACGGTCTGGATTTTTTCCCCACTCCAGAGAAAACCGCCGACGAGATGGTGACGGCGGCCGACATCCGCCCCGGAATGACGGTGCTGGAACCCTCAGCGGGCATGGGACATATCGCAGAACGCATCCGTGAGGCCGGCGTGGAGCCGGACGTGGTGGAGCTGTCTTCCGAGCGGCGCCAGCTCCTTGAGGCCAAGGGCTTCAACGTGGTTGGGCACGACTTCATGGAGATGCAGCCTTCAGACACGCCCGGCGGAGAGGGTTATGACCGCATCGTGATGAACCCGCCCTTTTCGGACGGTCGGGACATCCAGCATGTGCGCCACGCCTACGAACTGCTCAAGCCGGGCGGCCGGCTGGTGGCGATCCTGAGCGAAGGCACGTTTTTCAGGAACACGCAGCAGGCCAAGGACTTCCGCTCGTGGCTGGAGTCGGTGGGCGCCACCGACGAAAAACTCGCTGAAGGTACATTCGAGGATCGGAGCCTGCCGGTCAACACCTCCGCGAATGCGCGCATGGTGGTGATCGAAAAACCCGAGCGCGTCGATTTCCAGATGGGTGACGCCGGCACGGACGAGTTCTCGCGCACGGAACGCGCCTACGGAGGCCGCGAAGCCTACGAGCGAGCCAGGGCGGAAGGCCGCACCAAGCTCAACTACCGGCAGTGGGTGCAGGTGAGAACGCCTGCGTTCAAGCGCTGGTTCGGAGACTGGGAAACGCTGCGCGCCCAGAAGCGTACGGTGGCCGTCGAAGACGCGCAAAAACAAGCCCCGGCCGAGGCCGGGGCTGCTACTGCCGGGCATGTACGGGAATCATCGGCTAGCGCCGAGGTCGATCCGCTCCTAACGGCAGTGACTGAGTTTGTACGCCAACCGCTGCGCCGCGTCAACCCCGATACCGTCTCCAAAGTCGTCGATCCGCAAACCGGCGAGCCGTTGGTGGTGTATCACGGGACTACTTCTAACTTCGACGTGTTTGATTCTTCCTGGACGGATGCCTCTCCGCGCGGGAACACATCCGGCACTGGTTTCTTTTTCTCCGAGAGACCGCTCGAAGCCGAGGGATACACCTGGAGCGCGAGCAGGGTTTCTGGTTCGATCATGCCGGTGTATCTATCGATCAAGAACCCTTACGTGATTGGCGATAGGTATTCTGATGCGATTTGGGGGCGCATGCTGCAATCAAAGGCGGAAGCGAAAAAAGTCCGCCAAGAACTGGTTCATAAAGGATACGATGGCGTCCGCACTCCGCTCGGAGAATGGGTCGCCTTCCATCCAAATCAGATCAAATCCGCCATCGGCAACCGTGGCACCTTCTCGCCCGAAAACCCCGACATCCGCTTTTCGCGCGCTGCCGATGAGGGCCAACCGGCGGTGCGCTCGACCGGCTTCGACAAGGCAAGCGGCACGGTCGTGGCCGACTTCAAGAACGACATTCCGCTCAAGGCGAATCCCGACTACAAGGCCGCAAAAGCTGGCGATACCGATGCTGCGGTCAGGCTGGTGAAGGCGCTGGTCAAGCCCGAGAGCATCGAGGCCGCCAGGGCGTTCGGCAAGGACGTGACCTACGTTCCGGTGCACGCCGAAGAAGCCGCCGGGCTGAACAAGATTCCGAGCGCGCTAGCCGCGTATTACGCCAAGCAGACCGGCGCGGACGTGGGCGGCACGATTGTCCAGACGAACCGCGCCTACCACACCGGCGCAAACGCGATGGAACGCTTGCTGGCGCGAGCCGAGTTCTCAGGCAAGGTAGAGCCCGGGCGGCGCTATGTGCTGGTCGATGACGTGACCACGATGGGCAGCACCTTGGCCGACCTTGCGCATTACATTCGCAGCCAGGGCGGCGAAGTAGCCGGCTCTGTGGTTTTGGTGAATGCGATGCGCGGTGGTAAGATGACCGCAGACGCCAAGACCGTCCGCGAACTGGAGGCCCGACATGGAGACGAAATCCGCAAGCTCTTCGGAATCGAGCCTCGCGCCCTCACCGGCCCAGAAGCCCAATACCTCATTGGTTTCCGAACGACTGACGAACTCAGAAATCGAGTCGCTAAGGCAAGACTTGAAAGAATCGCTCGCCTACATGCGAAGGGTGTATTTCCCGAATCTCAAGATTCGCGGGGAGAAATAAGCCGCCTACTTGGCGCCAACGCTCAAGGCCAGCAGTCGGCGCGAACCGCACCCGAGCGGCCCTACGGCGGCCTGTCGGTATCCGAAGTCCAAAGAATCGCCGACCGAATCGCGGAGAAATGGCAACAGCCGCCGCCCATCACGGTGCTGGTCAGAAATCCGCACGATCCCGACACGCCGTTGTGGGTCTCGATGCACGACTCTTAGTTGGACGCCAACTGCACGGCACGGGCATTATCACAAGACGCGGAGTTCGCTGACCTGCCCATCGTCAAGGGTGAACCGTCCTGGGAAATCCGGAGGCTGTTGGGTTTGAGTCATGCTGCCTTGGGCAGCGTGGCCTGTTGCCGATAGTAAGCCGCTTCGGCTTCAGCGGGCGGGATATTCCCGATCGGTCCCAGCAGTCGTTTGCGGTTGAACCAATCCACCCAGTCCAGCGTGGCCAGTTCGACCGCTTCGAGGTTCTTCCACGTGTGCTGGTTCGCTAGCTTCTGCATCGAAGTGATCCCGGAACACCGCGGCGCGCCCGCTGTCATTGAAACGCCTTTTGGACGATACTGAAGCGCCGCTACCTTCGGAAATCGCCGTGAACGAAACGGACCAGCTCGGCTTTCGCGCATGGCGGCGCGTCCTGGGCTCGTTGGCGGGCTTGGGTTGTGCTGTCCTGGCGCCGTTTGCGGCCCAGGCTCAGAGCGGCAGCGGCGCGCGGCCTTACGACGGGACCTCGTTCAGCAACCCCTACGCGCCCGGCGGACCTTACGATCCCTATCGCTACGAGCGTCTGGGGCGCGATCCGTATGGCCTGCACGGCGGGTCCACAGGCACGGTACCCAACGCAACGAAACCGGTCGGCGGGGCGCACGCGGCAAGCCGCTTGCGGAAAGCGAAAAAGCTCATGCAGGCGACCTCCCAGGGCCATGCCGCGCAGGGGACCTTCGATTCATCCACTGCGGCAAACCCGTTGCAGCGCCTCGACAACTCGAATCCCGGTTCCAGCGACACGAGCCTTTGCGCTTGGCCAGCGCAGACTCCGGCGTCCGCCCTTGGTGCACTCCCGCTCCAGAAGAGCAAGAACGGCAACGCGGGTTGCGGCGCTGCGCTCGGCGGCTTGAGCGGCGCGCGCTCGCGCTCGAGATGAGCGCCGCCTACCAGTTCTGTCCGCGCTGCGCCAAGCCGCTCACGCATGGGGCCGTGGACGGCGGTTCCGCGCGCTGGCACTGTCCCGACCGGGCCTGCGGCTTCGTGCACTGGGACAATCCGGTGCCGGTGGTCGCCGCCATCGTCGAACACGAAGGCGAGATCGTGCTGGCGCGCAACCGCGCTTGGCCGCCCAAGATGTTCGCGCTCATCACTGGCTTCCTGGAGAAAGACGATCCCGATCCCGCCCAGGGCGTGCTGCGCGAAGTCGCCGAGGAACTGGGCTTGCAGGGCCGCGTGGAGGAATTCGTCGGGCACTACCCCTTCCCGCGCATGAACCAGCTCATCATCGCCTATCACGTGGTCGCGCAAGGCGCGATCACGCTCGGCGAGGAACTGGTCGAGTACCGGAAAATCCCGCCAGAAAAGCTGCGTCCCTGGCCGGCGGCGACCGGTTTGGCGCTGCGCGACTGGATGGTCAAGCGCGGACTCACGCCCCTGCCCTTCGAGTTCGAAGCGCTCAAGGCCATCCCCGCGTTCCGCGAGATCGACTCTAAACTCGGCACCGCCGGCCAGCCGAGTGCGGAGCAGTTCCGCGCGGTGCGCAGCGCCGGCTATCAGACGGTGATCAACCTGCTGCCGTCGGAGTCGCGATTCGCGCTGCAGCGCGAGCGGCATATCGTCGAGGCCGAAGGCTTGCGCTACGTCCACATCCCGGTGGCCTGGGAACGGCCGCAGCCGGAGGACTTCGAGGCTTTCTGCGCGGCGCTGGCGGAAGAAGCCGGACGCAGAGTCTTCGTGCACTGTGCGGCGAACAAGCGCGTTTCCGCGTTCGTGTTTCTCTACCGCGTGCTCAAGCTCGGGGTGCCGCGCGCCCAGGCGCAGGCGGATCTCGAGGCGATCTGGCAACCGGACACCGTCTGGTCGCGCTTCATCGAGCGCATGCTCGCCGGGGCCGGGCCCTGAGTCCAGCGCGCGCCGCGACGGCGGGAGTAAACTAAAAAAAACCGCAAGCGCAAGACCCGCACGCAAGCCTTTCGGAGCCGAACATGACGATGGACGAACCGCGTCCTACGGATCTCGATCCGCAGGAAACCCGCGAATGGCTGGATGCGCTGGAGGCGGTGCTGGAGCGCGAGGGGCCCGAGCGGGTGCATGCGCTGCTCGAAGCGCTGCAGGAAAAAGCGCGGCGCTCGGGCGTTTACATCCCGTTTTCCCCCAATACCGCCTACCTCAATACCATCCCGCCGCATCTGGAAGAACGCAGCCCCGGCGATCATGCGCTGGAGTGGAAGATCCGCTCCATCATCCGCTGGAACGCGATGGCGCTGGTGGTCAACGCCAACCGCGAACACGCCGGCATCGGCGGTCACATCGCGACCTTCGCCTCGGCGGCCACGCTCTACGACGTCGGTTTCAACCATTTCTTCAAAGGTCCCGAACACCCCGACGGGCCGGACCTGCTGTATATCCAGGGTCACGCCGCGCCGGGCATTTACGCGCGTGCGTTTCTCGAAGGGCGCCTGTCGGAGGAGCAGCTCCGGCACTTCCGCATGGAAACCGGCGGCAAGGGCCTTTCTTCTTATCCGCACGCCTGGCTGATGCCGGAGTTCTGGTCCTTCGCCAACGTCTCCATGGGCCTGGGGCCGATCATGGCGATTTACCAGGCGCGGCTGATGAAGTACCTCGAGCACCGCGGGCTGGCCAAAGTCGAGGGACGCAAGGTGTGGTGCTTCTGCGGCGACGGCGAGATGGACGAGCCGGAGTCCTTGGGCGCCATCGACATCGCCGCGCGCGAGAAGCTCGACAACCTGATCTTCGTCGTCAACTGCAACCTGCAGCGTCTGGACGGCCCGGTGCGCGGCAACGGCAAGATCATCCAGGAACTCGAAGGCGTGTTCCGCGGCGCGGGCTGGAACGTGATCAAGGTGATCTGGGGCTCGCTGTGGGATCCCTTGATCGCGCAGGACAAAAGCGGTCTTCTGATCAAGGCCTTCAACGAAACGGTGGATGGCGAGTACCAGAACTGCAAGGCCAAGGGCGGCGCCTACACCCGCGAGCACTTCTTCGGCAAATATCCCGAACTGCTCAAGCTGGTGGCGAGCTGGAGCGACGAGGACATCGCCCGGCTCAACCGCGGCGGCCACGATCCGCACAAGCTCTACGCCGCCTACGCCGCGGCCGTCAAGCACCAAGGCACGCCGACCGTGATCCTGGCCAAGACCGTGAAAGGCTACGGCATGGGCGAGGCCGGCGAAGGCCAGAACATCACCCATCAGCAGAAAAAGATGGGCGAGGAGGCGCTGCGGCGATTCCGCGACCGCTTCCAGATCCCCTTGACCGACGAACAGATCAAGGACACGCCCTTTTACAAGCCGCCCGAGGATTCTCCCGAGATCGTCTATCTCAAGGAGCGGCGCAAGGCGCTGGGCGGTTTCCTGCCGCACCGGCGCACGCGCAGCGAGCCGCTGCCGATCCCGCCGCTGTCGGTGTTCGAACGTCTGCTCGCCGGCACCGGCGAGCGCGAGATTTCCACCACCATGGGCTTCGTGCAGTTGCTGCAGACCCTGACCCGCGACAAGCAGATCGGGGCGCGCGTGGTGCCGATCGTGCCCGACGAGGCGCGCACCTTCGGCATGGAAGGCATGTTCCGCAGCCTCGGCATTTACTCCGTCGTCGGGCAGAAATACGCGCCGGAGGACGCCGACCAGCTCGCTTTTTATAAAGAAGACGTGAAAGGCCAGATCCTCGAAGAAGGCATCACCGAGGCGGGCGCCATGTCGTCCTGGATCGCGGCGGCGACCAGCTATTCCAACCACGACGTGCCGCTGATCCCGTTCTACATCTTCTATTCCATGTTCGGGTTCCAGCGCGTGGGCGACCTGTGCTGGGCCGCCGGCGACATGCGCGCGCGCGGCTTTCTGCTCGGCGGCACCGCCGGCCGCACCACGCTCAACGGCGAAGGCCTGCAACACCAGGACGGCCACAGCCACGTCTACAGCAGCGTGGTGCCCAACTGCCGGTCCTACGATCCGGCGTTTGCCTACGAGATCGCGGTGATCATCCACGAGGGCATGCGCCGCATGTACGCCGAACAGCACGACGAGTACTACTACCTCACCCTGCAGAACGAGAATTACCCGCACCCGCCGATGCCGGCCGGGGTGGAAAAGGCCATCGTGCGCGGCCTGTATCTGCTGCAGCCCTGCGAGCGCCCCGCCGCGTTGCACGTGCAGCTGCTTGGTTCGGGCGCGATCCTGCGCGAAGTGATCGCCGCCGCCGAGCTGCTGAAGAACGACTGGGGCGTGACCGCCGACGTATGGAGCGCGCCGTCGTTCACCGAACTCGCGCGCGACGGCGCCGCCGCCGAGCGCTGGAACTGGCTGCATCCCGACGAAACTCCGCGCCAGCCCTACGTCGCCGAATGTCTTTCCGGCCGCGCCGGCCCGGCGATCGCCGCCACCGACTACGTGCGCGCCTACGCCGAGCAGATCCGCGCCTACGTGCCGATGCCCTATCACGTGCTCGGCACCGACGGGTTCGGCCGCTCCGACACGCGCGAGCGCCTGCGCGACTTCTTCGAGGTGGACCGGCGCTGGATCGCGCTCAAGGCGCTGCACGCCTTGGTGCAGCAGGGCAGCCTGCCGAAGAAAAAACTCGGCGAAGCGCTGGCCAGGTACGGCATCGATCCCGACAAGCCCAATCCGCTCACCGTCTGAAGCTGGCGAAGAACCATGGCCAAGGAAGTGGAAGTCCGCGTGCCCGACATCGGCGATTACCACGACGTGCCGGTGATCGACGTCCTGGTCAAGCCCGGCGACCGTGTCGAGAAGGAGGCGCCGCTGGTCACGCTGGAGTCGGACAAGGCGACCATGGACGTGCCGGCGCCCGAACCCGGCGTGGTCAAGCGCATCGCGCTCAAGGTCGGCGACAAGGTTTCGCAGGGCAGCACCGTGGCGGTGCTGGAGCTGGACGGCGCGCCGGCGCCAGCGGTCCCCGCGCCTCAGGAAACGAAACCGTCTCCACAAGCGCCGGCCGCAGCGGCACCCCCGCCCGCCCCGCCGGCGCCGAAACCGGCGGATACCAACGAAGGCCTGTCCAGCGTGCCGCTGCCGCCCTCCGAGCCGGCGCTGCGCGAGGCGCTGCCTCACGCCAGCCCTGCGGTGCGCAAGTTCGCCCGCGAGCTGGGCGTGGATTTGCGCCGCGTCGCCGGATCCGGTCCGCGCGGGCGCATCACGCGCGAGGACGTCCAGACGTTCGTCAAGAAGAACCTTTCGGGACCCGGCCCTCGGGACCCGGGACTCGGAGAGGGAATCCCGAAAATCCCGGCGGTGGATTTCGCCCAGTTCGGACCCGTCGAAACCAGGCCGCTGGCGCGCATCCGCAAGCTCTCGGCCGCGCACCTGCACCGCGCTTGGCTCAACGTGCCGCACGTGACCCAGACCGACGAGGCCGACATCACCGAGCTGGAGGCTTTCCGCAAGGCGCAGTCCGCGGAGCTCGGCCTCAAGCTCACGCTGCTGCCCTTCATCATGAAGGCGGTGAGCGTGGCCCTGGCCGCCTATCCCGAGTTCAACAGCTCGCTTGCACCCGACGGCGAAACCCTGATCCTGAAGAAGTACTGCCACATCGGTTTTGCCGCCGACACCGACATGGGCCTGGTGGTGCCGGTGGTGCGCGACGTGGACAAGAAAGGGATCGCGGCGCTCGCGCGCGAGTGCGCCGAGCTCGCCGCGCGCGCCCGCGAAGGCAAGCTCAAGGCCGAGGACATGAAGGGCGGCTGTTTTTCCATCTCCTCGCTGGGCGGCATCGGCGGCGGCCATTTCACGCCCATCGTCAACGCGCCGGAAGTCGCCATCCTCGGCGTCTCGCGCGCGACGCTGAAACCGGTGTGGGATGGCGGCCAGTTCCAGCCGCGGCTGATGCTGCCGCTGTCGCTGTCCTATGATCACCGCGTGATCGACGGCGCGGCCGCCGCGCGCTTCATCGTGCACCTCGTGAAACTGCTCACCGATCTGCGGCGGCTGAGCTTGTGACCCGCGTCGGACCCGTGGCGGGGCGTTCTCTATAATGACGCTCCCGTCGCAGCGCCGAGTTCACGCATGTCCGGTTTTCCCCAGGTCCGCCTGCGCCGCACGCGGCGCGCCGAGTTCGTCCGCGCGCTGGTGCGACAGACGCGGTTGCATCCCGCGCAGCTGATCGCGCCGCTGTTCGTGGCGGAGCCCGCGCAGGCCGGGCCGGTGCCCTCGATGCCGGGCCAGCGGCGGCTGACGCTGGACGAGCTGGCGCACGAGTGCGCGCAGCTGGAGAAGCTGGGCATCGCCGCGGTGGCGCTGTTTCCGGCCATCGACGTCAAGCTCAAGGACGAGCGCGGAACCGAGGCGCTCAATCCGCAAGGCCTGGTGCCGCGCGCGATCAAGAGGGTGAAGGCGGAATGCCCGGGGCTGGGCGTGATGGTGGACATCGCGCTCGATCCCTACACTGCGCACGGCCACGACGGCGTGCTCGACGAAAGCGGCGAGGTGGACAACGATGCCACCGTGGAGATCCTGCGCCAGCAGGCATTGATGCTGGCCCGCGCCGGCGCCGACGTGCTGGCGCCCTCGGACATGATGGACGGGCGGGTCGGTGCGATCCGCACGGTGCTGGAGCGCGACGGCCAGAAGAACACCCTGATCCTCGCCTACGCCGCCAAGTACGCCAGCAGTTTCTACGGACCGTTCCGCGACGCCGTCGGCTCGGCCGCGCTGCTCAAGGGCGACAAGCGCAGCTACCAGATGGATCCGGCCAATACCGACGAGGCGCTGCGCGAAGTCGCGCTCGATCTCGCCGAAGGCGCGGATATCGTCATGGTCAAGCCGGGGCTGCCCTATCTGGACGTGATCCACCGGGTGAAGGCGCGTTTCGGCGTGCCCGTGGCGGCCTACCAGGTCAGCGGCGAGTACGCCATGCTCAAGGCCGCCGCGGCCAACGGCTGGCTGGACGAAAAGAAGACCGCGATGGAGGCGCTGTTGTGCCTGCGCCGCGCAGGCGCCGACATGATCCTCACCTACTTCGCCAGGCAGGCGGCGACGTGGTTGCGGGAAGAAAACCCCTGAACGGCGCCGCCGCGCATGGATAAATACGCCGTCCTCGGCCAGCCCGTCGCGCACTCGGCTTCCCCGCGCATCCACGCCGCCTTCGCCCAGGCCCTCGGCGCGCAGCTCAGTTACGAAAAGCTCGAAGTCGCGCCCGCGGAACTGGCCGCCACGCTCGCGCGCCTGCATGAAGAGGGCTACGCGGGCTTGAATCTCACCGTGCCGCTGAAATCCGCGGCGGTGGCGCTGTGCAAGACCCTTTCCGAGCGGGCCCGGGTGGCCGGCGCGGTCAACACCCTGATCCGCGATCCGGACGGCTGGCGCGGCGACAACACCGACGGCGCCGGCTTGATCCGCGACCTGCGCGCCAACCTGGGCGTGGCGCTCGAAGGCCGACGCGTGCTGATCTTGGGCGCGGGCGGCGCGGCGCGCGGCATCCTAGCCCCGCTGCTTCAGCAAAAGCCGGCTTTCCTCGCGCTTGCCGGGCGCACTCCGTGGAAGCCGGAGGAAGTCGCCGCCGCGTTCAAGACGCTCGGCCCGGTCGCGCCGCGCACCTTCCTCGCGCTCAAAGGAGATCGTTTCGATCTGGTCATCAACGCCACCTCGGCCGGCCACCAGGGCGAGGCGCCGCGCCTGCCCCCCGGCGTGATCGCGGCCGGCACGATGGCCTACGACTTGAGCTATGGCAAGGCCGCCGAACCCTTCCTCGCCTTGGCGCGCGCTCAGGGCGCGGTCGCGCACGACGGGCTGGGCATGCTGGTGGAGCAGGCTGCCGAGAGTTTCCTGCTGTGGCGCGGCCTGCGCCCCGAGACCGCGCCGGTGCTGGCGAGCCTGCGCCGCGCGGCGTGAGGCATCAACGCTGGTCCGAACCGGTTGGCGCGAAGCGCAGCTCGGCGCACACCCCTCCCGCGGCGCGGTTGCGCAGGCTCAGCCGCCAGCCTTCTCGCTGCGCCAGGCGGTGCGCCACGTACAGGCCGATCCCGGTGCCGCCGCCGCGGCCTGCGAAGCGCGGCTCGAACACCCGCGGCAATTCCGTTTCCGGTATGCCCGGGCCATCGTCGCAGATCCCTAAGCCTTCGGCCGCGAGCCGCACCGTGACCGTGCCGCGCGGGCCGGCCGCGCGCAGCGCATTGCGCAGGAGGTTGGTGAAGACGATGTGCAGGGTGCCGGCCGGCAGCGCTCGCGGCAGCGGCGCGAGTTCCCACACGATGCGCGCGGCCTCGTCGTTCAAATACGGTTCCGCCCATTGCGGCAGCAGCGCCGGCAAGTCCAGGGGCGCCGGCGGCGGGGAAGCGCGGTCGCGCCACAGGGCGAGCAGGGTATCGAGGTCGAGCTCGGCCTGGACACAGGCGCGGCGGATGCGTGCCAGCGGCGGCGGCGTGCCATTGGCGCTCAAGACCTCGGCAGCGCCGGCGATCACCGCCAGCGGCGTGCGCAGCTCGTGGCTCGCGGCGGCGGCGAAGGCGCGCTCGCGTTCGACCAGGGCGTCGAGCCGCGCCATGTAACGGTTGAGCGCCTCCGCGATCGCGCCGAGCTCGGGATCGGAGGGCGCGACGAGGCGCGCGCCGCGGCGCTCGGGGTCCAGCGCGCGGATTTCGCGCAGCAGACGTTCCATCGGCAGCGCGGCGCGGCGGGCCAGGAAGCCCGCGGCCCACCAGGACAGAAGTCCGGCGGCGGCCAGCGCGGCCAGCAGCCAGGGCACCAGCCGCCGTTCGCGCTGTGCGCGCTCGGCGCGGCGGCTCGCGAGCTGCGCGGCACCGCTTTCCTTGGGCGCGGCGGCCAGCGCGACCAGAGATTCGTTTTCGACTTCGCGCTCGGCGATCCAGAACGCGGCGCCGACCAGCACGGCGGCGCACAGGCTCAGACCCCAGAGCGCCAGCGCCAGCCGCCGGCGCAGTCCGCCGTGGGACGGCCCCTCGTCGGTCATTCCCCGGTCACGGTGAGGCGGTAGCCCACGCCGTGCACGGTGTGCAGCAGCTTGCGCGCATAAGGCCGGTCGATCGCCAGGCGCAGCGCGTAGATGTGGGCGCGCAGCACGTCGGCTTGCGGCGGCTCTTCGCCCCACAAGGCGCGCTCCAGTTCTTCGCGTGCGACCACGCGGTGCGAGTTGCGCATCAGGAGCTCCAGGAGCTTGCGCCCGGCCGGCGTGAGTTCCAGGACATCCGCGCCGCGGCGGACTTCCAGCGTGTCGAGATTAAAGCGCAGATCCGCGACGACCAGCTCGCGTGCGAGCGCGTGATCGGTCGCCCGGCGATGCAAGGCTTCCAGTCGCGCCAACAATTCCGCCAGCGCGAACGGCTTGACCAGATAATCGTCGGCGCCGGCGGCGAAGCCGGCGAGCTTGTCGTCCACCGTGTCCAGGGCGGTGAGCATCAGCACCGGAACCCGCGATCCCTGCGCGCGCAAGCGCCGGCATAGGCTGGCGCCGTCGAGTCCGGGCAACAAGCGGTCGAGCACGACGGCATCGAAAACCCGCTCGGCGGCCAGGCGCAAGCCGCCCGGGCCATCGGCCGAGAAATCCACGCTGTGGCCACGCGCGGAAAGATAGTCGCCGACATTGGCGGCGAGATCGGGATGATCCTCCACCACCAGGACGCGCATGCTCAACCCGGCGCCTGCGGTTGCACGGCGTTTTCCGCCGCAGCCTTGTGCCGCACCAGCCAGCGCGCGGCTTGCACGCCCAGCTCGAACAGCAGGTACATCGGTACCGCGAGCAGCGTCTGCGACAGCACGTCCGGCGGCGTGAGGATGGCGGCGACGAAGAACACGCCCACCAGCACGTAATCGCGGCGCGCGGCGAGCTGGGCCGGAGTGACCACGCCGCTCCAGCACAGCAGCACGATCGCCACTGGCGTCTCGAAGGTCAAGCCGAAGGCGAGGAACAGCTTGGTGACGAAGTCCAGGTACTTGCCGACGTCGGTCATCACCGCCACGCCTTCCGGCGCCACCGAGACGAAGAAGCGGAACACCGCCGGCAGCACCAGGAAATAGGCGAACGCCACGCCGAGATAGAACAGCAGCGTACTGGACACCAGCAAGGGTGCCACCAGGCGGCGTTCGTGGCGGTACAGTCCCGGCGCGACGAAGGCCCACAGCTGGTACAGGACCCAGGGCAGGGCAAGGGCGAAGGCCAGCACCGCGGCGAGCTTGAAAGGCACCAGAAACGGTGCGGCGACCTCGGTGGCGATCATCGAGCCGCCGGCGGGCAAGCGTTGGAGCAGGGGCTCGGCGAGAAGGTGATAGAGGCTGCGCGCGAAATAGGCCAGCGGCAGGAAGGCGATCAGCACGCCGAGCAGGGCGCGGATCAGACGGCTGCGCAGCTCGATCAGATGCGAAAGCAGCGATTGTTCCTCGCCGCCGGGCGGCGCGCCGTCGGCCGGTTCAGCCATGCGCTTGCGAAGAGCGGTCGGGGGGCTGCGGTTTCGCTTCGGCGGCGAGCTGGCGTGCTTGGTCGTGCACCGCCTGCGACTGCTCGCGCAGGATGCGCTGCGCGTCCTCGAGCTGCCGCTTGAGTTCGGCGACCTGGGTCTCGCGCTCCAGTTCGGAAGACAGGTTGCGCAGGTACACGCGCGCGCGCCCGGTCCAGCGGCCCAGCGTGCGCGCCACGCCGGGCAGGCGCTCGGGGCCGAGCACCACCAGGGCCACGACGAAGCACAGCACCAGCTCGGAGAAGCTGAAATCGAGCATGGCTGCAGTACCGAACGATCAGTTCTTCTGTTCGCTGGTCTGGGTTGCGGACGGTTTAGAGACCGGTTTGGCCTCGCCTTCGATCGCCTCGGCGGGCTTGGCGGCCGAGGCCTCGTTCTCGCCCTCGCGCATCGCGGATCTGAAGTTCTTCACCGCCGCGCCGAGGTCGGAACCGGCGTTGCGCAGCTTTTTGGTCCCGAACACCGCGATGACGATGAGCAACAGGATCAGCCAGTGCCAGATGCTGAAGGTTCCGGAAAACATCGCTACCTCGCTGCCGTGACGACGGCTTGATCGTTGGCCGAAAATCCGTGCCTGGACTCGTTCGGCGCCGCTTCCGTCAAGCTTGACCGCGCGCGGCCTTTTCGTCCAGACCCGAACGGCCCATGCGTCGCGCCAGCTCCGCGCCGAGCGCGCTCAAAGGCACATCATACGCCGCCATCAACACCAGGGTGTGAAACCACAGGTCGGCCAGTTCGTGCACCAGCTGAGCGCGGTCCGGGTTCTTGGCGGCGAGCAGCACTTCGGCGGCTTCCTCGCCGATCTTCTTCAAGATGGCGTCGGGGCCGGCGGCGTACAGGCCGGCGGTATAGGAACGCTTGGGGTCGGCGCCGCGCCGCGCGCGCAACACCGTCTCGAGCGCCGCGAGCACTTCCGCCAGTTCGGAGGCGCCCGGCGTCACAGCCGCACCGGAATGCCGCGCGCGGCGAGATAGCGCTTGGCCTCGCCGACCGTGTGGGCGCCGGAATGGAAAATGCTGGCGGCCAGCACCGCGTCGGCGTGGCCCTCGACGAAGCCCTGGTAAAGGTGCTCCAGTTCGCCGACGCCGCCGCTGGCCACCACCGGCACCGGCACGGCGTCGGCGATCGCGCGCAGCAGCTCGAGGTCGTAGCCTTCCTGAGTCCCATCGCGGTCCATGCTGGTCACCAGGAGCTCGCCGGCGCCTTTCTCGACCAGGGTGCGGGCCCATTCGATCGCGTCCAGCCCGGTGCTCTTGCGCCCGCCGTGGGTGTAGATCTGCCAGCGCGGCGGCGCCCCGGCGTCCTTCTTGCGCGGCTTGACGCGCTTGGCGTCGATCGCCGCCACGATGCACTGCACGCCGTAGCGCTCGCCAGCCTCGGTGACGAAATCGGGGTCGAGCACCGCCGCGGTGTTGATCGAAACCTTGTCGGCACCGGCGGACAGCAGCGCGCGCACGTCGGCGCAGGAGCGCACGCCGCCGCCGACGGTGAGCGGGATGTAGATCTCGCGCGCCACCGCTTCCACCGTCTTGAACAGGATGGCGCGGTCCTGGGCCGAAGCGGTGATGTCGAGGAACACCAGCTCGTCGGCACCCTGCTGGTCGTAGCGGCGCGCCACTTCCACCGGATCGCCAGCATCGCGCAGGTCCTCGAATTTCACGCCTTTGACCACGCGCCCGGCGTCGATGTCGAGGCAGGGGATGATGCGCTTGGCTAGCACGGGGAAACGCCGTTCACTGCACGGCCTTGAGGCATTCGCTGAACTTCAGCCCGCCTTCGTACAGCGCGCGGCCGATCACCGCGCCGATCACGCCGTCCTCGCGCAGCGCGCACAGCGCGGCGAGGTCGTCCAGGGTGGCGACGCCGCCGGAGGCGATCACCGGCGTGTTGACCGAGCGCGCCAGTTGACGCGTGGCCTGGGCGTTGAAGCCGCCCAGCATGCCGTCACGGCCGATGTCGGTGTAGATGATCGCCTCCACGCCGTCGCGTTCGCAGTGCTGGGCCATCTCGATCACGTCGTGGTGCGACAGCTTGCTCCAGCCGTCCACCGCGACGCGGCCGTCGCGCGCGTCGAGCCCGACGAAGATCCGCCGCGGATACTCCAGGCACAGGTCGCGCAGGAAATGCGGGGTGTTGACCGCCTTGGTGCCGATGATGACGAAACTGGCGCCGGCGTCGAGGTAGCGCTGCACGGTTTCCTCGTCGCGCACGCCGCCGCCCACCTGGAGCGGCACGCGGCCGGCGGCCACGGCGATCTTTTCCACGACCTTGAGGTTGACCGGCGTGCCCTTGAGCGCGCCGTCGAGATCGACCACGTGCAGGCGCTGCGCGCCTTCGTCGATCCAGCGCCTGGCCACCGCGGCGGGGTCCTTGGAAAACACGGTGACCTCGTCCATGCGTCCCTGACGCAGACGCACGCATTGGCCGTTCTTGAGGTCGATGGCTGGGATCAGCAGCATGAGCGGGAGCCCGCAGGCGGCGGTGGAAGCGGTGTTCGAATCCTGAGAGCAGGCCTGACGGTGGAAGAGGCTGCGACAATCCCTGCTCAAGACTGTGCCGCAAAGCGCAGGCCATGGCAAGAGACGCCAGACGCCCACCGGCCCTGTGGTTCGACCGACCGTTCAGCCCTCGCCGTTCCAGGCCGCGAAGTTGGCCAGCAGGCGCAGGCCTGCGTCCTGGCTCTTCTCCGGATGAAACTGGAAACCGGCGACGTTGTCGCGCGCGATCGCCGCGGCGAACGGCCGGAGGTAGTCGGCGGTCCCCAGCACGTGCGCCGGATCGCGCGGCGCGGCGTAGTAACTGTGCACGAAATAGAACCAGGCGTCGTCGGGCACGCCCGCCCACAGCGGATGCGGCCGGTTCTGGTGCACGCGATTCCAGCCCATGTGCGGCACTTTCAGGCGCGCGTCCGCCGGCGCTCCCGGCTCGGGCGGTGGCGGATCGGGGAAGCGCACCACCTGGCCGGGGATCAGGCCGAGCGTGGCCACGCCGCCGTTTTCGTCGCTGTGCTCCAGCAACACCTGCATGCCCAGGCACACGCCCAAAAGCGGCTTGCGCCGCGCCGCTTCCCGCACCACGCGGTCGAGCTCCAGGCGCTTGAGTTCGTCCATGCACGCGCGCGCGCCGCCGACGCCGGGCAGCACCAGACGGTCGCAGGCCAGCAGCGTTTCGGGATCGTAGCTCACCAGCACGCGGCTGCCGCCGGCGGCGCGCTCTAGGGATTTCTGCAGCGAGTGCAGATTGCCCATGCCGTAGTCGATGATGCCGATGGTTTCCATGCCGCGGAACTGGGACCTCGGAAAAAGCGCTACGGCCGGAATCGCCTTACAGCACGCCCTTGGTCGAAGGCAGCGTGCCGGCGGCGCGCGGATCGGGCGCGACCGCCATGCGCAGCGCGCGGCCGAAGGCTTTGAACACGGTCTCGGCGATGTGGTGCGTGTTGCGTCCGCGCAGGCCGTCCACGTGCAGCGTGACCCGGGCGTGGTTGACGAAACCCTGGAAGAACTCGCGGAACAGATCCACGTCGAACTCCGCGACCCGCGCGCGGGGGAATTCCACGAACCATTCCAGAGCGGGGCGGCCGGAGCAATCGAGCACCACGCGCGACAGCGCCTCGTCCAGCGGCACGTAGGCGTGGCCGTAGCGCGCGATGCCGCGCTTGTCGCCGAGCGCCCGGTCGAACGCCTGGCCCAGCGTGATGCCGATGTCCTCGACGGTGTGGTGGGGGTCGATGTGCGTGTCGCCTTTGGCCTCGACCGCGAGGTCGATCAGGCCGTGGCGGGCCACTTGTTCCAGCATGTGCTCGAGGAACGGCAGCCCGGTGGCGAAACGTGCCACACCGCTGCCGTCGAGGTTCAATTCGACGCCGATCTGCGTCTCGCGCGTGTCGCGGCGGACGCTCGCTTGGCGATCGGGGGAATTGCGCACGCTCATCGGCGGCGGACGAAAAGAGTCAGGAGGGGTCAGGCGAGGAGGCGCAAGGATAGCATCCCGCGGCGCCGGATTCATCCCGTACCGGCCAGCCAGGCGTCGATGCGCGCGCGCACGGCCGCGGCGTCCAGACCGGCGATCTCGACGGTCTTGTCGCGCGCGGCCTGGCCGGCGACCACTGTCACCGCCCCGCGCGGCAGCGCCAGCGCCTGTGCCAGCAGGGTTGCGACGGCTTCGTTGGCGCGCCCGCGTTCCGGCGCGGCGCGCACGCTGAGCTTGAGCGCATCGCCGTACCAACCCGAAATCGCGTTGCGCGAGCTGCCGGGGCTGACGCGCAGGCGCAGGCGGGCCATCGGCTTCAGGCCAGCAATCCGCCGATGACCGCGCCGAGCAAGAGGATGCCGACCGCCGGCGGATCAAGCCAGCGCCGCGCTCGTTTTTGGTCTAGCATGGAAGGTCGTTCCTGCCGAGTTCCGCCATGCAATCCGCCATGCAAATCGCCGACCGCTGCGTCGCCAGCTTCCACTACACCCTCACCGATGACCGAGGCGAGGTCCTCGATTCGTCGGCCGGCGGCCAGCCTCTGGCCTATCTGCACGGCGCCGGCAACCTCATCGCCGGGCTGGAGCGCGCGCTGGCCGGCCACCGCGCCGGCGACAAGTTCCAGGTGACGGTCGCGCCCGAGGACGGTTACGGCGCGCACGATCCGCGGCTGGTGCAGGTCGTGCCCAAGAGCGCCTTTCGCGGCGTGACCGAACTCAAACCGGGCATGCGCTTCAGCGCGGAGAGTTCGCACGGGCCGATGCCGGTGGTGATCACCGCGATCCGCGGCGACGAAGTCACGGTGGACGGCAACCATCCGCTGGCCGGCGTCACGCTGCACTTCGCCATCGAAGTCACCGCGGTGCGCGAGGCCACCGTGGAGGAAGTGTTGCACGGCCACGTTCACGGCGAAGGCGGGCATCACTCCTGAAACCCGTGCGCCCCAGTCGGTGCCGGCGCAGTGGCGCGGGGCAGGATGTAACTCCGACCGACGCTCAATCCCACGCTCAATCCTCGGGCTCGTAAGCGAGATTGGGCGCCAGCCACTTCTCGGCGGTGCGCAGATCCCAGCCCTTGCGCCGTGCGTAGTCCTCCACCTGGTCTTTCTGGATGCGGCCGACGACGAAGTACTGCGCTTGTGGATGCGCGAAATACCAGCCCGAGACCGAGGCGCCCGGCCACATGGCCATGCTCTCGGTGAGCTTGATGCCGGCGTTGCGCTCGACGTCCAGCAATTGCCATAGGGTCTGCTTCTCGGTGTGTTCGGGGCAGGCGGGATAGCCCGGCGCCGGACGGATGCCGACATACTTTTCCGCGATCAACGCCGCGTTGTCGAGGCGCTCGTCGGGAGCATAGCCCCAGAACTCGCGGCGCACGCGCTGGTGCAGGCGCTCGGCGAAGGCCTCGGCCAGGCGGTCGGCGAGCGACTCCAGCAGGATCGCGCTGTAGTCGTCGTGCGCGGCGCGAAACTCCGCGCATTTTTCCGCGCAACCCAGGCCGGCGGTGACGGCGAAAGCGCCGAGATAGTCCGTCACGCCGCTGTCGGCCGGTGCGAGATAGTCCGCCAGACAACGGTTGGGCACGTCGGCCCGGTGTTCGGTCTGCTGGCGCAGGAAGTGCAATCGGGCGATCTCCCGCGCGCGGGTTTCGTCGGCATAGACCGCGAGGTCGTCGCCGATGCGATTGGCGGGGAAAAACCCGCACACGCCACAGGCGCGCAGCCATTGCTCCTCGATCAGGCGATCGAGCAGGCTCTGCGCGTCGGCCCACAGCTTGCGCGCGGCCTCGCCGGTGGCCGGGTTGTTGAGCAGGTCGGGAAAGCGCCCCTTGAGTTCCCAGGCGATGAAGAACGGCTGCCAGTCGATGTACTCGCGCAACTCGGCGAGCGGGTAGTCGCGCAGCACGCGCAAGTGCTGGATGCCCTGCGCGCCGTGCCGATGGGCGGCGTGATCGCAGCCGGCGCCTTCGCACCCGGCGGGGTCTTGCTGTTGCAGCAGACGTGGCCGGAACGGCCGGTAGCCGCGCCAGTCGATGTTCGTGGCGCGCGCCCGCGCTTGCGCCAAGGGCAGATATTTCTGTTCGCGATCCTTGTGCGCATGGCGTTCGCGGATCTCGGCGTATTCGCGGCGCGTCTGCGCCAGCAGGGCCGGCGCGGCTTCCGGCGACAGCAGGGCGGACACCACCGGCACCGAGCGGCTGGCATCCTTGACCCAGATCACCGGCCCGCGATAGGCCGGCGCGATCTTGACCGCGGTGTGGGCGCGCGAGGTGGTGGCCCCGCCGATCAACAGCGGCAGGCGCAATCCCTGGCGCTCCATCTCTTTGGCCACCGACACCATTTCGTCGAGGCTGGGCGTGATCAGTCCGGACAGGCCGATGACGTCGGCGCGCTCGGCTCGGGCGGTGTCGAGGATCTTCTGCCCGGGCACCATCACGCCGAGGTCGATCACCTCGTAGTTGTTGCAGGCCAGCACCACGCCGACGATGTTCTTGCCGATGTCGTGCACGTCGCCCTTGACCGTGGCCATGACGATCTTGCCGTTGGCGCGCGCGGCGTCGCCCGGTTGCTTCTCTTTCTCGATGAAGGGCACGAGATAGGCCACCGCCTTTTTCATCACCCGCGCGGACTTGACGACTTGCGGCAGGAACATCTTGCCGGCGCCGAACAGGTCGCCGACCACGTTCATGCCGTCCATCAACGGACCTTCGATCACCTCCAGCGGCCGCCGGCCGGCGGCCGCCAGCTCGGCGCGGAGTTCCTCGGTGTCCTGTTCGATGAACTGGTCGATCCCCTTGACCAGCGCGTGCTTGATGCGCTCGCGCACCGGCAGCGCGCGCCAGGCCAGCTCGTCGGCGGTTTTTTTCTCGCCGCCGCCCGCCTTGAATTTCTCGGCCAGCTCGAGCAGGCGCTCGGTGGCGTCCTCGCGCCGGGCGAGGATCACGTCCTCGATGGCCTCGCGCAGGCTCGGATCGATGTCCTCGTACACCGGCAGCGCGCCGGCGTTGACGATGCCCATGTCGAGCCCGGCGCGGATGGCGTGGTACAGGAACACCGCGTGGATCGCCTCGCGCACCGCGTTGTTGCCGCGGAAGGAGAAAGAGACGTTGGAGATGCCGCCGGAGACTTTGGCGTGCGGCAGGTTGGCCTTGATCCAGCGCGTGGCCTCGATGAAGTCCAGGCCGTAGCGCTGGTGTTCGGCGATGCCGGTGGCCACGGCGAAGACGTTGGGATCGAAGACGATGTCCTCGGCCGGAAAACCGGCGCGCTCGGTGAGGATCCGGTAAGCGCGAGCACAGACCGCGCGGCGCCGTTCCAGCGTGTCCGCCTGACCCTGCTCGTCGAAAGCCATCACCACCACCGCCGCGCCGTACTTGCGGCACAGCCGGGCCTGGGCGAGGAATTTCTCCTCCCCTTCCTTGAGCGAGATCGAGTTGACGATGGGCTTGCCCTGCACGCATTTGAGCCCCGCCTCGATCACCTCCCATTTGCTGGAGTCGATCATCAAGGGCACGCGCGCGATGTCCGGCTCGCCGGCGATCAGGTTCAGAAAGCGCGTCATGGCCGCTACGCCGTCGAGCAGGCCCTCGTCCATGTTGACGTCGAGGATCTGGGCGCCGGACTCCACTTGCTGGCGCGCCACGGTCAGCGCCGCGGCGTAGTCGCCGGCTTTGATGAGGTCGCGGAAGCGCGCCGAGCCGGTCACGTTGGTGCGCTCGCCGATGTTGATGAAACCGAGCTCCGCCGTGGCGTTGAGCGGCTCCAAGCCCGCCAGCCGCAGCAGCGGTTTGCTCGGCGAGGGCACGCGCGGTGTCTTGCCGGCGACCGCCGCGGCGATGCGCGCGATGTGCGCCGGCGTGGTGCCGCAGCAGCCGCCGACCAGGTTCACCAGACCTTCCTCGGCAAAAGCGCCGAGCACGCGCGCGGTGTCCTCCGGCTTCTCGTCGTATTCGCCGAAGGCGTTGGGCAGGCCGGCGTTGGGATAGCAGGAAATCAGGCAATCGGCGACGCGCGCCAGCTCGGCGAGGTAGGGACGCATCTCGCGGCCGCCGAGCGCGCAGTTCAAGCCCACCGCGAACGGGCGGGCGTGGCGGAGGGAGTTCCAGAACGCCTCCACCACCTGGCCCGACAAGGTGCGGCCGGAAGCGTCGGTGATGGTTCCAGAAACGATCAGCGGCAAACGCACGCCGCGTTCCTCGAACAAGGTTTCGCAAGCGAAGATGGCCGCCTTGGCGTTGAGCGTGTCGAAGATGGTTTCGATCAACAGCAGGTCCACGCCGCCGTCGAGCAGGCCGCGCGCCTGCTCCAGGTAGGCCGCGACCAGCTCGTCGAAGCTCACGTTGCGCTTGCCGGGATCGTTGACGTCGGGGGAGATCGAGGCGGTGCGGTTGGTCGGCCCCAGCGCACCCGCCACGAAGCGCGGCCGGTCCGCGGTGTCGAAGGCATCCGCCGCCTCGCGCGCCAACCGCGCCGCCGCCACGTTCAGCTCGTAGGCCAGCGCCTCCATGCCGTAATCCGAAAGCGAGATGCGCTGGGCGTTGAAAGTGTTGGTCTCGATCAGATCGGCGCCGGCTTCGAGATACTCGCGGTGAATGTCGCGCACGATGTCCGGCCGGGTGAGCACCAGCAGGTCGTTATTGCCCTTCAGATCGCGCGTCCAGTCCTGGAACCGCTGCCCGCGGTAATCCGCCTCTTGCAAACGGTAGGACTGGATCATGGTGCCCATGGCACCGTCGATCACCAGGACGCGCTCGCGGGCGCAGCGCGCCAGCGCCTGGGTGCGGACCTCGTGCGCGCGGGGGGTGGGACGGTCGTTCATGCGCCCATTGTATCCTTTCATGCGGATGGGCGGATAGACGCGCCGCCGACGCTGCTCCCAAGCGTCTGCCCGGCAGCCTGGGCCTGGTCTCGACCCCGTTCATCGCTTCCGTCCTGCCCAACGTCGCCCGGGGGGCGACAAAGCGGCCCGCGCTGAGTCATACCACTGACCTCGAATTGAGGTTAGGATGTCGCAAAATTTCTATAACTTTCGCTGCTGGGGGAGCTACAGACGCCATCGGCGCTCGAAAGACGGCGCGGGCGGCGCCTGGAACCGATGACATGACGGCCACCGTACATCCGCTGTTCCCGATCGCGCCGCCAAAATCCGCGTCGGCCGGCGCGCCGACCCATCCTTTGGTCGAAGAACTCCAGAGAAACGCGCTCGGCGCGCTGGAGGAACTGCTGGCGCGCATGTTCGACCACGCCGACGACCTGCTGTTCGAGATGGGCGAGAAGAGCGGCGGCGACGCCGAACGCCGTCGTTACTTCGACACCATGCGCGTGCTGCGCTGGGACCGCGGCAAGATTTCCGAGGCATTTTCCGACAGCCTGAAACGCGGCTTTGCGCCAGAGCCGGAGCGCCCGCGTGCTGCGCAGGAGTTCGATCTGGAAAGCCTCTCGATCCAGCCGACCGAGGAGCTGGAGGAAAAAATCGCCGTCACCAACATGGCGGCCAAGGCCGAGGGTCTGTTCAAGAACCTGATCTGGGAGCTGGAGCGGCGGCTGGAGAACGCCGCCCGCCAGCACGGCGTGCCGGTGTCGCCGCGCGCCCTGTCGCCGACACGCATCTGCGAAGCCTTCGGCCAGGGCGCCGCGGCGCTGGAAACCGATTTCCAGATCAAGCTGGTGGTGTACAAGCTGTTCGAACGCGTGGTGATCCGCGAGCTGGGGCCGGTCTATGCCGCAGCGCTGGAGCTGCTCGACCGCCACGGCATCCGGCTCGCGCACCAGGCGCCGCAGGAGAAAACCAAGGCCGCATCGCCGGACGGCACTGCGGTGCAAAGCCACGCTCAGCTCCAGGAACTGCTGCAACGGTACGGCATCGAGCCAAGCGCGCTGGCGCGGGCGTCACAACCCGCGGCCGCGGAGCTCGCCGCCGTTTTGCAGTCGCTGTTGGCGCAGCCTTCAGGTCTTGCCGCGCTGCAGGCCTCTTCGCAGCGCCTGGCGCTGGCCAGCCGCTTGTTCGACGAGGTGCTGGCAGAGCCCTTGCTGCCGCAACCGCTGCGGCCGGCGCTCGAGACCTTGCGCTATCCGATTTACCAGAGCGCGCTGACCGACACCAGCTTCTTCACCAATCCCACCCATCCTTTGCGCAAGCTGCTCGCCGACGTGGTGGAGCTGGCGGTGTCGGCGCCGAACGCGGACGTGGTGCAGGCCCAGTTGCGCCAGGCGCTGAGTGCGACCGGTATGGCGGCCGGCACCGCCGCGCTCGCCGGCGGGGCGCCTCTGCCGGAAGGCGAGGTCGAGAATTTCCTGCAGCAGATGCACGAGCAGACCCGCGCGCGGCGCGAGGCGCTGCTCATGCGCGTGCGCCGCCAGGTGGCCCAGGAGCTGGAAGTGCAGACGCTGGGTCGCAACGTGCCCGCGCCGGTGATGACGCTGCTGCGCGGGGGCGTCGGGCCGCTGATGGCGGCGCGGCTGCTCAAGTACGGCCGCGGTAGCGCCCAGTATCGCGAGGCGCAGGACCTGCTCGAACGCACCTTGCGCAGCCTGGAGTTCATTCCGCCGCCGAGCCTGGACGAACTGAAATCGCGCGAAGCGCTCATGTCCGCCATCGTCACCGCGCTGGCCGACGTCGGCATGGCCGAGGACAAGATCGAATCCCTGCTCAACGGTTTGCAGGAGGTCTACGCCATCCTCGACAGCGCGGAAACCAAGGCCAAGATGCCCGAGGGAGCGGTTGGCGGCGAACGGCTCAGCGCGCGCGAAGAACGCCTGCTGATGTCCGAATTCCACCCGGCCAACCCGCCGAGCGCCGCGACCGGCGAGGAAGGTCCGGAGACGCCGCGGAAGGCCGAAAGCTCACGGGCCCGACCCGACTGGCTGGAGCTGCTCGGCCGCATCCTCGCGCCGGAGGGCTGGTTCCGCGTGTACGACGCCGAGCGCGACCAGACGCGCTGGCTCAAGCTCAACTCCTACTACCCGCAAAAGGACGCGATCACCTTCACCGGATTCGACGAGAGCCACAAGCTCAACTTGCGCGCGCGCCGCTTCGCCGAAGATCTGGCACTCGGTCATTCCGAGCCGGTGAACCCGGATGCGCGCGCGCGCGAAGCGCTGGACGAGTTGCGCCGCGCCAAGGCCGAAGGGCGATTTTGAGGGTCGGACGCTCGCTTCCAGTTTCGGGGCACATCCCAAAACCGAAGGGAACTCCTCGCGCTTGACAGCCGGCGGTTTTCCGC
Source organism: Nevskia sp. (assembly GCA_019689635.1). GTDB lineage: Bacteria > Pseudomonadota > Gammaproteobacteria > Nevskiales > Nevskiaceae > Nevskia. Next base: position 52,084 of record JADGHB010000008.1, on the reverse strand, counting down.
TACTCTAATTAAACGATCGTTCATCAGAGAGGAGGAGAGCCAATGTCGAGCGTCGCCGTGCAAGACGATCGGCCGTGGGTCGACCGCAAGCGCTATCTCTGGCTACTGGGCATCCTGGCGATGACCCTGCCGGTGCAGGGTTATTTGCTTTATTGCTGGACCGGCTGGTCGGTGTTCTGGTGGTTCTCCCCGATCTTCATCTACCTGATCCTGCCGATCGCCGATGCCCTGCTGGGCGAGGACGACAACAATCCGCCCGACTCCGCGATGGCCGCACTGGCGGCGGATCGCTATTACCGCTGGGCGGTTTACCTCGCGCTGCCGTTCCAGTACCTCACCTTCATCTGGGGCACCTGGATGGCGGTGCGCGGGGGGCTGTTGTGGCACCAGTGGCTGGGTTTGCTGCTGTCGGTCGGTTTCACCTCGGGGCTGGGCATCAACATCGCCCACGAGATGGGCCATCAGACCTCGAAGCTGGAACGCTGGCTGGCCAAGATCGCGCTGGCGCCGGTGGCTTACGGCCATTTCTACGTGGAGCACAACCGCGGTCATCACGTGCGCGTGGCGACTTTCGAAGATCCAGCCAGCGCGCGATACGGCGAAAGTTTCTGGGAATTCCTGCCGCGCTGCGTGATCGGCTCGTTCCGCTCGGCGTGGGAAATCGAAAAACAGCGTCTGGCGCGCAAGGGCAAGGGGCCTTGGTCGCTGGAGAACGATCTGATCCAGGCCTGGTTGCTGACCCTTGCGCTGTATGCGGCCATGACGGCCTGGCTCGGCTGGGCGGCGCTGCCGTTCATGATCCTGCAGGCCGCCTACGGCGGCAGCCTGCTCGAGGTGGTGAACTATCTGGAACACTACGGCCTGCTGCGGGCCAGGCGCCCCGACGGCACCTACGAACGCTGCCAGCCGGAGCACTCCTGGAACTCCAACCACATCGCCACCAACATCTTCCTTTACCACCTGCAGCGTCACTCCGATCACCACGCCTATCCCACGCGCAGCTACCAGACGCTGCGCAATTTCGAGGGCCTGCCGCGGCTGCCTTCGGGCTACGCCGCCATGATCCCGATCGCGTACTGCACGCCTTTGTGGTTCGCCATCATGAACCGTAAAGTGCGCGACCAGTACGGCGGCGACCTGTCCCGCGCCAATCTCAAACCCGCGCTGCGCCGCAAGCTGCTGGCCGGCGAACGCCGGGCTGCGGCATAATCCTCGCCGACATCCGCCTTGTGGCGGCGCATCCGCCCGGATGCGCCGCCTGCGTTTTTTCGCCGACGAACCGACCGATGGAAGCTTCGACTGCCGTAACGCTCAAGAAATGGCGCTGCCTGGTGTGCGACTTCGTGTACGACGAAGCCCGCGGCTTGCCGGAAGAAGGCATCGCGCCCGGCACGCGCTGGGAGGACATCCCGGAGTCCTGGACCTGTCCGGACTGCGGTGCCGCCAAGTCCGACTTCGTGATGGTGGAAATCGACTGATGCCCGGTGGCGCGCGCCGGGGCTGTGTCAAATCTGTCCACGGCTCACCGGCGCTGCGCCAGCGCTTATCATCGTCCCGAGGAGACCGCACCAGAAGGCGGCAACCGGGGCGATGGCACTCACCCGTGGCGAGATTTCGATCGGCAGACGCCGCATCATGGCGCTGCTCGGCCTGCTGCTGGCCGGCTGCGCCGCCTATCAAGCACAACCGCTGAACCTCGCCGACAACGCGCAGCGCTTCGCCGCGCGACGGCTCGACGCGCCGCAACTGCGCGACGCCATCGCGCCGCTGTTGCCGGCGCCGCCGGCGAGCTGGCCCCCGTCGCGCTGGGATCGCGGCATGCTGCTGGCCGTGGCGCTGGTGGACAATCCGCAGCTTGCGGTCGCGCGGGCGGAAGTCGGCGCGGCGGCAGCGCGGGAAGTCGCCGCCGCCGAGCGGCCCAACCCGGTGACGAGCCTGCAATCCGAATACGCCTTGCGCGACACCCGGCCCTGGCTCTACGGCATCAGCTTCGAATTGCCGCTGCGCACGCCGGGCCGGCGCCGGCTGGCGATCGACGCCGCGCGGCTCGACCGCCTGCAGGCGCGCTGGGCGCTGGTCGACCGGACCTGGGACGTCCGCCGTAGCCTGATCCGAGCGCTGTCCGACTGGCGCGCCGCGCGCGAACGCGAACGCACGCTGGAGCAGCTGTCGGCAGCGCAGGCGCGGCTGCTGGACGTGGAACGGCGCCGCGTGGCGGCTGGCGAGGACGCGCCCGCGACCTTGCTCGCGCTCGAGGCGGACGCGCAGCACAGCGCGCAGGAGCGGGCGCGGTCCTTCGCCGAGGCGTCCTCCGCGCAGGCGGCCGCCGCCGCGGCGCTGGGGCTGCCGCCGCCCGCGCTCGACGGGCTCGCCCTGGACTGGCCGGATTGGGGCGCGCCGCCGGCGCTCGACGAGGCGCGGCTGGACGCGGCGCGCGAGCAGGCCCTGCTCACGCGCGCCGACCTCGCCGCCGCCATCGCCGATTACGACGCCGCGGAAAAGCGGCTCCAGCTCGCCGTCGCGCGCCAGTATCCCGAGCTGGTCCTGAGCCCCGGTTACTACTGGGATCACGGCATCAGCAAATTTCCGCTGGACGTCGCCTTCGAGTTGCCGCTCTTCAATCGGCATCAGGGCGAAATCGCCCAAGCGCGCGCCGCTCGCGAACTCGCCGGCGAGAACCTGCTGGCCCTGCAGGCGCGGATTTATGGCGAGATCGCCGCCGCCCGAGCGCAGGAAGATCTCGCGCGCCAGGCCGCCGCCGCCGCCGATCAGCGTCTGCAACAGGCGCAACGGCAGGCGCAAGACGCGGCGCTGGCCTTGAAGCTGGGCGCGGCAGACGCGCAGGTGCCGTTGACGGCGGATGTCGCCCGGTATCGGGCGCAGCTCGAGGCGCTCGAAGCACGCGCCGCGTTGCAGGGCGCGCGCAACGCGCTGGAAGACGCTTTGCACACGCCGCTGTCCGGTCCCGAGCTGGACCTGCGCCGGCCCCCGCCGCCGTCCGCGACCAACGGAGAAGCCTCATGAAACGAGTCTCTTGGGCACGGCTCGCCGCATGGGCACCGGCCAGCGCCTTGGCCCTGTGCGCGCAAGCGCAGGACGAGGACCAGGCGCAAGCCACGGCGCCGACGGCTGCCGGACCGCCCGCGCTGAACGCAGCGCAGCAGCAGGCGGTGGGCCTCGTGGTCGCGACCCCGCAGCCCGCCACGCCCCCGCAGCGCGAGATGGCTTTCGGCCAGGTGCTGGAAACGTCGGCGTTTCTTGCGGATGCCGGCCGCGCGCGCAGCACCGCCGCCACGGTGCGCGCTAGCGCGGCCGAAGCGCGACGCCTGCAGGCGCTGTATGAAGCCGGAGCCTCCGCTTCGCTCAAGGAACTGCAGGCCGCGCAGGCCGCCGCCGCCGTGGCGCGCGCGCAGGCGGACGCCGCGCAGGCCGATTTCGAACAACGCTGGGCGCCATTGGCGCGGATGCGCGCCGACGCGCGCGACCCCCTCATGGCGGCGCTGCGTGCCGGCGCAAGCCTGCTTCTGCGCGCCAGTCTCCCCGGCCGCCACAGCCTGGGGGCAGCGCCGCGCGCCGCGCTCGTCGTGGTGGACGGCCTGGAAGTGCCGGCGGAGGTACTGGGCGCGCTGCCGCAGGCGACGGACGAAAGCCAGAGCGCCGCCTGGCTGCTGCGGCTGGACCACCCGCCGCCCGGCCTGGGTCCCGGCGCGCGCCTGCCGGTGGTGCTCGAAGGCCCGGCGCAAAGCGGTTTCCTGGTGCCGACTGGCGCCCTGCTCTACGCAGAACGAGGCGCCTACGTCTACAAGGAAATGAAGGCCGACAACGGCGTGACGCGCTACGCGCCGGTGCCGGTCGAGCTGTTGCAGCCGCTGGGCGAAGGCTGGCTGGTGCGGGGACTCGAGGCGGAGGACCGCATCGTGGTGCACGGCGCGGGCGTGTTGTGGTCGCTGCAGGGTCTGAGCGGCGTTACGGCCGAGGAAGGCGAGCCGGATTGACCCCCCGCCATGCTCACCGCCATCGTCCGCAGCTCGCTGGCGCACCCGCGCATCGTCACCGCGGCCTCGGTGCTGGTGGCGGCGCTGGGACTGGCCGCGCTGTTTACCGCGCGTTTCGACGTGTTCCCGGATTTCGCCCCGCCGCACGTGCTGGTGCAGACCGAGGCGCCGGGCTTCGACGCCCAGCAGGTCGAGGCGCTGGTCACGCGGCCGCTGGAAGGCCTGCTGCTCGGCACCGAAAACGTGCAGGCGGTGCGTTCGACTTCGGCGCAAGGCCTGTCGGCGATCCAGGTGGTGTTCGCGCGCGGCGGCAATCCCTATCGCCAACGCCAGGTGGTGACCGAGCGGCTGGCGGAGGCCGCGAGCCTGCTGCCGCGCGGCATCGGACCGCCGCTGTTGTCGCCGCTGTCTTCCTCCATGGAATACCTGGTGCACTTCGGCTTCACGAGCCGAACGCTCACGCCGATCGCGCTGCGCGATCTGGTGCACTGGCTGGTCAAGCCGCAGATTCTGGCGGTGCCGGGCGTGGCGCAGGCGCAGATCTTCGGCGGCGCGGTGCGCGAGCGCCAGGTGTGGGTGGATCCGCTCAAGCTCGCCGCCGCCGGGCTGTCGCTGGCGGACGTGTTCAGCGCGGTGGAACGAGGCACCGCCCTGATCGGCGGCGGATTCCTCGAAACGCCCTCGCAGCGCATCGTGGTCCAGGCCCAGGCCGCGGGCCGCACGTCGGAGGCGTTGGCGCAAACGGTGGTCGCCGAGCGCGGGGAACTGCCCTTGCGCCTGGCCGACGTCGCCGAAATCCGCGACGGCCCGCAGCCGCGCGTGGGCGATGCCATCATCGGCAGCCGTCCCGGCATCCTGGTCGAGACCTCGACCCAGTACGGCGCCAACACGCTCGACGTCACCCGCGCGCTGGAGCGGCGCCTCGACCAGCTCGCGCCGGCGCTGAAAAAACAGGGCGTGGAATACCACCCGGCGCTGTTGCGTCCGGCGAGCTTCATCGAAAGCGCGCTGGCCAAGCTGCGGTTGTCGCTGCTGATCGGCGCGGCGCTGGTGGTGATTCTGCTCCTGGTCACGCTGCGGGACTGGCGGGGGGCGCTGATCTCGTTCTCCTCGATTCCGCTGTCGCTGCTGGCCACGGTGTGGCTGCTCGACGAATTCGGCCTGACGCTCAACACCATGAGCATCGGCGGCCTGGTGGTGGCGCTGGGCGTGGTGGTCGACGACGCGGTGATCGACGTGGAGAACATCACCCGGCGGCGCCGTGCCGCCGGCGGCGCGGCGCTCGACGCGCGGCAGTTGTTCGTCGATGCCTCGCTGGAAGTGCGGCTGCCGGTGTTTTACGCCACCGCGGCGGTGGCGATGGCGTTCCTGCCGATCTTCATGCTCAGCGGCGTGCAGGGCGCGTTCTTCCAGCCCCTGTCGATCGCCTTTTTGCTGGCGGTGGCGATCTCGCTGCTGGTGGCGATGACCGCCACGCCGGCGTTGTGCGTGCTGCTGATGCGCCGCCACGTGCCGCCGCCGGAGGCGCGCTTCTTGATCCGCGCCAAGGCGGCGCAACGCCGCGCGATCGAAACGCTCTACCGCCACCCGCGCATCGTGATCGCCGTGCTCGCAGTCAGCGGCGTGGCCGGCGTGGTGCTGCTGCCGCTGTTCGGCCAGCGCCTGCTGCCGGATTTCCGCGAGAACTACCTGATCGCCCACGCCGCGCTGCGGCCCGGCGTGTCGCTCTCCGAAACCAGCCGCGTGGGCCAACGTATCGCCGAACGGCTCGCCGCGATTCCCGGCGTGGCGACGGTCGCCGAGCAGATCGGCCGCGCCGAAAACGGCCAGGATCCGGATCAGCCCAACAAGAGCGAGTTCGAGATCCAGATCGATCCTTCCCGGGGATTCACCCCGGATCAGATCGAAGCGCAGATCCGCAAAGTCTTCGACGATTTTCCCAACCAGCTCACCGAGATCTACTCGGTGCTGGCCGAACGCATCGGCGAGACCCTGTCCGGCGAGTCCACGCCGTTTTTCGTCGACGTGTTCGGCACCGACCTCGATACCGACGACGCGGTCGCCCAGGACATCGCCGAGGTCCTGCGCACGCTGCCCGGCACCGGCCAGGTGCGGCTCAAGGTGCCGCCGCGCCAGACCGAGCTCAAGATCGAGCCGCGGCCGGAACGGCTGGCGCTCTACGGCCTGCAGCCGGCCGACGTGCTCGAGGCCGTCGCGGCCGCGAATCAAGGCCGCATCGTGTCGCAGATCGCCGAGGCCGATCGCAGCGTGCCGGTGGCGGTGCGCCTGCAAGGCGCCGGCGCCAGTCCGCAGGCGATCGGCGCGTTGTTGCTGCGCAGCCCGGAGGGCGCCTTGGTGCCGCTGGCGAAAGTCGCTGACATTTCCACCGTCGAGGCGCGCGGCCAGATCGAGCACGACGACGGCTTGCGCCGCCAGGTGGTGCTGGTCACGCCCCGCGTCTCCGACCAGGCCGGTTACGCGCGCCAGGCGCAACGCGCCATCGAGGCACGGGTCAAGCTCCCGCCCGGCGTCTATCTGCGTTACGGCGGCGCCGCCGAACAACAGATCGCGGCCGCGCGCCAGCTCTACCTGCACGCCGCCGCCGCGCTGGTGCTGATCGTGCTCCTGCTGGCGCTGGCCTTCGGTCACGCGCGCCACGTGGCGCTGGTGCTGCTCGCCCTGCCGTCCACGCTCATCGGCGGCGTGGCCGCCACCGCCCTGACCGGCGGCACGCTCACGCTCGGCGCCATGGTCGGCTTCGTCACCCTGTTCGGGATCGCCGCGCGCAACACCATTCTTTTGGTGTCGCATTACGATCACCTGGTGCGCGTGGAAGGCCAAGCCTGGACGCTCGCCACCGCGCTGCGCGGCTCCGCGGAGCGGCTGACGCCGGTGTTGCTGACGGCCTTGATGACGGCGCTGGCGCTACTGCCGGTGGCCGTGCAGCTCCATCAGCCCGGCCACGAAATCGAGGGGCCCATGGCCGTGGTGATCCTCGGCGGCCTGGTGTCCTCCACCGCCGTCAGCCTATTCCTGATCCCGCCGCTGGCCGCGCGCTGGCTGCGACCCGGAACGGATGGCGCGCCGATTCCCAGATGAGTTTGCCGGCCCGTTTCGTTAAACTGGCGCGCATTTTTCCGCCGGCGCGACGTGGGCTGCGGCGCGCTCGGCTCATGAGGGGATCACACGATGGCGGTCAAGATCGCAGTGCTCAAGGAAACGCGCGCGGGCGAAAAGCGCGTGGCGCTGGTCCCCAGCGTCGCCGCCAAGCTCGTCAAACTCGGCGCCGAGCTGCACATGCAGTCCGGCGCGGGCGAAGGCGTCAAACTGCCGGACGCCGCGTACCAGAACGTGTCCTTCGCCGCCAATCCGCAGGGACTCGCCTCCGACGCCGACGTGCTGCTGGCGGTCAACCCGCCGCCGGCGGAGGTGGTCGGCGCGATGAAGGAAGGCGCCATCCTGATCTCCTTCGTGTACGCTCACAAAGAGCCGGAGTTGGTCAAGCTCCTGCGTGACCGCAAGCTGACCTGCTTCGCCATGGAGCTGGTGCCGCGCATCACCCGCGCCCAGGCGATGGACGCGCTCTCCAGCCAGGCCGCGCTGTCGGGTTACTACGCCGCGCTGCTCGGCGCCACGCATCTCGCGCGCATCTTCCCGATGATGACCACCGCGGTCGGGTCCATCCGACCGGCCAAGGTGCTGGTGATGGGCCTGGGCGTGGCCGGTTTGCAGGCGGTGGCCACCGCGCGCCGGCTGGGCGCGATCGTGGAAGGCTACGACGTGCGCCCGGAGACCAAGGAGCAGGCCGAGTCGCTGGGGGCCAAGTTCGTGGACACCGGCGTGGACGCGCGCGGCGCGGGCGGCTACGCGCGCGAGCTGACGGCCGAGGAAAAGGAAAAAGTCGCCGCGGTCGTCACCAAGCACCTCCAGCAGGCCGACGTGGTCATCACCACCGCCGCGATTCCCGGCCGTCCTTCGCCCAAGCTGATCTCCAAGGCGCAGGTGGACGGCATGAAGGCCGGCGCGGTGATCGTGGATCTGGCCGCCGAAGGCGGCGGCAACTGCGAGTACAGCCAGCCGGGCCAAACGATCCAGGTCGGCCAGGTCACCGTCGTCGCGCCGCTCAACGTGCCTTCGGCGCTCGGCGAACACGCCAGCGAGCTCTACGCCAAGAACCAGTACAACCTGCTCGAGCTGTTCCTCAAGAACGGCGCGATCCACATCGACTGGAGCGACGAGGTGCTGGCCAAGTCCTGCCTGACGCACGCCGGCGAGATCAGGAACGAGGCGGCCAAGAAGCTCATCGAAGGCGCTTAAGCAACCAACCCGGGGAAACATCCATGGACGCGACCCTCACGCTCACCGGCTTCGTCGCCCTCTACATCTTCATGCTCGCCGCCTTCACCGGCTACGAGATCATCGGCCGCGTGCCCGCCATCCTGCACACGCCGCTGATGTCCGGTTCCAACTTCATCCACGGCGTGGTGGTGGTCGGCGCCATGTACGCCCTGGCCAACGCGCACACGTGGCTGGAGCAAGCCATCGGTTTCGCCGGCGTGGTGCTGGGCGCCGGCAACGCCGCCGGCGGCTACGTCGTCACCGAGCGCATGCTCGGCATGTTCAAGTCCTCCAAACCCGAGCAGAAGTGAGGGCGCGGACATGAACTTCCCGATCGGTCTGCTGATCCAGGCGAGCTACTTCGCCGCGGCCTTCCTCTTTATCTTCGGCTTGAAGCGCATGTCCAGCCCGGTGACCGCGCGCGGCGGCATCGTGTGGGCCGGCGCGGGCATGGTGGTGGCGGTGCTGGTGAGCCTCGCCTTCGCCAGCCCCGAGAATCCGCAGTTCAAGACCAATCTCGCGCTGATCCTGATCGCGCTGGCGGTCGGCAACGCCTGGGCCTGGTGGCAGGGCCGGCGCGTGCCGATGACCTCCATGCCGCAGATGGTGGCGCTGTACAACGGCATGGGCGGCGGCGCGGCGGCGGCCATCGCCGCGGTGGAGCTGTACGGCGCGCACGCGCAGGGCTACGGCCCGCAGGGCCTAGCCCTGCTCGGCGCGCTGATCGGCGGCGTGTCCTTCTCCGGTTCGCTGGTCGCCTGGGCCAAGCTCGAAGGCAAGATGCAGAAGTCCATCCGCTTCTCGGGCCAGAAGATCCTCAACGCCCTGGTGCTGCTCGCCACGCTCGCGGTCGGGGTGTGGATCCTCGGCGGGCTCACCGAGCTCAAGGTCAGCCTGTTCTTCGCCGGCGCGCTGGCCTTCGGCGTGCTGATGACCATTCCCATCGGCGGCGCGGACATGCCGGTGGTGATCTCGCTGTACAACGCGTTCACCGGCATGGCGGTGGGCCTGGAAGGCTTCGTGCTGCAGAACCCGGCGATGATCATCGCCGGCGTGCTGGTCGGCTCGGCCGGCACGCTGCTCACCATCCTGATGGCGCGCGCCATGAACCGCTCGCTCGCCAACATCCTGTTCTCCAACTTCGGCGAGGTGGACGTCGGCGGCGGCGAGATCGCCGGCACCCTGAAGTCCGCCGAAGCCGGCGACGCCGCCATCCAGATGCGCTACGCCAGCAAGGTCATCATCGCGCCCGGCTATGGCCTCGCGGTGGCGCAGGCGCAGCACAAGCTCTACGAGTTCGTGAAGCTGCTGCAGGAGCGCGGCGTGGAGGTCAAGTTCGCCATCCACCCGGTGGCCGGCCGCATGCCCGGCCACATGAACGTGCTGCTCGCCGAGGCCGGGGTGCCCTACGACATCATCTTCGACATGGAAGACATCAACAACGAGTTCAAGGAAGCCGACGTCGCATTGGTGATCGGCGCCAACGACACCGTCAACCCCGCCGCGCGCACCAACAAGGCGAGCCCCATCTACGGCATGCCCATCCTCAACGTCGATCAGGCCAAGCAGGTCTACGTCATCAAGCGCGGCCAGGGCAAGGGCTACTCCGGCGTGGAAAACGAATTGTTCTACCGCGACAACTGCAACATGGTCTACGGCGACGCACAGAAAGTCATGGTGCAAATGATCCAGGCGGTCAAGGAGCTGGGCGCCTGAGTCGCGGCGCTTGCCGTTGCGCGGCGTGACGGGCCGCCCGCATCCCGTCAGCGCGGCGCCGCGGCCGGCTCGACCACGCGGAAGCGCAGCTTGCCGATCAACTGGTCGCCGTCGGTGACGAAGTCCACTTCCCAGGTTCCCGCGCTGTTTTCGGGAAAGCTGCGCTTGTAACTCCAGGCACGGTAGCCCTGCTCGCGCCCGCCGGCGACGGTCATGGGAATGCGGTCCACGATGCGCCCGTCGTGGCGCCAGACGTGGAACACCTGCTCGCGCAAGCCGCGTGGCGCGTGGATCGCGGCGTAAGCGTACAGGCCGCCGGCGAGCGCGCCGGCCGGAACGTCTGGCAGCGGCGTACCGGGTGCGCGGCGCTCGGGATCGAGCGTGGCGGTGACCCGCGCGTCGGAGATCCACAGCGTCGCTGGCGGTACCCAGTAGCGCGCAATCCAAGACAAACCGCCGAGCGCTACCGCGGCGGCGAGCAGCAGCGCGAGTCGCAGCGGGGTGCGCCGCCGCACCCGGTGCAGAAAGCTGGGCAGCGAGAGCAGCCCCAGCGCCGCGGAGGCCAGCGCCAGGCTGTGCGTGGTGTCGAGCCGCCAGATCAGCGGCGGCACCACCAGCAGCGCGAGATACATGGCGAAGCCGTGGAAGGCCAGGTGCAGCCAGGGCCGCGCGGCGATCACACCGTAGTAAAGCGGATCCCACATCGACGCCAGCGCCGCCGCGCACGCCGCCGCGGCGAACAGCGCCTGGCCGCTGTCCCAGGTCGTGGTGCTGAGCACGAAGGGCAGGCAGAAGAAGAAACTCAACTGGTGCACGGACTGCATGCCGTAGCGCAGCAGGTAAGGCGACAGGTGCCCGTAGCGGAAGCGCGCGAGCCAGCGGCCGAGCGCGCCCTCGAACAGGATCGCCGCCCAGTTGAGCGCGAGTCCTGCCGCGATCCATGGCGCCAGGCGTTCGTTGCGCGCCATGAGGAAAAAGCTCGCCGCTCCGGCGGCGAAGCTCAGCACGGCGAGCAGGTAACGGTGCCGTTGCAGATTGCGCAGAATGCGCGCCAGCGGTGCGCTGGCGTGCGCCGCGCGGGCGGAATCGGCGGAAGGGGTCATCGGATCCAGGTCGGTCGTGGCAAGATGCTGACACAAGCGGAGCGAGACGGAAATTCATGAGCGATCCGGCCACACCCACGTTCAGAATCGGCCTGGCGATGGCGGGCGCGGTGTCGGCGGGCGCCTACACCGCCGGCGTGCTGGATTTCCTGATCGAGGCGCTGGACGCCTGGTCCGCGGCCAAGGCGCGTGGCGCGCCGGTGCCGCGCCACGCGGTGTCGCTGGAGGCGGCGGTCGGCGCTTCGGCGGGCGCGATGTGCGCGGCGCTGCTCGCCATCGTGCTGCCCTACCGTTTCCCGCACGTGCGCATCGCCCCCGACGGGGGCGCCACGACCGATCAAGATCGGCCTGCCGCCGCCAACCCGCTGTACCGCGCCTGGGTCGAAGCGATCGATCTGCGCGCCCTGCTGGGCGACGCCGACCTCGCCGCCGGCCGGCTGGAGGCCCTGCTCGACTGCACGGCGATCGACGCCATCGTCGCCGCCAGCCTCGCCTACAGCGCCACGCCGCAGCCGCGGCCTTACGTGAAACGCCCCTTCGTGGCGCGCTTCACGCTCGGCAACCTGCGCGGCGTGCTGTACCGCATCGACTTCCTCGGCAACCGCCCGGCAAGCGCCGAGGCGATGCGCGAGCACGCCGACTGGCGCGGGTTTTTGATCGGCGGCGAGCCGGACCCGCACGCGCTGCCGCCGCATTTGCGCGGTCACCTGGTTTTGCCCGAGGCCTCCGTCGCCGACCTGCCGCGCTGGCAGATGCTCGGCCAGGCCGCGGCGGCTTCCGGTGCGTTCCCGCTGTTCCTCAAGCCGCGGCTGATCGAGCGCGCAGCCGCGGAATACGGCTTCCGCCATGCGGTGACGACGCCCGAGGGCGAGTTGCAGCCGATCCCGCCGGCCTGGCGCGACCCACAGCATCCACCCGATCCCTACCGCTTCGCCGCGGTGGACGGCGGGGTTTTCAACAACGAGCCTTTCGAGCTGGCGCGCGAGCTGATCGCCGGCGGCCCCGGCCGCGAATTGGCGAGTGCGCCCGAAGCCGCCGATGCCGCGGTGCTGATGGTGGCGCCCTTCCTGTCGCCGCCGACGGACGGCCCGCCGCCGCCCACCGTGCCCGGCGACGGCCAGGACCTGGCCTTGCCGCCGCAGGCGCAGCTCGCGCCGCTGGTCGATGCCTGGATCATGCAGGCGCGCTTCAAGCCCGCGGACCTGGCGCTGGCCTGGGACGAAACCGAGTACAGCCGCTTCGTGGTCGCGCCCGCCGGCTCGAAGGCGCCGCCCCAGGCGCCCTATGCGATCGCCGGCGGCGCCCTCGGCGGATTCCTCGGCTTCTTCCACGAGGCGTTCCGCCGCCACGATTACCAGCTCGGCCGCCGCAACGCCCAGCGCTTCCTCGCCGAGCACTTCACCCTGCCGCCGGACAATCCCATCGTGCGCTGGGGCTATGCGCAACTCTCGTCGAGCGAGCTCGACGCGTTCCGCAGCAGCGATGGCCAACTACCCATCGTGCCCCTGGTGGGATCGGTGCGCGCGGAAGAGCCGCCGATGGACTGGCCCGCGGGAAAGCTTGCCTGCGATGTCTTGATGTCGGATATCGAGCGGCGGCTCGACGGGGTTTGCGCGCTGTATCGTCGGCAGCTCACCGCCGGCGAAAACCTGCTGATGAGGCCGCTGTACCGCGCCGGGCTGGCGGCGGCCTGGCAGTGGTTCCTGCGCCCGCGCGTGCTGGAGCTGATCCGCGCCCGACTCGACGAGGCGTTGAAGCAGCAGGGACTGTGATCGTGAACCCACCGACCGCACCAGGAGAGCGGCCCGCCTTCCGCTACTACGAATTTTGCATGGCGGGCATGGTCACGGTGCTCTTGTGCGCCAATCTGATCGGCCCCGCCAAGGTGTGCTCGGTGACGCTGCCGGTGCTGGGTACGTTCGTGTTCGGCGCGGGCAATCTGTTCTTTCCCATCAGCTACATCTTCGACGATCTCATCACCGAGGTGTACGGTTACGCCCGCGCGCGGCGCGTGGCCTGGGCCGGCTTGGGCGCGCTGATGTTCGCCACGGTGATGACGCAGTTCATCCTGCGCGTGCCGCCCAGCCGGCTGGAGCCGTACAACGCCACGCTGCAGCCGGCGCTGGAGGTGGTGTTCGGCGGCACCTGGCGCATCGTCGCGGCGAGCATGATCGCCTACTGGTGCGGCGACTTCACCAATTCCTTCGTGCTGGCCAAGCTCAAAGTGCTGACCCATGGCCGCTGGCTGTGGACACGCACCGTGGGCTCGACCATGGCCGGCCAGGCGGTGGACTCGCTGCTGTTTTATCCCATCGCTTTCGGCGGCCTGTGGACCAGTGCTTCGCTGTTCCACGTCATCGCCTTCAACTGGACGTTCAAGGTGTCGGTGGAAGTCGTGTCCACGCCTTTCATCTACTACGTGGTCGGCCGGCTCAAGCGCGCCGAGGGCATCGACACCTTCGACCGCACCACGCACTTCACGCCGTTCTCCTTCCGCGACGAAGGCGAAGTGGTGACCTACCGCCCGCGCTGAGCACGCGGCTCAGAAATCCCAAGCCGCACCGGCGTAAAACGTGCGCCCCGGGGCCGGTTCGATGCCCCCGTTGACGAAGAACACGCGCGAGTAATAAGTCCGGTCGGTGAGGTTGCTGACGCCTCCCAGCAGGCGCAGGTGGCGGCCCAAGCGGTAGTCGCCGGACAGGTCGAGCACCGTGTACTGCGGGATGAGCGCCGGCGTGACGATGACGCCCGAGCCATTGCGCCGGGGTTGGTTGTTGTCGGCCCAGTACTGGCTGCCTAGCGTCTGACCGACCAGGCTCAGTTGATAGACGCCGGTGCGTCGCCAGGTCAGCCCGTACTTGAGGACATAATGCGGGGCGTAGGACGGCGTGTTCCCGGCCAGGCTGGGGCTGTCGGGGTCCGCGGGATTCACGCGCGTCTGGCTCTGAGTGATCCGCGCCTCGAGCAGGCTCAGGTTGACGAAGCTGTCGAGATGCAGCTCGGCAGGCGCCGCGGTCAGGCGCAGCCAATCGTAGTCGAGCTCGCCTTCGAAGCCGCGGCTGCGCGCGTTGCCGGAGTTGACGTTGACCGAAGCGCCGTTGCCCAGCGTCTGGCTCTCGATGCGGTTTTGGGTGCGCACCCAGAACAGGCTTGCGTCGTAATACAAGCCCTCGCGCGGCCAGCCGTGTACGCCGGCTTCGTAGGTCAGGTATTTGGTCGGGTCGGGGTTGTTGCCGGGATCGAAGTTGCCGAAGGGGCTCGCCACGTCGAGGTAGCGCAGGGGGCGGAAGCCCTGGGCGAGGTTGAGATAGGTTTCGTTGCCGCGGCCGAAGTCGTTGCCCAGCCCCAGGCCGAACAACGGCACGTTCTTGTAATACGTGCGTTGAATCGGCGCGCGGTGGAGGAACGGCGGCAGGGCGTGTTCGTCCACGCCGATCTCCTCGTGTTCGAAGCGCGCGGAGGCAACGAGGTGGAAGCGTCCGAAGCGGAACACGTTTTCGGCGAACAGCGCGCCGTACCGGGTGGTCCGGTCGTCGAGATAAAACGGCGTTCCGCTGCGGTCGTCGCGCGCGGCTTGGGGGTCGGCGTCGTTGAAGATGTTCCAGGGGCTGCGCGAGGTGTAGAGCGTGGTGCCGAAGCTCAAGGCGTTGGCTGCGGCCCAGCGCAGCAAGAGCCGCGTGTCGAGGCCGCTGTAGTAGAAGCGCTGGTCGCTGATCTGGGCGCTCTGGGCCTGCTGGCCCGTGTAAGCGTCGCTGCGCGTGGTCAGATCCTGCGTGCCGGTCCACAACTTGGCCTGCAGTCGCCAGGCGTCGGTGAATGCATTCTCATAGCGCAGCACGGCCGTATAGCGATCCACCCATTCGTGATCGCTGGGGGTCGTGGCGGCGTGCGGGTCGGTTTGGAATTGCTGGATGGTCAGGAACCCCGGCAGTCCGCTGCTCACCGAGTAGGCGTGCACGTCCAGGCCCAGGGTCTGCCGGGCATCAAGCGCGTACGACAAGCGCACATCGCCGGCGTCGAGCACGAACGCGCCGTTCGGCCGTTGGCCGTTGCTGCGCCGATGGCTGTAGTCGGCGAGATAGCCCCAGGGGCCGCGCGTGCCGTCCAGGCGGTTGAAGCTGGAAAACAGCGCATCGCTGCCGCCGACTTGTTCCGTGGTGCCCGCCAGCGGCACGGCGCTCGGCAGCCGTGAGACGTAATTGATCACCGGCTGCGGTTCGGGGCCGTAGAGCAGTCCCGAGCCACCGCGGATCATCTGGATGGAATCGAGCGTCTGCGGGACCGGCAAGTAGTACAGCGTGGGAAAGCCGATCCAGTCCGAAGAGATCGGAATGCCGTCCTGTAAAGAGAGCACGTATTCGCTTTCTTGCGGATTGCCCAGGCCGCGATAGGAAAGATTGAGCTGGAGGGGATTCTGCTGTTCGGCGATGACGATGCCGGGCAGGCGATCGAAGAGCGCGCGCTGGTTGTTGTCGATGACGGTGGGTTGCGCGTCGAGTTTTTCCACCGAAGTTTTCTTGGTCACGGTGATCGCGGTGCCGTCCACTTCGGGCAAGGAATGGGCAAAACGGGTGGGACGGTTGTACTCCCAGGGTTTGTCCTCCACCACCACCGGGCCGAGCTGGACCGGCGGCGGGGAAGAGGGGCCGGACGGCTCGGTGTCCGGGGCCGAGGCGCTTTGCGCCAGGGCGGCCAGCGGCGCGCTCAGCAACAAAACGAGAAACAGCAAGGCGGGCATGTGGGACTCCCTGCGCATTCTTGTTGGCGATGCGCTGTGTGGGAAAGCTTAAGCGGTGAGCCGTCAAAGTTTTGTCAATTCGCAGGTCTGGCGGCAAAATTCGCGCCTCGGCCCTCCGTTTTGCACTCTGCGCATGCGCCCCATCAAACAGGACGATTTCATCCAGTCCATCGCCGACGCCCTGCAATACATCAGCTACTACCATCCGCCCGACTACATCCGCGCGCTGGCGCGCGCCTACGAGCGCGAGGCCTCGCCCGCCGCCAAGGACGCGATGGCGCAGATCCTGGTCAACTCGCGGATGTGCGCCGAAGGCCACCGGCCGATCTGTCAGGACACCGGCATCGTCACGGTGTTCCTGAACATCGGCATGGAGGTGCGCTGGGAGGCGAGCCTGGGCGTCGAGGACATGGTCAACGAGGGCGTGCGCCGCGCTTACAACGATCCCGACAACCGGCTGCGCGCTTCCATCCTGACCGATCCGGCCGGCAAACGCGTCAACACGCGCGACAACACGCCGGCGGTCGTCAACGTGCGCGTGGTGCCCGGCGCGACCGTGGAGGTGATCGTCGCGGCCAAGGGCGGCGGTTCGGAGGCCAAGAGCAAGTTCGTCATGCTCAATCCTTCCGATTCCATCGTCGATTGGGTGCTCAAGACGGTGCCAACCATGGGCGCGGGCTGGTGTCCGCCGGGCATCCTCGGCCTCGGCATCGGCGGCACCGCCGAGAAGGCGATGCTCCTGGCCAAGGAGGCGCTGATGGAGCCGATCGACATCCAGGACCTCGCCGCGCGCGGGCCCAAGACGCGCATCGAGGAGCTGCGCCTGGAGCTGTACGACAAGGTCAACGCGCTGGGCATCGGCGCGCAGGGCTTGGGCGGGCTGACCACGGTGCTCGACGTGAAGATCAAGGACTATCCGACGCACGCGGCCAATCTGCCGGTGGCGATGATCCCCAACTGCGCCGCCACGCGCCATGCGCACTTCGTGCTGGACGGTTCGGGTCCGGCGGCGCTCGAGCCGCCCTCGCTCGAGGACTGGCCGCGCATTACCTACAGCCCGGCGGGCGCGCGGCGCGTGAATCTCGACACGATCACCAAAGAGGAAGTCGCCACCTTCAAGCCCGGCGAGGTGCTGCTGCTCAACGGCAAGCTTCTCACCGGCCGCGACGCCGCGCACCAGCGCCTGGTCGGGATGATCGAACGCGGCGAGAAACTGCCGGTGGATTTCCGCAACCGCTTCATCTACTACGTCGGCCCGGTCGATCCGGTGCGCGACGAAGTGGTCGGCCCCGCCGGTCCCACCACCGCCACGCGCATGGACAAGTTCACGCGCCGAATGCTGGAGGCGACCGGTTTGCTCGGCATGGTCGGCAAGGCCGAGCGCGGTCCGGCGGCGATCGAGGCGATCCGCGATCACCGGGCGGTCTATCTGATCGCCGTCGGCGGCGCGGCCTATCTCGTCTCCAAGGCGATCCGCGCCGCGCGCGTGGTCGCCTTCGAGGATCTCGGCATGGAGGCGATCTACGAATTCGAGGTGAAAGACATGCCGGTGACGGTGGCGGTGGACGCGCGCGGCGCTTCCGTCCACGCCACCGGCCCGCGCGAGTGGCAGGCCAAGATCGGCAAGATCCCGGTGGCGGTGGCTTGAGCGGACACGCGCTCAGGCGCGATGCGCCGGCCCGAACACGAACTCGTAGCCTTCGCTCTTGCGCGGCGCGCCGCCGGCCCGGCGCCAGGACACGCGCCATGAGTCCACGGTGAGAAACCAGGTCTGCCGCCGGCGCACGCCACCGGTCCCGCAGAAGGCGCGGCAGTCGAGCACCGCGGCGCAGCCGGCCTGCGCGGGGTCGCGCACCGAGCGGTAGCGGATCAGCTTCACCGCCGCCTGGCGCGCGGCGCGCGCGAACGCCTGGCAGGCGGCGTAGTCGTCGGGATCGCTCCAGCGCGCCGCCTCGCGTACGAAAGGCTTGCGGCGCAGGTCCACCGTGGCGCCGCGCGCCGCCGCCTGGAACACGGTGTGCGGCACGCCGTCCAGGCGCTTCAGGCCCCGGCTGTCGGTCACGAAGCGCCAGCGCCAGTAGCCCGCTTCCGCGCAGGCGGTGCGCACTTCCTCGGCGCCGTACCACACGCCGGGATCGCTCAGCGCGCGAAAACGCGAGCCGCAGCCGACCGACGGATAGCGGAAGGGCGTGTACAGCAGATAATCGAGCCGCGCACAGTCCGCCGGCACGGCCGGCTTGGCGGCGTCGAGCAACTCCTCCAGCAGTTCCTGCTCCGCCTGGCTGTCCACCAGCGCGCGCGTGGCCACCACGTGCTGGGCTTCCACCGCGCGCCACAAGTGGAGTTCGCAGCGCTGACTCTCTTTTGCGATCGTGCGGGCGCTCCAGGCGGCTGCCTCGGACTTCGCAGCGCCGTGCCGATCCGACATGGCAGCGCGCGGCGTTCTTAGACGCGCCCGCGCACGGCGTCGAGATAGTGCAGCACGCGGATCAAACCTTCGGCATCGGCGATGAGCTGGCCGGGTTCGCCGCCGAGCGCGGCATTGGGCGAATGCAGCCAGGCACGCATGGCTTGCGCATCGCCGCCGGTGATCGCCGACAGGCTGCGATAGACGCGCAGGAACGCCGTCGCCAGCTCCCAGGTCTTGCTGTCTTTGGGAATGCGCCAGAGTCCGGACGCCAGCCGCGAGGCGGTGGCGGGGCTCAAGCCCAGCACCCGGGCGAGCCGCGCCTGGGTCAGCTCGAGCTGCTCGGCGGCGCGCACCGCGGCCTTGGACAGCACGGCCTCGGCCTGCGGCGCGGCTGCCGCAGATTTCGCCGGCGGTTCCCGGATTTTCATGCGGGAAATAATACCCTCGAAAAATTTCTAATGAAATATGCAGCCCAGCCCCTGCGCGAGCCCCGGCGGGTACGGCGGCTTGTTAGACTGAGCGGGCGACCGAGGACGGTCGAACGGGGAGGTCGGCGATGACATGCGCTTCGTTTTTGCGGCGGATGTGGTGCTATGGCGTTTTGAGCCTCTGCGCATCCTGCGGCGGCGGCCCCGGCCCGGCGCCCGGCGCGACCCAGGGTCAGACCAACGGTGCCACCGCCGCGCAGCAGTCCACCAACTGGAGCGGCTACCTGCAAACCGCTCCGGCAGGGAGTTTCCGCACGGTGAGCGGAACCTGGACGGTGCCGGCAGTGGACTGTTCGGACGGCGCCACTACGGCGAGCTCCGCCTGGACCGGCATCGGCGGAAGCTCCGCCACGGACACGCTATTGATCCAGGCGGGGACCGAGCAGGACTGCAACGGCGGCGCAACCGATGACTACGCCTGGTGGGAGGCGTTTCCCGCGCCCGCGATCACGGCGGGCAGCGGGCTGCTGGGCGGCGGCGATTTTCCCGTGCGGCCCGGCGATCGGATCACGGTCACGGTGGACGGCAGCGGTCTGGTGACGTGGAAGATCACCATCGTCAACGCCACGCGCGGCTGGACTTTCACCCACGATGTGCCCTTCGTCACTGCCGGCGACAGCGCGGAGTGGATCCTGGAGGCGCCGACCGCGGTGGGGCCGGGCCAGACGGGGCAGGCCAGCTTGAGCAAGTTTGGCACGATCTCGTTTTCCGGCCTGACCGTCAACGGCGCGAATCCCGGTCTGACGCCTGAACAGCGCGTGCAATTGATCCGCGCCAGCGACGGCACGGTACTCGCCAATCCTTCCGCTGCGCACGGCGGCGACGCCTTCGAGGTGTGCTACGGCGCGAACGCGTGCGATTGACGCCCCGCTCCGTACCCTCCGTTCGCGGGAGGCGCAGCCCTCGAAGGCGCGAGATCCTCAGCGCCACCCCCTGCGAAGGAGCCGCGATGCACAACCTGCAAGAGCTCGGCGACCGGCTGGAGATCCAGCAAACGCTGATGGATTACGCCAATGCCATCGACCGTCGCGACTGGGACGCGCTCGATGCCGTGTTCACGCCGGATGCCTATATCGACTACCGCGCCATGGGCGGCATCGACGGTCGCTACCCGCAGATCAAGCGCTGGCTGGCGGAAGTGCTGCCCAAGTTTCCGGCCTATTACCATCTGGTGGGCAATTTCCACATCGAGCTCGCCGGCGCTCGCGCGCGCTCGCGTTGCGCCTGTTTCAACCCGATGGCGCTGCCGCTGCCCGGAGGCGGGACGCAGGTGATGTTCCTGGGCCTGTGGTACGCGGACGAGTGGGTGCGCACGCCGGCGGGTTGGCGCATCGAGCGCCGCGTCGAGGAGAAGTGCTTCGACCACAACACGCCGCAAGGCGTACGCGTCGAACCTAGTTGAGCTCTATCGTCGCCGCGCGCGGCGAAGTCGCCAGGCGGCACAGCACGATGCCGGTGAGCACCACCGCGCCGCCCAGCGCCTGCTCGATCCCGAAGCGCTCGCCCAGCAGCGCCCAGGCGAACGCGGCGGCGGCCAGCGGCTGGACCAGCAGGCCCACGGAGGCGAAGGCCGTGGGCAGCTCGGCCAGCGCGTAGGCGATCAGGCCCTGACCGGCGACGTGGCTGACCAGCGCCAGGCCGAACACCACGCTCCAGCCGCGCAGGGTCTGCGGCCACAGCGCTTCATGCAGCGCCAGTGCCACCGGCAAGAGGAGCAGCGCGGTCGCGAAACTCGTGCGCAACATCACCGTGATGGTGTCGCAGCGGTTGCGCACGCGGGCGACCACGATCTGGTAGCCCGCGTAGAACACCGCCGAGATCGCGGCCAGACCGTCGCCGAAGGCATCGCGCAGGCCGATGGACAGGCTGTCCGCGACGAGCAGGCCCGCGCCGGCCAGCGCCGCGGCCAGCCCCAGCCAGAAGCGCACCCCATAGCGTTCGCCGAAAAGCTGCCAGAGCGCCAGCGCCACGAACACCGGCGCGAGGTTGGCGAGCAGCGTGGCGTTGGCCACGCTGGTGTGGCCGAGCGACTGGTGCCAGACGGCGAGATCGGCGCCGAAGAACGCGCCGGCCAGCCACAGCGCGCGGCGGTCGGCCGCGGCGGTGTGCGGTGCCGCGGCCGGCACGCGCAGGCGCAGCGCCGCGAGCGCGGGCAGCGCCAGCGCCGCACGCCAGAACGCCGCCGCGGTCAGGCCGACATCCGCCAGGCGCACCAAGATCGGCGCCAGCCCGATGCACACCGCACCGACGAACAACGCGAAAGCCGCGCGTTCCTGGTGCGGGTTCATGCGGCGGCCGCGCCGTGGTCGGGATCGGGGGGAAATGCATGCATACGGGTGGGACAATGGTAGAATAATTGCCATGAAAGATACCATTCAAATGGACGCCAGCGGGCGGCTGGTACTGCCGAAGCCGGTGCGCGAGCGCCTGAACCTGCGCGGCGGTTCACGGCTGCGCGCGGAGGTGGTCGCCGGCCGGGTCGAGCTGGTACCGGTCGCCTCGGAGGCGCGCCCCGCATTCAAGAAGAAGTCGGGGATCACCGTCCTGGCAAAGACCGGCGCGCGCGCGGACGCGGCGGCCGCAGTGGCCGCCGAGCGCGAAGAACAGGAAGCGCGGGGCCTGGCGCGGTGACGGCTTTCCTCGACACGTCCGTGCTGGTCGCGGCCCTGGTCGAGGACGAACCCCATCACGAAGCCTGCCTTGCTCTCCTGAGCCGGCGAAAGCCGGCGGCCTGGACGCACGCGCTGGCAGAAACCTTTTCGACGCTGACGGGCGGCGGTCTGGGCCTGCGCGTCGCGCCGGACGTCGCTACCGAACTGGTCGAGTCTTCGCTATTACCGCACCTGCGGTTAGTGGAACTGCGCGCCACCGAAATCGCGAAGGTCCTGCGGCAAACGGCGGCGGCAGGTGTTCGTGGCGGCGCCGTTTACGATTTTCTTCATCTTGCGGCGGCCCGCAAAGCGGGTGCGCAAGTCATTTACACCTTGAACGCGAGGAACTTCCTCGCCTTTGTCCGTGCCGAAGACCCGCGTATCCAGGTCCCCGGGGAATAAGCGCGTTCTCGGGCGCGGCGCGCGAATCCAGCCTACTCCCCACCGAATATGCCCGTCGGTGGCACGTGCGTTCGCAGCATGATGGCGCGTGCGCGCAGCGCACCCTACCGTTCTGCACAATAGAATGCGGGCCGGTATGGAGGAATCCGTACCGGCCCGAAAGCGCTCGCCCCGCACTGGAGCGCCGGAGAGCTCGCTTAGAAGCTTAGGAAGGCACCGACGTTGACCGTGGTGGCGTTGTTGCTGTCGCCCGCGTGGTTCTTGGCGTCCACGTTGGTGACTTCGCCGAGCAGCGTGAGGTTCTTGGTCAGCGAGTAGTACACGCCGCCGGTCACCTTGCGGTTGTCCTTGACCAGGGTGGGATTGGTTTCGCCACTGGCGAGATCCAGGCTGCTATCGCCATAGTTCACGCCCAGCTTCCACTTGCCGATCTTGTAGGTGCCCTGGATCAGGTAGCCGTTCGAGGAGCGCTTTTTGCCATCGCTTAATCCATCGTCACCTAAGACAAACAACCCGGTCGTGCCCAGGCCGCTGCCGTGGTAGTAGTAGCCGAACAGCTCGAAGTCGCTGATGTCCAGCATGGCGAAGGCATCGATACCTAAGGCGTTGTAGCTGTATGGATTGCCGGTCGCTGCGGCAATAAATTTCTGCTTTTGAGTGATAAAGGCACTGGACAGATACAGCTTGGTGCCGCCGCCGAAATCGAGTTTGTACGCCAACTTGCCGTGAAACCCAGGTGCGGACTTTGGTTGTGGTGAATCCGGTACAAATTTGCCGCCTATGACAGCACCCGCTCCATTGATTGCATTTAGAGGATCGTAGATGCCGATGGTCGCCGTGAAGCCGGCAAAGTCGGGCGTGGTGTAGTCGATCTGACCCAGCGTGTCGGTGTAGATATAACCCAGGCCGATCGAACCGAGCGTGGTATTGGCCGGCGCCGCAGAAGCCGAACCTCCGGGACCACCCACGCCGGGCAGGGTCATGTCATTGATGATGACGTCGAAGCCGAACAGGCCGAAGTTGCGCCCGAGCAGGAAGGTGCCCCAGTTCTTGTTGCCGAAGGTCATGTACACCTGGCGCACGTCCAGGCCGGTAGTGCCCAGTGCCGTGTTGCTGCCGCCGCTTTGCAGGTTGGGGCTGCCGCCGTCGTTGGTGGCGATGCCGGGATACAGGCCCAGGTGCGCGGACAGGTCGATATCGTCCTGCGTGGTGGCCACGCCGAACGTGAAGGCCGCCGGCAGCAGGCCGTTGCTGATGTTCGACACGCTGCTGCCGCTGGCCGAACCGACGCAAGCCAGCCCGCCCGCGACGGTATGGGCCGAGCTCGCTCCCTCGCAGCTCGAGTAGATGTAATCGACGTTGACGTTGCCGTCGAGGGAGAACTTCCAGTCGTCGCTCTGGAAGTCGATCGCCCAGGCCGGTGCCGTTGCACAGAACAACAAACTCCCCGCGACGAGCGCGGGACCTGCGGACCGCATTTTCATAATTATCCTCCTCGTCTCCTCCGTCCCGCGCTGTTTGTGTCCCTGATTCAAGGACTGCGGGGATCGCTGGTGTAGGGCACCGGACCTGGTGCCGTTAAACATCTGGCAAGCTTGGTGCCAGTCATTCCAGGCTGCGGCGGTCGTGAAATTGTCCATCTAAACAGTGACTTGATTCCGTGCCGGCGGCGCGGGCGCGCGGCGCAGGGTCGGCTCGGTAACAGTCGTTGTGTCAACTTGTCGCCGATGCGCAACACCGGGCGGAAACCGGGTTCCGCCAGCGCGAAGCGGAATTGCGATAATTCCTCGATGCGATCAATGGTCACCCGCACCGCGCTGGAGCGCTTCATGAGCGAGTTGGGGCGAGCGGCACACGGTCCCGGCCGTGTTTATTTGTCTGGCGGGGCAGCGGCCGTGCTCAAAGGCTGGCGGGAGATGACCATCGACATCGACCTCAAGCTCGATCCGGAACCTCCCGGTGCATTTGCGGCGATCGCAAGGCTCAAGGACGAGCTCGATCTCAGCGTCGAACTCGCCGCTCCGGAAGACTTCATACCTAAGCTGCCGGAGCAGGACGAGCGCCGCGAAACGCTGGGGATGCGCGGCCCGGTCGAGTTCTCCATCACGGATTTCTATGCCCAGGCCCTGTCCAAGATCGAGCGCGGCCACGAGCGCGATCTTGCTGACGTCGATGCCATGGTGCGGCTGGGCTTGGTCGTCCCGCACCGGCTCGTGGAGTTGTACGATGCGATCAAGCCCAGACTCGAACGCTATCCCCGAATCGATGCCCGCACCTTCGACGTCAAGGTGGCGGAATTTATGCGATGCCACGGCGTGCCGGCTGATGGCGGCCGCCCTGCCCGGCCGCGATTTGATCCGCGCGGGCCTTGAGGCCTTGGCGCGCGGGAATTACGACGCGCCGGAAGCGATCCTGCTACAGACCGCAACCCAGCGGCTGGGCCGTCTTGGTTTCAAGGTGCCGCCGCGCTGGTGCGGCGGCGCTCCGGCCTATGCGGAATACGACCTGCTACGCGCGCTCGACGCGCGCGGCGTAGCGGACGCGAACGGGCGCCTGCGCGCCTTGCTCGCCGAACTGGTTTCTTTCGAGTCGGCGGCCGAGGCACATGTCCGGCGCATCGCGCAACGCGCCTCCCGCAAGCGGCGCGCGGCCGGTTAACGCAACGGCAGCTTGGGCAGCATGGCCGCGCCTTCGCGCCGCAGGAAATCCCAGAAGCCCTGGACCGCCGGACTGGGATGGCGATCCGCCCGGCGCACAAGGAACCACTGGCGGCGGATCGGCAAGCCGGCGACCGGCAACATCGCCAGACGGCCATCGCGCAGTTCCGCTTCCACCGTGTGTCCCGAGATCAGGGCGATGCCCAGGCCGGCCATCACCGCCTGCTTGATGGTCTCGTTGCTGGGAATCTCCATGCCCACGCGCGGTCGCTCGCCGCGCAGGGCTTCGTCGCACAGATTCTCGAACACCATGCGCGTGCCGGAGCCCGGTTCGCGCACCAGAAAGGTTTCGCCGCCCAGCTGATCGAAACGCAGCCGCTTGCGCCGGGCCAGCGGATGGTCCGGTGCCGCGATGATCACCAGCGGATGCTCAGCGAAAGCCTCTTTCTCCACCTCGAAGGCATCGCTCGGCCGGCCCATGATCGCCAGATCGACCTCGTAGTCGCGCAACACGCGGAGGGTGCCTTCGCGGTTGTAAACCTGCAGCCCCATCTCGATGCCGGGATGGCTGCGCGCGAAGGCGGCGATGAGGCGTGGAGCGAAGTACTTGGCGGTGGACACCACGCCGATGTTGAGCCGGCCGCGGCTCAAGCCGCGCAGGGCGTCGAGACTCTCGCCGCACTCGGCCAGCACCGCGCCGACGCGTTCGACCGCATGCAGCAGGAGCCGGCCAGCCTCGGTCGGTCGCAGACCGGAGGCGGTGCGGTCGAACAGCATCAGGCCCAGATCCTGCTCCAGTTGTTTGAGGCGCGCGGTCAACGCGGCCGGCGTCAGGTGCAGCTCCTCGGCCGCGCGGGTGATGGTGCCGCGGCGCGCGATCGCCGCCACCGCGCGCAGTTGCTTGAGCGTGAGGTTGCGCATGCGGCGAGCATAATCGGCGGCTCAAAAAACTTAAAGTTCCCGTCAAACATATTTAGTTTGTTTTGAAACACCCGCGGGCGTAAGGTAGTTTCGCCGACCCTTCCCGCCCGCGCATGCGCCTCGAGGAGATCGCCATGCCCACTGCCAAGACGCTGCCCGATACGCTCGACGCCGACCTGCGCGCCCAGGCGGGCGAAGCCGAGCTGGCGCGCGCACTGTCCGCGACCCTGCACGCGCTGGCGCAGGCCGCCGTGCCGATCGCCGAGCGTATCGCGCTCGGGCCGCTGGCCGGAGAGCACGGCCGGGTGCACGCCGAACGCGGCGGCGGCGACAAGGCCACCGAGCTGGACGTGCTCGCGCACCAGCACTTCATCGACGCCCTGCGCGCGGCGCCAGTGGCCGCGGTCTTGTCCGAGGAGGACGAAACTCCGTTGACGCTCGATCCGCGCGCGCCGCTGATGGTGGCGCTGGATCCGCTCGACGGTTCGTCCAACATCGACACCAACGTCTCCATCGGCACCATCTTTTCGATCCTGCCGCAGGTCGAAGGCGGTCCCGAGGTCAGCTTTCTGCAACCCGGCCGGGCGCAGCTCGCCGCGGGATTTTTCATCTACGGCCCGCAGACCTCGCTGGCGCTGACGCTGGGTGCCGGTACCAGCCTGTACGTGCTCGAGCGCCGCGCGGGTCCGACTCAAAAACTGTTTCGTCTCGTCGCGCGCAACGTGCGCGTGCCCACGCGCACCCAAGAGTTCGCGATCAACGCCTCCAACCAGCGCCACTGGGATCCCGCCATCCGCGCCTACGTGGACGACTGCATCCGCGGCGAGGAAGGGCCGCGCCGCGAGGACTGCAACATGCGCTGGATCGCTTCGCTGGTCGCCGAGACCTGGCGCATTCTCGTGCGCGGAGGGATTTACCTCTATCCCGGCGACGCGCGCGCCGGCTATCGCCAGGGACGGCTGCGTCTGGTGTACGAGGCCAATCCCATCGCCCTGCTGATGGAGCAAGCCGGCGGCGCTGCCACCGACGGCGTAGAGCGCATTCTCGATCTCGTGCCCGGCAGCGCGCACCAGCGCACGCCGCTGGTGTTCGGCTCGGCCTCGGAAGTGGCGCGGGTGGCGCGCTACGTGCAGGGCTTGGGCCACGATGCCGAGCGCTCGCCGCTGTTCCGACCGCGCGGTTTGCTGCGCGCATAAGGAAATCCCATGTCGGCACGCCATCCGATCATCTCCGTCACCGGCTCTTCCGGCGCCGGGACGACCTCCGTCAAAAAGACCTTCGAGCAGATCTTCCGCCGCGAACACGTCAAGGCGGTCTATATCGAGGGCGACGCTTTCCACCGCTACGACCGCGCGGGCATGAAGCGGGCGATGGCCGAGGCGGCGGCCAGGGGCGACCATCATTTCAGCCATTTCGGGCCGGAAGCGAACCTCTTGCCCGAGCTGGAAGCGGTATTCCGCCAGTACGCCGCCAGCGGCACCGGCCGCACCCGTCATTACGTCCACGACGACGAGGAAGCGGCCCGCTACGGGGTGCCGCCCGGCACGTTCACCGAGTGGGAAAACTTCGAACCGGACAGCGACGTGCTGTTTTACGAAGGACTGCACGGCGCGGTGGTGACCGAACAAGTCAACGTCGCGCAGTACGCGGACCTCAAGATCGGCGTGGTGCCGGTGATCAACCTGGAGTGGATCCAGAAGCTGCACCGCGACCGCAGCGCGCGCGGCTACAGCACCGAGGCGATCACCGACACTATCCTGCGGCGCATGCCGGATTACGTCCGCTACATCTGTCCGCAGTTCTCGCACACCGACATCAATTTTCAGCGCGTGCCGACGGTGGACACCTCCAACCCGTTCATCGCGCGCTGGATCCCGACCCCGGACGAGTCGATGGTGGTGATCCGCTTCCGCAATCCGCGCGGCATCGACTTTTCCTACCTGCTGTCGATGATCCACGACAGCTTCATGTCGCGCGCCAACTCCATCGTGATCCCCGGCGGCAAGCAGGATCTGGCGATGCAGCTGATCCTGACGCCGATGATCATGCGGCTGGTCGAGACCCGCCGGCGCATGCTGTGAGATCCCGTCGAACGAGCCTAGCGAGGAACCGAAGATGTCCCGAATCACCCTACGCCAACTGCTGGACCACGCCGCCGAGCAGGGCTATGGCGTGCCGGCTTTCAACGTCAACAACATGGAACAGGTGTTGGCGATCATGGCCGCCGCGCAAACCGTGGACGCGCCGGTCATCCTGCAGGCCAGCCGCGGCGCGCGCAGTTACGCGGGCGATCCCATGGTCGTGGCCATGGTGGAGGCGGCCGAGCGCATGCATCCGGGCATTCCCGTGTGCCTGCACCAGGACCACGGCAACGAGGAGGCAACCTGCTTTTCGGCCATCCAGCTCGGTTTCACCAGCGTGATGATGGACGGCTCGCTGGAGGCCGACGCCAAGACGCCGGCGAGCTACGACTACAACCTCGCCATCACCCGGCGGGTGACGGAAGTGGCGCACGCCGTGGGCGTGTCGGTGGAAGGCGAGCTCGGCTGTCTCGGTTCGCTGGAGACCGGCCAGGGCGAGAAGGAAGACGGCCACGGCGCCGAAGGGAAGCTCTCGCACGACCAGTTGCTCACCGATCCCGATCAGGCGGTGGCCTTCGTGCGCGCGACCAAGGTCGACGCGCTGGCCATCGCCATGGGCACCAGCCACGGCGCCTACAAGTTCTCGCGCAAGCCCGACGGCAAGATCCTGGCGATGGACGTGGTCAAGAAGATCAACCAGCGCCTGCCGAACCTGCATCTGGTGATGCACGGCTCGTCCTCGGTGCCGCAGGAATTGCAAGAAGAGTTCAACCGCTACGGCGGCGCCATGCCCCAGACCTGGGGCGTGCCGGTGGAGGAGATCCAGCTCGGCATCAAGCACGGCGTGCGCAAGGTCAACATCGACACCGACTGTCGTCTGGCCATGGCGGCGCAGTTCCGCCGGGTGGCCGCGCAAGACAAAAAAGAGTTCGATCCGCGCAAGTTCCTGAAGCCGGCGATGGAGGCGATGAAGAAACTCTGCCAGCAACGCTTCGAGGAATTCGGCGCCGCCGGCCAGGCGTCGAAGATCAAGGTCATCCCGCTGCCCGAGATGGCCAAACGCTACCGCAGCGGCGCGCTCGATCCGGAAGGCGCGCGGCTGTCCGCCGCTGCGTGAACGCGAGGCGTCGCGCCGGCGTTTTATGCCCGACAGGAGATTGACGATGAACGATATGAACCGCTCCCAGCCCATCAACGAACGCTACAAGGCGGGCGTGATCCCGTACAAGAAGATGGGTTACTGGGATTCCAGCTACGAACCCAAGGACACCGACGTGATCGCGCTGTTCCGTATCACGCCCCAGGAAGGCGTGGAACCGGAGGAAGCCGCCGCCGCAGTGGCGGGCGAATCCTCCACCGCCACCTGGACCGTGGTGTGGACCGACCGCCTCACCGCCTGCGAGCTGTACCGCGCCAAGGCCTACCGCGTCGATCCGGTACCGAACCGGCCGAACGAATATTTCGCCTACATCGCGTATGACCTCGATCTCTTCGAGCCGGGCTCCATCGCCAACCTCACCGCCTCGATCATCGGCAATGTGTTCGGCTTCAAGGCGGTCAAGGCCCTTCGTCTGGAAGACATGCGCATTCCGGTGGCCTACGTCAAGACTTTCGACGGCCCGCCCACCGGCATCGTGGTCGAGCGCGAGCGTCTGGACAAGTTCGGTCGACCCCTGCTCGGCGCCACCACCAAACCCAAACTTGGACTATCCGGCCGCAACTACGGGCGGGTGGTGTACGAGGCGTTGAAGGGTGGTCTCGATTTCGTGAAGGACGACGAGAACATCAACAGCCAATGCTTCATGCACTGGCGCGACCGTTTCCTGTACTGCATGGAGGCGGTGAACCGCGCCTCCGCCGCCACCGGCGAGGTGAAGGGCCATTACCTCAACGTCACCGCGGCGACCATGGAGGACATGTACGAGCGCGCCGAGTTCGCCAAGGAGCTGGGCTCGTGCATCGTCATGATCGACCTCGTCATCGGCTACACCGCGATCCAGTCGATGTCCAAGTGGGCGCGCAAGAACAACATGATCCTGCACCTGCACCGCGCCGGGCACGGCACCTACACGCGGCAGAAGAACCACGGCGTGTCGTTCCGTGTGATCGCCAAGTGGATGCGGCTGGCGGGTGTGGATCACATCCACGCTGGCACGATCGTCGGCAAGCTGGAAGGCGATCCGAACACCGTGCAGGGGATCTACAACGTGCTGCGCGAAACCCGGAACGAAGTGGACCTGCCGCGCGGCATCTTCTTCGAGCAGGACTGGGCCGGTCTGCGCAAGGTGATGCCGGTGGCCTCCGGCGGCATCCACGCCGGGCAGATGCATCAGTTGATCCACTATCTCGGCGAAGACGTGGTGCTGCAGTTCGGCGGTGGCACCATCGGCCACCCGATGGGCATCCAGGCCGGAGCCACCGCCAATCGCGTGGCGCTGGAGGCGATGATCCAGGCGCGCAACGAGGGCCGCGACATCTGGAACGAAGGCCCGCAGATCCTCGAGCGCGCCGCCAAATGGTGCGCGCCGCTGCGCGCGGCGCTGGAAGTGTGGAAGGACATCACCTTCAACTACGCCTCCACCGACACCCCGGACTTCGTGCCGACGGCCACCGCCGCGGTTTGAATGAACTTTTAGCAGGAGCACGCGACATGATGACCAATCACGGCAGCCGCATCACGCAGGGCCAGTTCTCGTTCCTGCCCGATCTCACCGACGAGCAGATCATCGCGCAGCTCAAGTACGCGCTGAGCCAGGGCTGGGCGATCAACGTGGAGTTCACCGACGATCCGCATCCGCGCAACACCTACTGGGAGATGTGGGGCTTGCCGATGTTCGATTTGAAGGACCCGGCGGCGATCCTCTACGAGATCAACCAGTGCCGCAAGGCGTATCCCAACCATTACGTGCGCGTCACCGCCTTCGACAGCACGCGCGGCTGGGAGACGCCGCGCATGTCCTACCTCGTCAACCGACCGAAAGAAGAGCCGGGCTTCGGCCTGTGGCGCCAGGAATGCGAGGGGCGACACATCCGCTATACCGTGCATCCCTACGCCACCGACGCTGCCGAAGGCGAGCGCTATCGCTGAATGCGGAGTGCGTCGTGAGCGTCCCCGAAAGCTGTCACCACACGCCGCGCGTGCTCTTGCCCCTGGCTGAGGGTTTCGAGGAGCTGGAAGCGGTGACGATCATCGACGTCCTGCGCCGTGCGGACGTCGAGGTGGTCGTCGCCGGCCTGCGCGACGGGCCGGTGCGCGGTTCGCGCGGCACGGTCCTGCTGCCCGATGCGCCGCTCGATGCGGTGTTCGGCGAGGCATTCGACATGCTGGTGCTGCCCGGCGGCATGCCCGGCGTGCGTCACCTGCGCGAAGACCCGCGCATCGGGGCGCTGGTGCAGCGCTTTCACGAGGAGGCGCGGTATACCGCCGCGATTTGCGGCGCGCCTTCGGTGCTGGCCGCGCAGGGGCTGCTCGCCGGGCGGCGTGTGACGAGCAATCCCAAGTTCAAGGACGAAGTCGCGCGGCCGGACGTGCACTACCGCGAGGAGGCCGTGGTGGACGATGGCGCCTTGATCACCTCGCGCGGCCCCGGCACCGCCATCGCCTTTGCCCTGGCTTTGGTGGAAAAGCTCACCGGCCGGCTGCGCCGGGCCGAGGTCGAGCGTGGGCTGGTGCTGATGCATTGAGCGATCCGAGGAGGTGAATTCCCTATGCCCGTTCGAGCCGAACGTCCGGATCCTCCCGCGACAACGACGCCGGCAGCGCCCGCATCGGAAGCCTCCATCGATCTCGAAGAAGCCTACCGCAGCACCCAGATCCAGGAAGTGCTGGACCAGCTCGACCGCGAGCTGGTGGGTCTGAAGCCGGTCAAGACGCGCATCCGCGAGATCGCCGCGCTCCTGCTGGTCGAGCGCGTGCGCAAGCAGCTGGGCCTGTCGGCGTCGGCGCCGACGCTGCACATGAGCTTCACCGGCAATCCCGGCACCGGCAAGACCACGGTGGCCTTGCGCATGGCGCAGATCCTGCACCGGCTGGGTTACGTTCGCCAGGGCCACCTGGTGGCCGTGACGCGCGACGACCTCGTCGGCCAGTACATCGGCCACACCGCGCCCAAGACCAAGGAAGTGCTCAAGCGCGCGATGGGCGGCGTGCTGTTCATCGACGAGGCCTACTACCTCTACAAGCAGGAAAACGAGCGTGACTACGGCCAGGAGGCGATCGAGATCCTCCTGCAGGTGATGGAAAACCAGCGCGAGGATCTGGTGGTGATCCTCGCCGGCTATGCCGATCGCATGGACAGCTTCTTCAAGGCCAATCCGGGATTCCGCTCGCGCATCGCCCACCACCTCGACTTTCCCGACTATACGGTGGACGAGCTGCTGGCCATCGCGCGCCTGATGCTCGCCCAGCAGCAATATCGCTTCAGCGCCGAAGCGGAAGCCGCGTTCCGCGAATACCTGGTCAAGCGCATGCAGCAGCCGCATTTCGCCAACGCGCGCAGCGTGCGCAACGCCCTGGACCGCGCGCGGCTGCGCCAGGCCAACCGCCTGTTCTCCCGGCGGCAGGTCAGTGCCGATGCACTGATGACGATCGAAGCGGAAGACATCCGCGCCAGCCGCGTGCTCGCCGGTCCCGGGAAGCCGCAGACCCCCGCATGAGCGTCCCCGGCGCGACTCGTGGTGCGTTGGTTTTCGATCTCGACGGCACCTTGGTGGACAGCGCCGCGGATTTGTGCGCCAGCCTCAACCGCGTGCTGGCCGCCGAAGGCCTGCCGCCGCTGGATCTGGAGACGGTCACGACCCTGATCGGCGATGGCGTGCAGGCCTTGCTGGCGCGCGCGCTGGCCGCACGCGGCGCGGACCCTCGGCCCGCGCGCATCGAGCGCTTGTTGCCCCGCTTCATGGAAGACTATCGCGCGCAGTGCACGCGGCTCACGCGGCCCTATCCCGGCGTGCCCGAAACGCTAGCCGCGCTGAGCACGGCGGGCTGGCGGCTGGGCGTGTGCACCAACAAGCCGATCGAGCTGTCGCTGGCCATACTCGAAGCCTGCGAACTGACATCCTGGTTCGGCGCCGTCATCGGCGGCGACAGCACGCCGGCGCGCAAGCCCGACCCGTTGCCGCTGCTGACGACGCTGGAGCGGTTGAATTGCCGATCACGCAAGGCGGTGATGGTCGGCGACGATTTCCCGGATGCCGCCGCGGCACAGTCCGCCGGCACCGCCTTCATTGGCGTTGCCTACGGCTACGGTGCGAACCGCCTGCGCGCCTGGCCGGCGCCGGTGCTGTTCGCGGAACGCTTCGTCGAGCTGCCGGAGCGCGTGGAACGGCTCGTCGAAACGTCGGCCTAACCCATCCAGCCCACAGCGCTTGGCCGCTGGGTCATATCCGGCCCATTGCTGTAACCACGTTGACCCGAGGAATGGCGCCGGCCGCCGGCCGCCCGCCGGACGGTCATCGCAAGCCGATGATTGGAAAGCCGTTTCCACAAACCCGCCGGCTGGCACAGCCGCTGCTACGAAAAATCAAGCCGCATGGCCACGCACGCGCAGGGCACCCGCCAGACGATCGCTCGTCGGTTGCTTCCCGCGGTGGCGGCGGGAGACAAAGGGAACCCAATAAGGAGGAGAACGCATGAGTTGGCTTACAGCAAAACGCGGAGTCGGGATGTTCTGCGCCGGAGCGGCGCTGATCGGTTTGTGCGGTGCCGCCGTCGCCGGGTCGGATGCGGAGCAGATGGCGGCTTTCAAAAACCCCGATCTATGGGCCGCTCCAGGCGGCAATTTCTCGGTGCAACGTCATAGCGCGCTGAAAGACATCAACACCGGCAACGTCAAGAATCTGCAAATGGTGTGGGCGCAATCGCTGGGCGCCTTGCGCGGTCAGGAAGGCCAACCGCTGGTCGTTGACGTCGATGGTCGGCCGACGATGTTCATGGTCAGCGGCTGCCCCGAGATGTCCAAGTGCAACATCGTGCAGGCGCTGGACCTCTCCGATCCGGACAACCCGGTGCAGTTGTGGAGCTACGTCAAGCAGGGCGGTCGTGACGCCTCCGCCGTGCCACGCGCCTGCTGCGACACAGTCAACCGCGGCGGTTCCTATGCCGACGGCAAATTCGTGTTCGGCACGCTGGACGGCTACGTGATTGCGCTCGACGCCAAGACCGGCAAGGAAGACTGGGTCGTCAAGCATGCCTGGCCGGAGCACGGCGAGACCATCACTCCGGCGCCGATCATCGCCGACGACAAGGTCATCATCGGGTTCGGCGGCGACGAATTCGCCGCGCGCGGCCGGGTCGATGCCTACAATCTGGCCGACGGCTCGAAAGTGTGGGAGTGCTACAGCACCGGTTCCGACAAAGACGTGTGCCTCACGCCGGATACCAACAAGGCGCATCCGGAATACGGTACCGCGGGCAAGGATCTCGGCATCCACACCTATCCGGGTGACGAGTGGAAGCGCGGCGGCGGTGCGGCCTGGGGTTGGTATTCCTACGATCCCGAACTCAAGCTGGTGTACTACAGCACCGGCAACCCCGGCCTGTGGAGTCCGTCTTTCCGCTGCGGTGCCAATCCGCAAACCCAAGAAGCCTGCAACAACGGGGATTGGGACAACAAGTGGTCGATGACCATCTTCGCGCGCAAGGTGGATACCGGCGAGGCGGTGTGGGCCTACCAGATGACGCCGTTCGATCAGTGGGACTATGACGGCATCAACGAGGACGTGCTGGTCGACAACCTCGACGTGGACGGCAAGAAGCACAAGGCGCTGGTGCACTTCGACCGCAACGGCTTCGCCTACGTGCTCGACCGGGTGGATGGCACGCTGTTGCGCGCCAACAAGTACGTCACCGTGAACTGGGCGGAGAAGGTCGATCTCAAGACCGGCCGTCCGGTCAAGGTCGCCGAGCATTCGCCCTTGCTCGTCGGCCAGAATACTCAGGCGTGTCCCTCGGCGATGGGCGGTAAAGACCAGCAGCCGGTGTCGGTGGATCCGGCGGACCCGGCCAACTTCTACGCGCCGACCAACAACTGGTGCATGGAGCTCAATCCGCAGCAGCGCTCCCACACCCAGCAAGGTACGGTGTACGTCTTCGCCAACGTCTACATGTACCCGGAAAAGCCGGGCGTGACGGGCAAGATCAAGAAGTTCAACGTCGTCACCGGCAAGACCGAGTGGGAAGTCCCGGATCAGTATCCGAACTGGGGCGGCACGCTCAACACCGCCGGCGGGCTGGTGTTCTACGGCAGCCTCGGCGGCGACTTCCGCGCGCTGGATCGCAAGACCGGCAAGATCCTGTGGCAACGCAAGCTGGGGTCCGGCATCATCGGCAACCCGATCGCTTGGAAGGTCAAGGGCAAGGAATACATCTCCGTGTACTCCGGCATCGGCGGCTGGATCGGCCTGCCGGTCACCGCCGGCCTCGATCTGAACGACAAGTTCGGCGCGATCGGTGCCACGGCCATGACCAAGGCGGCGGGCTTGAACCACATTCCGCAGGGCGGAACGATGTATACCTTCCGCATCGGCGGCTGAGCGAGCCGGGCAGCCCGTAGGCTTGGGAACGCCCGGTGCCGCAAGGCATCGGGCGTTTCTTTATGTAGGCCGCGAAAAGCGTAGAACCAAGTTGCGTTCGGCCCAGTCTGATTGAGATACGCCCAAGCAGCGCCATCCGTAGGAACTCATTCCTCACGGCGCGGGCGGCATGGAGGAGATCGTTCGATGAACGCGAACCTTGGAAAAATCCTGGCTGCCGGCCTTGCGTTTGGCGGGCTTGCGGTCAGCGCCGCAGCCTACAGTGCAGATGGGGTCGCGAACGGGCCGGCAACACTCAAAGTTTGCGCCGATCCCGGGAACATGCCCTTGTCCAGTCGCGACGGCGAAGGTCTGGAGAACAAGCTCGCTCCGGTGATCGCCGAGGGCATGGGCGACACCGTCCAGTTCCAGTGGTGGCCGACCATCGGCCACGGCATGATGCGCAAGACGCTCGGCGAGGCGCTGTGCGACGTGTGGCTCGACATGCCGCCGGGTACCGAAGGCGCGCTGACCACCGTGCCTTTGTACCGCTCGACATTCGTGCTGGTCACGCGCAGCGATCGGCACATCAAGATCGCCAACCTCGACGATCCCTTGCTGCAGAAACTGCATCTTGGGGTTTATGAGACCTCCTCCATTCGCGCCGCACTGGCCGAGCACGGCCATGCCGGCAACAACATCGCCATCCACTACGTGACCTACAACACGGTGGCCGATCCCAAGGAGCAACCCTCCTACCAGGTTCAGCAGGTCATCGACGGCACGCTCGACGCCGCCGCGATATGGGGCCCGCTGGCCGGCTACTACAAGTCCATCAAGCACGCCCCGCTCGAGCTCCAGCCGCTCAATCTGATGGACGACCGCATCCCGCTGGAAGAGGACCTGGCGCTGGCCGTGGCCAAGGGCAACGTCGAGCTCAAGGCGCGACTCGAAGATGCGATGCGCAAACAGAAGGACAAGATCCGCCAGGTGCTGGTGGACTACGGCGTACCGCTGGTGAAATGCCCGGAGTGCATCGTCTCCGGCGACTTGCCCTCGCACGGTCCCTATGCGCCGCTGACGCCGCCGACCATCGCCGCCGCACCGGCGCAAAAAACCGAGGGCGTCAGTCTCGATCAACTCAAGCAGTGGCTGGCGCAGGGTGCCAAGCCGAACGACGAACTGCAGAACGCCATCCTCGCCCAGGATCTCACGCGCATCGATTATTTGCTCGCGCACGGCGCCGATCCGAATGCGAGCGACAACGAGGGCTACACCGCCCTGACCAACGCCGCGCGGTTCGGCTTCGGGAAAGTGGCCGCCGATTTGATCGAGCACCGCGCCGACGTCAATCGCGCGGATCGCAGCGGCTGGACGCCGCTGATGTACGCCGCCTGGAACGACGATGCCGAGCTGGTGCGCACGCTGGCGGCCAAAGGCGCCCGACTGGAGACCACGAGTCCCGACGGCCTGACGCCGCTGGCGATCGCCGCGCAGAACGCCAAGTCCAAAGCGCTGGCCGCGCTGATCGCCGCCGGCGCCAAGGTCAACGGCAAGTACGGCAAGGGCGGCTACACGCCGTTGATGCTGGCCACGGCTTCGGGCTCTGCGGAGGACGTGCGGCTGCTCCTGGAGCATGGCGCCGACGTCAATGCCCGCAATGCCGGTGGCGTCACCGCACTGATGATTGCCGCGGCCGACAATCATGACGATCTGGTGCGCCTGTTGCTCGATCATGGCGCCGACCCGCGCGTGCAGAGTCAGGACGGGCGTACGGCTTTGAGCATCGCGCAGACCAACAACAGCACCGAGGTCGTCAAGCTGTTGGAGAACTCCGTTCGTAAAACGGACAAATCGCTTTGACCTTCGCGCCCGGTCGAGGCCAGCATCCGGGCGGGCGCTTTCACACACCCGATGGGGTGCTTGTACTTGATACATCTAAGAGGAGAACTGCTGTGCTGAAATCCGTCCTGGGGCGTTGCGCCCTGACCCTGCTGATCGCTTCCGCCGCCGGCTGTTCGCACGGCAAAGCCACCGCCGCCACCGGGGAGAAAACCGAGGCCAAAGCGGTGGATTACAAGACCATCACCCCGCCCGATCTGGTCAAACAAACGCCCAAGGGACAGCTCAAGAATCCGTACCAGGACACGCAGGCCGACATCGTCGCCGACGGCCAGCATTTGTTCCTCAGTTACGGCTGCAACGGCTGTCACGGCGGCGGCGGCGGCGGTGGCATGTGCCCGCCGCTGATCAACGACACCTGGGTCTATGGCGGGGACGACGACACCTTGTTCCGTCTGGTTACGCTGGGCAGCGATGACTTGCAGAAACAGGGCTACACGCGCATCGGGCAGGAAAACGTCGTGGGCCCCATGCCCCCGTTCGGAGGAATCATCAAGAGCGCCGACGATCTG
Organism: Nevskia sp.; assembly: GCA_019689635.1. Classification (GTDB taxonomy): domain Bacteria; phylum Pseudomonadota; class Gammaproteobacteria; order Nevskiales; family Nevskiaceae; genus Nevskia. The sequence goes on along the minus strand of JADGHB010000008.1, from coordinate 14,658 downwards.
TGGAGGATTCTGGCGTTCGTGCGCTCCAAGTACGCCGGCGATCCCCAGTACAAGTTTGGCGCGCCGCCCGCGCCTCCGCCGCCGTCCGGCGAGTAAGAAGCCCGTGCGCTCCTTGACCGCGCATCGCAGCCCAGGGCCGCGAACGGCGGCCCGGAGCCCGCTGGCGCGTGTGCGCCCTTGGCGCGGTGTCGGCGGCGCGATCCTGCTGCCGAGCGTTCTTTGGCTCCACGTGGCCGCCGCCTCTGCCGCACCGCTCGCCTACGTCAGCAACCAGGGCGATGGCTTGTCGGTACTGGACCTTAAGACCATGAAAGAAGTACGGCACGTGGACCTTGAGGGCGCAGGACCGCGCGGCCTGGCCGTGACGCCGGACGGCAAATACCTGCTCACCGTGGATCAAAAGACCGGTGCGATGTCGGTGATCGACACTCACACCCTCGAAGTCCTGCGCAGCATCCCGATCGGGACCAGTCCCGAGTTTCTGCGCGTGCTGCCGGACGGTAGCAAGGCCTTCGCCACGTATGAGCCGGAGTCCGCCGTCAGCGGCGGCAAGCCGACACCGGGCGAGGCGGAGCACGAGGGCAAGGAATTGCCGGGACACATCGCGGTCATCGATCTCCACGACTGGAAAATCGTGGACGACATCGTCGGCGCGCCGGAAACCGAGGGTCTGGAATTCACGCCCGACCTGAAAAACCTGGTGATCGCCAACGAAGGCGACGATACCTTGAGCGTGTACGATTTCGGCGACCGCAAGCTGGTCAAAAAAGTCGATTTGACCCAGTACGGACTGCGGCCGCGCGGCGTCAAGCTGTCCCCGGACGGCCAGCGCTACATCGTGACCATGGAGTTGTCCGGAAACTTCCTGGTGCTGGACGACGACTTCAAGGTTCTGAAATCCGTGCCGACGGCCAAGGGGCCCTACGGCGTTGCCTTCGATCCCGCGGGGCAGCGCATCTTCATCGCCGCGGCGATGGGCAAACGGTTGCAGGTGTTCGACGCCAAGACCTACCAGCGCCTGGCCGACATCCCGGTGGGCCAGCGCTGCTGGCATTTCAGTTTCACGCCGGACGGGAGCAAGCTGCTGCTGGCCTGCGGCCGTTCCGGCGACGTGGAAGTGATCGATGCGCAGCGCTACGCCGTGATCGAAAAACTGTCGGGGTTCGAGTTGCCCTGGGGAATCGTGACCTGGCCGCGCGCCTTCGGCAGCCTGGAGGCGGCGCGCCCGTAGCGGGAGCGCACCTGGCGCGGAATCTCGCTGCCCTCAGGGCGCGCGCGCCGCGCCCGGATCGGCCAGCGGGCGAGCGGTGCGCGCCACGGCGCGCAGATTGTCGAAGGCGTAGATCGCCAATGCCGACCAGATCAGGCCAAAGCCCAAGGACTCGCCGCGCGTGAAGGGCTCGCCGTAAACCAAGACGCCCAACAGCAATTGCAGCGTCGGTCCCAGGTACTGGATCAGCCCCACGGTGGAATAGCGGATGCGGCGCGCGCCCCAGGCGAACAAAGCCAGCGGCACCGCGGTCAAGGGCCCGCCGGCGAGCAGCAAGGCATCCGTGGCGAATCCCAAGTGACCGAAAGCGCCCTGACCGAGCCACTGCACGCCCAGCAGATAGGCGATGCCCAAGGGCGCGATCAGCGCCGTCTCCGCGGCCAGCCCCGGCAGTGCCTCGACCGCCACCGTCTTGCGGATCAGTCCGTATGTTCCGAAGGAGAACGCCAGCACCAGGGCGATCCACGGCGGCGCGCCGGCCTGCCAGGAAAGCCACAGCACGCCCGCAGTCGCCAGGCCGATCGCGCTCCATTGCCAGCGCGTGAGACGCTCGTGCAAGAGCAGCACGCCGAGCAGCACGTTCACCAGCGGATTGATGAAATACCCGAGGCTGGCCTCGACCACGTGATCGTTCGCCACCGCCCAGACGTAGGTCAGCCAGTTGAGGCTGATCAGCGCGCCGCTGGCGAGCAGACGCCGGCGATGCGCAGGATTGCGCAGCGCGAGACTCAGCGGGGCCAGTTCGCCCCGGCCCGCCAATACGGCGATCACGAAGACGCAGCACCAGACCAGACGATGGGCCATGATCTGGAGCGGCGGCACCGCCTGCAGCGCCTTGAGATACAGCGGCAGCCCGCCCCAGATCAGGAAGGCGGCGACGACGGACCAGAACCCGCGGACGGCGGAGGCATTCATGGGGCAGGGAGCGAACCGCAAAGGCCGCGTAGCATAGCGCAAGACCGCGCCGAGAAGACTTGAGCCTCGGGCGCCGCAGGTTAAGCTCTCCGCGTCGGAGACGGACACACCGCCATGCGCTATCTCATCACCGGCGGCAGCGGTTTCATCGGAACCGCCTTGTGCCGTGCGCTGGCCGAAACCGGCGCCGAGCTGACCGTGCTCACCCGCGATCCCGCGCGCGCCCGGCCGCGTCTGCCGGAAGGCGCCCGGCTGGTGACCGACCTGGCTCGCGCCGGCGGTGCGGACGTCGCGATCAATCTCGCCGGCGAAAATCTCGCCCAAGGCCGCTGGAGCGAGGCCCGCAAGCGCCTGCTGCGCGATTCGCGCATCGCGACCACCCGCGCGCTGTGTGCGTGGATCGAAAGACAATCGCCGCGCCCGCGCGTGCTGGTATCGGCCTCCGCGATCGGTTACTACGGAGCGCGCGGCGACGAGCCGCTCGACGAAAACGCCGCGCCGGGCGAGGACTACGCCGCGCGGCTGTGCCGCGACTGGGAGGCCGAGGCGCTGCGCGCGGAACCCTTTGGCCTGCGCGTGTGTCGGCTGCGCCTGGGCGTAGTGCTGGATCGCGACGGCGGCGCCCTGGCGCGCATGCTCCCCGCGTTCCGCTGGGGCTTGGGCGGGCCCATCGCCAGCGGCCGGCAGTGGTTGAGCTGGATCCACCGCAGCGACGTCGTGGCGCTCATCCGCTGGTGCGTGGACCGCCCGAGCGCGCGCGGCGCCTACAACGCCACCGCGCCGCACCCGGTCACCAATGCCGAATTCGCGCGCGCGCTCGGGCGCGCGCTGCAGCGCCCCGCTTTCCTGCGCATGCCGGCCACCGCCTTGAAGCTCTTGCTCGGCGAGATGGCGCAGCTCTTGATCACTGGCCAGCGCGTCCTGCCCGCGCGCCTGCTCGCCGAAGGTTTTGCTTTCTCGTTCCCAGAGTTGTCCGATGCGCTGGTGGCTAGTCTGCGCTAGCGCGCTGTGGCTCGCCGCCTGCGCCGGAGCGCCGCCGGTGCCGGCGCCGGCGCAAAGCCGCGCCGCGGCGCTCGCCGCCGATTACTGCGCGCGCGCCCAGCGCCAGCCCGGCACGGTGTACCGCCTGGATTCCGAACACTCCGCGGTGCGCATATACGCCTTCCGCGCCGGTGCCGCGGCCGCGGCGGGACACGATCACGTGCTCGCCGCACCGGCGTTCGTCGGTTACGCGCAGCTCCCCGCGGCGGGGTTTTCCGGCGCGCGCTTCGATCTCGAAGTGGCGCTGGCCGACCTCGTGGTGGATCCGCCGCCGTTGCGCGCCGCCACCGGCGGCGCGTTCGCCGAAGCGCTCAGCGCGCAGGACGTGGCAGCGACGCGCCGGCACCTGCTCGGCGAAAAGGGTCTCGCCGCCGGGCGCTTTCCCTACGTGGAAATCGCGTCGCGCGAGGTGCTCGGCGAGCCGCCGCTGGCCGTCGCGCGCGTGGCTTTCACCCTGCACGGCGTGACGCGCGAGCAGGACCTGGCCTTGCGCGCCATGCGCACCGCGCAGGGCTTTTCCGCGCGCGGGGCTTTGGTGATTCGCCAGAGCGATTTCGGGATTACGCCGTATGCGGTGCTCGGCGGACTGCTCGCGGTGGCCGATCCGGTGGCGATCGAGTTCGAACTCGCGGGCACACCGCTGGCCGGCTGTCAGCCCTGAGGCGCGAGCCCGCGGCCGAGGAAATTCAGGATTTCCGCGCTGCCCAGCGGCGGGCGGCGGCGTTCGATGCACACGCCGACCGCGTCCACGTCCTCGAACTTGCGCGGCTTGACGATCTGCACTCGCACCCAATCCGCGCCGAACTCGCGCAGCAGGATCTCGGCCAGGTCTTCGGCCAGCGCTTCCAGCAGCCGCCGGCCGTGGCCGCGCAGATGCTCCAGCACGCGCGCGCGCACGGTGGCGTAGTCGATGGTGTCGCCCACCGCGTCGCTCACGCAGGCGGCGAGATGGCGCCGCTCGGCGACCAGGTCGATCACCACCGGCTGGAGACGCTCTTGTTCCTCGTCGTGCAAGCCGATGCGCGTCTGCGCCCGAAGGCCGCGGATCAACACGCGGTCGCCGGGGGTCCCGTCCGCCGGGGCGCGCTCGGCTTCGAAAGACAGGGGATGAATCTTGTTCGTCGTCACGGCCTCACGTCCTCGCATGCGCATCGTAAACGAACGCCGGCTCAACCGCCGACGATCAGGATTTCGCCTTTGCCGCCCGCGCCCTGATCGCCCACCAGCCGCCGCGCGCGCTGGGTCAAGGGCGGGAGCCGAAACTCGAGCGCCGCCAGCCAGCGGTCCAGGCGCGCGAGCCAGACGAATTCTGCGACGCCGGCGTCGTTGAACGTCGCGGGCAGTTCCGGCGGGCATTCCCACAACACCAGCGAACCGCGCCGCAATCCCAGCCCCGCCCGCGCGCCGCAGCGCGGCGCGACCAGCGTGCCCGCCAGCATCTCGGCGCCGCACCAGTCCCCACAACCGCCGGCCACCGCGATCAAGCCGCGCCGCATGCGCCAGCCCGCGCGCGCGCCGGCGCGGCCTTGCACCAGCAGGACGCCGCCGCGCATTCCCTCGTAGCCGTCGGCGGCGCCGCCGAGAAAATCGCCGGCATCGCCGCGCACGCGGATCAGGCCTGCGCGCTGGCCAGCGCCGGCGTAAGCGCCGCATCCCCCTTCGACCACGATCTCGCCGCCGCGCAGGTCTTGTCCCAGCAGATCGCCGGCGTCGCCCACGACGCGCAGCGTGCCGCCGTCCATGGCGCAGCCCAGGCGCGCGAGGCGGCGCGCGCCGGTGCGCAGCGTGAGCCGGTGGTCCGGCGCCGCGGGGTCGGCTTGGACCGTGAAACACTCGCCGAGCTCGATCCCCGGGGCGAGCGGCCGCCGCGCGGCCTCGGCGGGGCTCAGTCCGGCGAGCGAGGCCGGCAGCAGGCCGGCGCCGTCCAGCGCTTCGGGCGCCTGCGGTTTGAGGGTGAGGATCAGTCCGCTCACGGACGAACCCCGCGATTGAGAGGACGGTAGCGCCATTGCGGTGAGCGGACGTGCACCTCCCGCTGTAGGCTCGGCATCCTGCCTCGCCAACAGCCCGGCCTCGGGCTCCTGCCCTCGGCGCGGACCTGCGGTCCGCCCCATTGCGCTACGCGCAAACACCGTGTCGGCGCGCTCACGGGTCTTGCTCCGGCAGGATGTCGCGCAGGTGGAAGTGATACTTGCCGAGCTTGCCGCCGTAGTTGCCGGCGCTCACGCGCAGCACGCCGCCGGCGCCGCCGCGCGCGCAGATCGCCGCCAGCGCCGCGCGCATGGCGCCTTGCATGTCGGCTTCGGTCAGCGCGTCGAACACCAGCTCCAGGACGCAGCCCACCTGCGGCTCGAGCGCGCTGTCGGTCGAGCCGCGCAAACTGGGGCAGAAGGCGTCGTTGGTGCTGGCGCCCAGCTTGGGATAGCGTCGCGCGCCGACTTTGGATCCGGAGCGCACCACGCCGCCGGGAAAAGGCAGGATCGCGCCGCGCCCGGCGCGCGCCGCGGCCACCGCGGACTCGGCCGCGAGCAGCGCGCTCTCGCGCGTGCGCGCCAGGATCAGCAGATTGCCGCCGCCGATGGCGCGCACCGCCGCGGTGTCGTCCTCGATCAGGAATTCGCCTTCCATCACCGGGATGCGCCACAGGCGCCGGCCGTCCACGACTTTGGACCTCTGATGGCCGTCGCCGAAGTAGCGCAGTCGCCGGCCGAGCGGGATGCGATCCTCGCCCTCGATCCCGGCGTACACCGCCGTGGTGGGGCAAGTCAGCAGGCACTGACCGACGCGGCGTTCCACCTGTTCGGCCAGCGCTTCGCGCGAGACGGCGAACAACAGCAGCGCCACGCCCGGGCGCCCGTCCGGGGTGGCCGCGGGATCGAGTTCCGCTTCCACGCCCGCTTCGCAGCCGCAGCCGATCACCGAGGTGGCGAAACCGCAGGCGCTCGCCGCGGCCGCGTGCGCCCAGCGCGGATGGTCGGCGGTGACCAGCAGGCGCGTGGCGCGCATGCCGAAAGCCTCGGCGAAGGTGTCGTCGATGCGCACGCCGTTGCGGACGTACTCAGCCATGGCGCGTGCAGGGCAGGATCAGCGGCGCGCGACCGCCGTAGTCGGCCAGTTCCTGCGCGCCGACCGCCAGATGCTCGGCGCGCAAGCTCAGGTGGCGCGCGTAGTGCTCGGAAATCTGCGCCTCGATGGCGGCGTCGAATTCGGGCTCCAGCGCGAGTGTGGCGCCCTGCGGCGCGGCCAGCAGCCGGCCGTCCCTGACGATGAGCTCGCCGTCCTTGAACACGTGCGAGGGGCGCGCGAACATGGCGTCGCGATCGGGATCGTCGCGGTAGGCCACCAGATCCGCCACCGCGCCCGGGGCCAGATGGCCGCGGTCGCGCAGGCCCAGCGAGCGCGCCGGCCCGGCGCGGGTGACGATGGCGATCTCCTCCAGCGTGTATTCCCGGTCCAGGCCGCGCAAGGCGCTGTGCGCGGCGACTTCGGGATGCACGGCATCGAGCATGCGATTGCGGTAGCCGCGATCCATCAACAGGCGCATGAGCTGCGGATAAACCGTATAAGGCGCGCCGTTGGGATGGTCGGTGGTGAGGAAGATGCGCCAGGGGTCGCGCACGCGCAAAAACAGTTCCAGGCCGATCGCCCACTGCAGGGCGTGCACGAAGTTGCGGTCGCGATAACGGAACGGCACCACGCCGCAGCCGGCTTCGCATTCGATGTCGATGCAGGTCCAGGCGTGCGGATGGGCGTGGCGGCGATTGGCGTACTGGGCCATGGTGTCGCCGGAGGCGGTGGCGGTCTGGCCGAACATCACCTGCCCCACGTCGATGGAGAGGTTGGGCTGCCGGTTGACCGCTTCGGCGATCGCCTCGGCGGCGGAGGAAAAGCCGCGCGGGCCCTCCTTGCCATAGCTGTGGAACTGCACGTGGGTCAGGTGCAAGGGCAGGCCCTCGGCCGCTTCCATGGTCGCGAGCGTGGTGGCGACGTTGCCGGGCACGCCGAGGTTGCTGGTGTGCACGTGCAGCGGATGCGGCACGCCGAGGTCGTGCACCGCGCGCGCCAGGGCGCGCAGCACCTGGCGCGGCGTCACGCCGTAATAGGCGTGCGCTTGGTCGAGGTCGAGCGCGCGCTGGTTGAACTTGAAGGCGGAGATCCCGCCGGGATTGACCACCTTGACCGCCAGCGACCGGGTGCGCGCCAGCATCCAGGCCACGTAGTCGGCCAGCCGCTGCGGTTCGGCACCGCGGGCCAGCAGACGCAGGAACAGATCGTCGTTGCCGAGCAGGACATAGGCGCCCTTGTCGATCACCGGCGTGTCGGCGAGGGTGTAATGAGTGGCGCGCGCATTGACCGGCAGCATGGCCGGCTCGAAGGCCGCGGTGTAGCCCATCTCCGCGTAACGGTAGCCGGCGATCCAGCTGGTGGGCGTGGCCTGTCCGCTGCCGCCATGGCGCCAGGCGCCGTTCTCCAGCGCGGCGGCGCGCTCGGTGCGCGCGTGATCGTGCGGCATCAAGGTGCGGGCGAGGTTGACCTTGCCGCTGCCGATGTGGCTGTGGATGTCGATTCCGCCGGCCATGACCACGGCGTCTTCGAGGTCGATGACTCGCTCGACCGTCGCTTGCGGGCCGGGATCGGCCACCATGCGTCCGTTTTCGATGAACAGCGAGCGCGACTGCCCACGCCAGCCCTGCACGGGGTCGTAGACGCGCGCGCGGTCAAGCCGCAGCATGGGCGCTCCTTCCCGCCAGGCCGGCGCGCACGGCGTCGAGCACGTCGGCCACACCGGGCAGATCGGCGGGCGCGGGCGCGGCCAGCGGCAGGCAGGGCACTTCGTCCAGGCGCACGAGGGCGCCCGGACGCTGCACGCCGGGCACGGCCACGGGGATGAAGATCGCGGGCGCGGCGCCACCGCGCCAGTCGGCGCGGGCCAGGACCACGGCCGGCACGTCCGGCGGCGGCGCCGCCTGCGGATCGAAGGCGCTGATCCAGATCACCAGATCCGTCGCGTCGGCGTTCAGCGCGTCCTGCGGCGCGCCGTGCACGTAGCGCAGCGGCGGCGGCCGGCCGGCGAGCCAGGTGCACACCGCCGCCGCGCCGGCGGCACCGTCGTTGCCGCCCAGCGGTAGCGCCGCCCAGCGCGTGTCGCGGTTGAGTTCGGCGACCAGATCGTAGAGCGCGCGCAGCGCCAGTTCGGCGTGCGGGGGCTTAAGTTCGGCGGCGTCCCACACCGCCACGCCGTAATGCGCCGCGCGCAGCACGGCGGCGAGCGCATCGAAGCGTTCGATCGGGATGCCGTGCCAGTGCCGCGCGTCGAGCCGCCGGCCGGCGAGCCGGGCGCGCAGCAGTTGCACCGCCTCGGCCAGATGCGCGTTGGGAAAGGCCAGCGCGTGTTCGAGCGCCGCGCTCTCGGGCGCGGTCTGCGCCGCCTCGCCGATCAGGATCAGCCGCCGCTGCCGCGCACCGAACAAGCCTTCGCGCGGCTCGATGCAGCGCTCGAAAAAACGCGGATGGGCCGCCGCCCGCGTGCCGGCGAACAGCACGCAGTCGGCCCGGTTGCGCAGCTCGGAAAGCGTGGTGCGCAGGGAACCGCCGCGCCGCGTGGCGCGCAGCTCCTGGGCCAGCGCCGCGCCGTGCCGATGTTCGACCCGTGCGTCGCAGCGCTCGGCGAGCATGAGCGCGGCGCGCACGCCGGCAAGATCGCAGCCCAGACCGGCGATCGAGGGCCGCCGCGCCGCCGCCAGGCGCTCGGCGGCGGCCTTCGCGGCGGCGCGCCAGTCCGCCGCCTGTCCGTCGATGCGCGCCTGGGCTTGGGGCGGGACGGGGAACAGCGCGCGCGCCTGCGCGCAGCCGGCCGCCGTCACCTCGGCCCGGCCAGCGCGCGATTCCACGCCGAGGTCGTCGCACAAAAGGCCGCAAAAAGGGCAGGTCAGGGCCTGATTCATGTCGATCGGCGATGGTTTTCGGTGAGGCATTCGCGGGGCGTTGAGCTCGTTCACATGTTCCGTGCCAGTGGGGAGCGCATGCGCAAACCCGCGTCGCCGGAGGTTTTCTCGCCGGCTTGCCCTGACGTGCCAGGCGCGAGCGTTGCCTATGCGCGCCAGCGGCGGGATAAAAATGCCACAGCGCATCGCGCGGCTGGTCGTAGCTGATTGATTTTCCGAATGCACATTGACGGCACAGCCCTTGCTGGCCAGCCTGTGACCCCAATGTCGCCGGTTATGCGCATCCCCGATCATGAAATCCGCCATTCCGCGCCGATCGCCGAGGTGAGTATCGAGGCGCCGGCGCGGCTGCATTTCGGTTTCGTCGATTTGAGCGCCGGCGCTCGACGCTACGGTTCGATCGGCGTGGCCCTCGAGACGCCGTGCACGCGCTTGCGCGCGCAGCGCGCGCCGCAGGTCGTGGCGCACGGGCCCGGTGCGCCGCGCGCCGCGGCCTACGCCGAGCGCCTGCGCGCCCAACTCGGCTTGCACGGCGGCGTGGTCTTGCACCTCGAGCAAGCCTTGCCCGAACACGCCGGTCTGGGCGCCGGCACCCAGCTCGCGCTGGCGGTCGGCACCGCGCTGGCACGGCTCTACGGATTGGCGCTGGACGCGCGCGAGCTGGCCCACCGGCTCGAACGCGGACGCCGCTCGGCCATCGGTCTGGGCGCTTTCGAGCAGGGCGGGCTGATCGTGGACGGCGGACGCCGCGCGGAGGCGACGAACCCTCCGCCGATCGTCGCGCGGCTGCCCCTGCCCGCGGCCTGGACCTGGATTTTGATCTTCGACGACCGCCGTCAGGGTTTGAGCGGCGCGGAAGAAAGCGCCGCTTTCGCCGCACTGGCGCCGTCTGCCGCGGCCGAGGCGGAGGCCCTCAGCCGTCTGGTCTTGATGGAAATCCTGCCCGCGGCCGCCGAAGGCGATCTCGGCGCCTTCGGCGCCGGCCTGACGCGCTTGCAGGATCGCGTCGGCGATTACTTCGCGCCCGCTCAAGGCGGCCGGCGCTACCGCAGTCCGGCGGTCGCGCGCGCGCTCGCCTGGCTGCGCGAGCACGGCGCGGCGGCGGTGGGTCAGTCCTCGTGGGGGCCCACCGGTTTTGCCCTGGCCGCCGACCACGCGCAGGCCGAGACGCTGGTGCGCGCCGTTGCGGCCGCCGTCCCGGACGCGGCGCTGCGTTATGTCTTGAGCGCCACCCGCAATGCCGGCGCCGCGATCCACGCCACCGCGGCTGCGCGCCGCTCGCAAGGCGCGCCGCTGAGCGCCTAGTCCCCGCTGCCCGGTCAACGAAACGCGAGCAACCCCCAAACGACCCCCGAACGACCCATGGAACAGCCGCCTTACTTGCTGCACTTCGCCACGCCGGGGGCGCGGGTGAGCCCTTTCGACGTGAACATGGCCTACGACGCCGGTTGGGACGCCGTCATTCCCTACGCGGGCGTCGGCCTGGACGACATCGCCGCGTTCACCCAGGATGCGATCTTCTCGCGCGGTCCGCGCGGCGTGCGGCGCACGGCGCTGTTCATCGGCGGCCGCGATGCGCTGCTCGCCGCCGACATGCTCCAGGCCGCGCGCTCCGCCATGGTGCCGCCCTTCGAAGTCTCGGTCTTCGCCGATCCCAGCGGCGCCTACACCACCGCCGGCGCCATGATCGCCAAAGTGGAGCAAGCCCTGGAACGCGTCTTCCAGCGCGGCTTGTCCGCCTGTCGGGTTTTGGTGCTGGGCGGCACCGGGCCGGTGGGCCTGCTGGTCAGCACGCTGGCCGCGCAGGCCGGGGCGCAGGTGTTCCTGGGCAGCCACAGCGGGGAAGCCGCGGCGCGCGCCGCGAGCGACGCCCTCGCCAGGCGCTTCGGCGTGCGCTGCACGCCGCTGCACAGCGGCGATGCGCAGCAGCGTGCCCGGGCGCTGGCGCAGAGCGAGGTCGTGCTGGCGGTGGCCAAGGCCGGCGTGCAGGTGCTCTCGCGCCGCGAGCTGGAAACCTCCGGTGCGCACCTGCTCGTCGCCGCCGACGTCAACGCCGTGCCCCCGGAGGGGATCGAGTCGGTGGCGGTCAAGGACGACGCCAGGCCTCTGGGTTTGCCCGGCAGCGCCGCGGTGGGCATCGGCGCGCTGGCCATCGGCAACGTCAAGTACAAAACCGAGCAGGCGCTGCTGCGGCAACTGCGCGAAACCGAGCAGCCCCGGTATTTCGGTTTCGTGGAATGCCTCGAAGAAGCGCGGCGGCAGCGAGGATGAGCCGCATGGGGACCGAACCCTGTCTGATCGTGGCCACCAGCGCGCGGGCGCTGGTGCGCGCCGCGCGCCGCGCGCGGCTTGCGGTCGTGGCGGTGGACGCCTTCGCCGACGCGGACACGCGCCGAGCCGCGCGGCACTGCGTGCGCGTGCCGCTCGCGCCGGACGGAGGCTTCGCCCCCCTGGCACTCGCCGCCGCGCTGGAGCGCTTGCCGCCGGCGCGGCTCGTTCCCGGTTCCGGTTTCGAAGCGCAGCCGGCGCTGCTCGCGCACGCGGCGGCGCGGCATCGCTTGTGCGGCAACGACCCCGCGGTTTGGGAGCTGGCCTGCGATCCGCGACGTTTTTTCGCCCTGTTGGACGCGCTGGGCATCGATCATCCCGAAATCTCCTTCGATCCTCCCGCCGCCGCGTCGGGCTGGCTCGCCAAACGCGCGGGGGCCGCCGGCGGCTGGCACGTGCAGTGTGCCGGCGCGGCGCGCGCCGACGCCGCGCGGTATTTCCAGCGCCACGTCCAAGGCCCGGCGTATTCGTTTTTGTTTCTGGCCGACGGCGCGCGCGTGCGCGCCATCGGCTTCAACCGCCTGCTGCCCGCGCCGCGTGCCGCGCCCGGCCCGTGGGCCTGGTCCGGCGCGGTGCAGGCCCTGCCGCCGCCCGCCGCGCGCGCGCAGGCCCAGGCGGCGGCGGCGGCGCTCACGGCGCGTCTGGGCTTGCGCGGACTCAACGGTTTGGACTTCATCGCCGCCGCCGCGGGTTTCCGGCTCCTGGAGCTCAACCCGCGGCCCACCGCCACGCTGGAACTGTGGGATCGCCCGCCGGCGCCGCCGCTCTTGCGCGCCCATCTCCAGGCGTGCGCGGGCCGCCTGCCGCCCGCCTGGTCCGAGCCGTCCGGCGTGCGGGCGCTGGCCGTGGTCTATGCCGAGCGCGCGCTGCGCGTGCCTCGCGACTTTGCCTGGCCGCGACAGGCGCGCGACGTGCCGAGCGCCGGCACGCGGGTGGGCGCGCGGCGGCCCTTGTGCACGGTGCACGCGACGGCGCGCACGGCGCCAGGCGCCGTGGCACGGGTGCGCCGCGCACGGCTGCGACTGCTCGCCGCGCTCGCGCGCCTTGGGCACGAGCCGCGGCCGCGCCTGCGCGCGGGCGCGGTGGCGAGGGTGTCGGCATGAATGCCCGGGCGGAATCGCCGCTACCGACGGTGAGCGTCAACGCCCTGGCCGCGCCCTTGGTGGAAGCGCTGGCCGCCCAGGCGGACGCCTTGCGCATCGCGGTGCGGCGCAGCGCCGGCGGCGCCCGGCTGATCGATGCCGGCATCGAGGCGGTCGGCGGGATCGAGGCGGGACGGCGCATCGCCGAGATCTGCATGGGCGGCTTGGGGCGCGTGGCGCTGGTCACCGGCGGTGCCCATCCGGATTGGCCTTTCGAGTTGCTGGTGCACGGCGCCCAGCCGGTGCTGGCCTGCCTAGGCAGCCAGTACGCGGGCTGGAGTCTCAGCCACGGCGAAGGCAAGGACAAATACTTCGCCATGGGCTCGGGCCCGGCGCGGGCGTTGGCGGCGCGCGAGGCGCTGTTCGCCGAACTCGGCTACCGCGACCGCGCCGCATCCGCCTGCCTGGTGCTGGAAACCGATCGCGTTCCGCCCGATGCCCTGCTCGAGCGCGTGGCCGCCCAGTGCGAGGTCCCGCTCGAGCGGCTCACCGTGATCCTCACGCCCACGCGCAGCCTCGCCGGCGTCACCCAGATCGCGGCGCGCGTGCTCGAAGTGGCGCTGCACAAGGCGCATTATCTGGGTTTCGATCTCAAGCGCGTGACGGACGGGCTGGGCAGCGCGCCGCTGCCGCCGCCGGCGCCCGACACTCTGGCGGCCATGGGTCGCACCAACGACGCCATCCTCTTCGGCGGCCGCGTCCATCTGTACGTGACCGGCGCGGCGGCGCAGGCCGAAGCGCTCGCGCAAAAACTGCCCAGCTCGGCTTCCAAGGACTACGGTGCGCCGTTTGGCGAGGTGTTCCGCGCCGCCGGCGGCGATTTCTACAAGATCGATCCGCTGCTGTTCGCGCCGGCCCAGGTGGCGGTGACCGCGCTGGAGGACGGGCGCACGTTCCGCGCCGGACGTCTGGCCCCCGAACTTTTGGAGCGCTCCTTCGCATGAACGCGCCGGTGGTGATCTTCGCCGACACGCCGGGCTGGCACAGCCGGCGCCTACGGCGCGCGTTCGCCGCGCGCGGCGTGGCGGCGCGGCGCGTGCCGCTGCGCGACTGCGGCTTCGACGCCGCGGCGCCGCACGGCCTGCGCATCCCCGGCTTCGCGCGCCGCTTGCCGCGGGCCGCCTTCGTGCGCGGCATCTCGGCCGGCAGCCTGGAGGAAATCGTGCTGCGCCTGGAAGTGCTGCACGCGCTCAAGAGCCTGGGCGTGCCGGTCTACAACCCGCCGCGAGCGCTGGAGCTGGCGGTCAACAAGGGCATGACGGCCTTTGTGCTCGCGCGCGCCGGCGTGCCCACGCCGCCGGCCTGGACGGTGGCCGAGCCGGCCGCGGCGCGCCGGTGTGCGATCGCCGAATGCGCGCGCGGGCACGAGCTGGTGCTCAAGCCGGTGTTCGGCGCCCAGGGCGCGGGTCTGCGTCGCATCGCCGCGCCGCACGAACTGCCGCCGCCCGAGGCCGTGGGCGGCGTCTATCACCTGCAGCGCTACGTGGGACCGGGCGCCGACGGCGGCGAGGACTATCGGGTGCTGGTGGTGAACGGCGCGGCGCGCGCCGCCATGACGCGGCGCGGGCGCGGCTGGATCCACAACGTGGCGCAAGGCGCGCGCTGCCGACCGGCGCCGGACGATCCCCTCCTGCACGAGTACGCCGAGCGCGCGGCGGCGGCGCTGGGTCTGGACTACGCCGGCGTCGATCTCATCCGCGATCGCGACGGCCGGCTCACCGTGCTCGAGGTCAACGGCATTCCCGCCTGGCGCGGTCTGCAAAGCCAGACCGCGCAGGACATCGCGCAGATCCTGGCGGACGACCTGCTCGCGCGCCATCTGCCGCCGGCGAGGCGTTGCGCGTGAGCGCGCCGACACGGTGTTTGCGCGTAGCGCAATGGGGCGGACCGCAGGTCCGCGCCGAGGGCAGGAGCCCGAGGCCGGGCTGTTGGCGAGGCAGGATGCCGAGCCTACAGCGGGAGGCGCGCGTCCGCTCACGGCGATGCTGGTGCCGTCCTCTCAATCGCGAGGTGCGCC
>JADGHB010000007.1 GCA_019689635.1 Nevskia sp. | reverse complement strand
GGGGCCCCTCCACGCTGCTCGGGCGGCGCTACGCGCCGTGCGCCCCTCGCAACGCTAGGATCCCCGCGCTACGCGCGGGGCCCCTCCACGCTGCTCGGGGCTTTACTCCCACTCGATGGTCGCGGGGGGTTTGCTGGTGATGTCGTACACCACGCGCGAGACGCCGGGCACTTCGTTGACGATGCGCCGCGCGCATTCGTCGAGCAGCTCGTGGGGCAGACGCGCCCAGCGGGCGGTCATGAAATCCACAGTCTCCACCGCGCGCAGGGCGATCACCGGTTCGTAACGGCGGCCGTCGCCGGTCACGCCGACGCTCTTGCTCGGCACGTACACGGCGAAGGCCTGCGAGGTTTTGTCGTACCAGCCGGACTTGCGCAGTTCCTCGATAAAAATGTGGTCGGCCGCGCGCAGGGTGTCGGCCGCCGCCTGGGTCACTTCGCCCAGGATGCGCACGCCGAGCCCGGGACCGGGGAAAGGATGGCGGTCGATCATCTCGCGCGGCAGGCCCAGCTCCAGGCCGATGGCGCGCACTTCGTCCTTGAACAGCTCGCGCAGCGGCTCGACCAGCTTGAGCTTCATGCGCTCCGGCAAGCCGCCGACGTTGTGGTGGCTCTTGATGACCTGGGCCTTGCCGGTCGCCGCCCCGGCGGATTCGATCACGTCGGGATAGATCGTGCCCTGCGCCAGGAAGGCCACGTCGCGCAGCTGGTGCGCCTGCTCGTCGAAGACCTCAATGAACAGCTTGCCGATGATCTTGCGTTTGGCCTCGGGATCGGTCACGCCCTCGAGCGCCCGAAGGAAGCGCGCCTGCGCGTCGACGCGCACGACCTTGACGCCCAGGTTCTTGGCGAACACCTGCATCACCTGATCGCCTTCGTGCAGACGCAGCAGACCGTGGTCCACGAACACGCACACCAGCTGTTCGCCGATCGCCTTGTGCAGCAAGGCGGCGACCACGGAAGAATCCACGCCGCCGGACAGGCCCAGCAGCACTCTGCCGGTGCCGACCTGCGCGCGCACGCGGGCGATGGCGTCCGCGATGATGTGGCCCGGCGTCCAGGCCGAGCCGCAGCCGCAGATCTCGTGCACGAAGCGGGCGTAGATGCGCGCGCCCTGCGGGGTGTGCGTGACCTCGGGATGGAACTGCAGCCCGTAAAACCGGCGCTGCTCGTCGGCCATGCCGGCGATGGGCACGTCGCGCGTGCTGGCGATGCACTTGAATCCCGGCGGCAGCTCGGTCACGCGATCGCCGTGGCTCATCCACACGTCGAGCAGACCGTGGCCTTCGGCGTTCACGCGATCCTCGATGTCGCGCAGCAAGCGCGAATGTCCGCGCGCGCGTACCTCGGCGTAACCGAATTCCTGCACCGCGCCCGCCTCGACCCGGCCGCCGAGTTGCACCGCCATGGTCTGCATGCCGTAGCAGATGCCCAGCACCGGCACGCCGAGCTGCCAGACCGCCGCCGGCGCGCGCGGACTGCCGGCGCGAGTGACGCTCTGCGGCCCGCCGGAAAGCACCACGCCCTGGGGAGCGAAGGCGCGCAGCGCGGCTTCCGGCAGGTCCCAGGGATGGATTTCGCAATAGACCCCCGCCTCGCGGATGCGGCGGGCGATCAACTGGGTGTACTGGCTGCCGAAATCGAGAATCAGGATTTTTTCGGCGTGAATGTCGGCGCGCGCGGCGACGCTCACGGTTCGATCCGGTAGTTGGGCGCTTCCTTGGTGATGGTCACGTCGTGCACGTGACTTTCCTTGATGCCCGCGAAGGTGATCTTGACGAAGCGCGTCTTGGTGCGCAGTTCCTGGATGTTGCTGCAGCCGGTGTAACCCATGCAGGCGCGCAGGCCGCCGATCATCTGGTGCACGATCGCGCCCATCGGTCCCTTGTACGGCACGCGCCCCTCGATGCCTTCCGGCACCAGCTTCTCGACCTCGCTAGTGGTGTCCTGGAAGTAGCGGTCCTTGGACCCTTGCGCGGCGCTCATCGCGCCCAGCGAGCCCATCCCGCGGTAGGACTTGTAGGAGCGCCCCTGGTAAAGCTCGACTTCGCCCGGCGCCTCCTCGGTGCCGGCGAACAGCGAGCCCGCCATCACCGCGTAGGCGCCGGCGGCCAGGGCCTTGGCGAAGTCGCCGGAATAGCGGATGCCGCCGTCGGCGATCAAAGGAACGCCTTTGTTTTTGAGCGCCGCGGCGACCGCCATCACCGCGGAGATCTGCGGCACTCCCACGCCGGCGACCACGCGCGTGGTGCAGATCGAGCCCGGCCCGATGCCCACCTTGACCGCGTCGGCGCCGGCATCGACCAGCGCCAGCGCCGCCTCGCCGGTGGCGATGTTGCCGCCGATCACCGGCAGGCGGTCGCCGTATTTCTTCTTGATTGCGGCCACGCGCTCGATGACGCCGCGCGAGTGGCCGTGCGCGGTGTCGACCACCACCACGTCCACGCCGGCCTCGACCAGCGCCGCCACGCGCTCGTCGGTGTCCGGGCCGGTGCCCACCGCCGCGCCCGCGCGCAGGCGGCCCTGCTCGTCCTTGCAGGCCAGCGGGTGTTCGGTGGATTTCTGGATGTCCTTGACCGTGATCATGCCGCGCAACTGGAATTGGTCGTCGACCACCAGCACCTTCTCGATGCGGTGTTTGTGCAGCAGGGCGATCACTTCCTCGCGCGCGGCGCCTTCGCGCACCGTCACCAGCCGCGGCTTGGGCGTCATGACCTGCGACACCGGCAGGTCCAGGCGGGTCTCGAAGCGCAGATCGCGCGCGGTGACGATGCCCACCAGCTCCTTGCCCCGCACCACCGGCACGCCGGAGATGTGATTGGCGCGCGTGAGCGCCAGCACTTCGCCGATGGTGGTATCCGGCGGCACGGTGATGGGGTCGGTGATGATGCCGCTTTCGTATTTCTTGACGCGCCGCACTTCCGCCGCCTGACGTTCGGGCGTCATGTTCTTGTGGATGATGCCGATGCCGCCCTCCTGCGCCAGGGCGATGGCGAGGTCGGCTTCGGTGACGGTGTCCATCGCCGCCGACAACAGCGGGATGTTGAGCGTGATGCGCGGCGTGAGCTGGGTGCGCAGATCGACCTGGCGCGGCAGCACTTCGGAATACGCCGGCTGCAGCAGCACGTCGTCGAAGGTCAGCGCCTCGAAGTCGATGCGCGTTTCGCCGGTTGGGACTGGAGCGGGAGGCATGTGCGACTCCGGCAAAGCGTTATTATACCGGTCGCCGTCGCCGGCGCGGCGGCGGGCCCGCCCTGTCGTTCGGAGTTGCGATGACGTTGCCCCGGATTTTCTACGTGGTCCTGTCGGTAGCCACGCTCGTCGCCGGCGCGGCGGCCTACGCCGCCGATGCCCACATCTACCCCGATCCCGCGCAGGCGGCCGCCGACGTGCAACACGCGCTGGCCGAAGCGGCGGCCGGGCATAAGCGCGTGATCCTGGACTTTGGCGGCAACTGGTGCCCGGACTGCGTGGCGCTGGACCGTTATTTCCACGATCCCGCGATCGAACCCTTGCTGACCGCCAACTACGTGCTGGTGCACGTCAACGTCGGTCGCGTGGATTGCAATCTCGACCTGGCCAGGCGCTATGGCGTGCCGCTCGACAAGGGCGTGCCGGCGCTGGCGGTGCTGGACAGCGACGGACGCTTGCTCTACAGCCAGACCGGCGGCGAGTTCGAGGACATGCGCCACATGCCGGCGCAAGCGGTGACCGATTTCCTGACCCGCTGGAAGCCCTGATCGCGCCCATTCGGCACGTCGGCGGTAGAAAAATCCCACGGGCGACGGCGCACCACGGCCGTTAAGCTGTAGCGTGGACGGAATACTGAAACAGGAAGCTGGCGGTCGTGCACTTGGGGGGTCCGTGAGCGGCAATCCACCCGTTCGATCCCGGAGGGCGCCAGCACCGCATGCGCCGGCACGCCGGCGGCGTCGCATCTACATCCCGGTCAGGTACAAGTTGCTGATCGCGCTCGCCTGTGCCGGGCTATGGACCGGGCTGAGCTTCTATCTCGCCCTGCCCTGGCTGCGTCAACTGTCGGAAATCCTCGGCTGGCCACTGGCCTGGTTCGCAGTCGGCGGCGTGGCCCTGATTCCCGGCGCCGCCAACGGCTTTCTCATCTCCAGCTTGCTGCTCGATCAGCGTCCCGTTCCCGTCCCGCGCCGGCCGCCACCACCACTGACGATCCTGATCGCCGCCTATAACGAGGAGGACTGCATTCGCGAAACGCTGCAATCGCTGGCGCGGCAGCATTATCCGGGTCCCCTGCAGATCGTGGTCATCGACGACGGTTCGCGCGACCGCACGCGCGAGATCGTGCGCAAGGCGATCGCCGCGGACCCGCGTCCGCCGAACCAGCACGTGGAAGTGCTGGAAATGCCGGAGAACGGCGGCAAGGCGCGCGCACTCAACGCCGGACTGGCGCACGCTGCGCACGAACTGATCGTTACCCTCGATGCCGACACCCTGCTCTACCGCGATGCCCTCGCGCGGCTGGTCATCAACCAGCTCGAAAGCCCGCCGCACACCGCCGCCACCGCCGGCACCGTGCTGGTGCGCAATTCGCGCAAGAATCTCATCACCAAGTTGCAGGAGTGGGATTACTTCCTGGGCATCGCGGTGGTCAAACGCGTGCAGTCCCTGCTGCAGGGCACGCTGGTCGCGCAGGGCGCGTTCTCGATCTATCGCCGCGAAGTGCTGCGCGAGGTCGGCGGCTGGCGCGAGACGGTCGGAGAAGACATCGTGCTGACCTGGGCGATCTTGAGCCGCGGCTATCGCGTCGGTTATGCCGAGAACGCCTTCGTGTTCACCAACGTGCCCGAGACCTACGCCGCCTACTATCGCCAGCGCAAGCGCTGGTCGCGCGGCCTGATCGAGGCCTTCAAGCTCTATCCTTCCTTGCTGTTGCCGACACGGCTCAATGCGCCGTTCGTCTATCTCAATTTTCTGTTTCCCTGGCTGGATGCGGCCTACCTGTTCGTCTTCGTGCCCGGCGTGATCGCCGCGTTGTTGTTCCAGATCTACTGGGTGGCCGGCTTGCTGACGCTGCTGGTGCTGCCGCTGTCGCTGACCGTCAACGTGCTGATGTTCTTCAAGCAGCGCGCGGTGTTCGCGCGCCACGGCTTGCGCGTGCGCCGCAACTGGCTCGGCGCGGTGCTCTTTACCCTCATCTATCAGCTGGTGCTGTCGCCGGCGAGCCTGGCCGGCTACCTCGCCGAAATCACCCGGAGCCGCAAGACATGGTGAAGCACCGCCTGCTACCGCTGCTCTGCCTGGCCTGCGGACTGCCGGCGCTGGCCACCGATCGGATCGTGGCCGACGGCGCGTTCTCCGCCGACAGCGACGGCTTGCGCGAGCGCAGCGCCGATCTCGGATACGTTCATCCGTTGCCGAGCCTGGGCCGGCAGGCGTCACTCGGTGTGCGCGCGGGCTATTGGCTGCTGGCCGACAACAGCGACCGCATCGAATTCGGAACTCTCAAGCTCGACGGCCAGGGGCGCAGCGGCGCCCTGGACTGGCGCGCGCGGGTGCAGCAGTTCGCGTCGAACGGCTGGTCGCCGAGTGCCGGCGGCTTCGGCTTCGACTATCACGCCGGCTCGCGCTGGACAGTCTCGACCAGCGGCGACTTCGACCTGGTGGATACCGTCGTCGCCGCGCGCCGTCATACGCGTTTCAACACCTGGGTGCTGTCCACCGATTACGCGGCGACCCCCGAACTGACGCTGGTCGGCGGCGTGATCGGCCAGTGGTTTTCCGACGGCAACCACCGCCTCGGCGGTCTGGCGCACGTGGTGTACTCGCCCACCGCACTGCCCGGCTTCACCGCGCAGTTGCGCGTGCGGCGGATCGATTCCGAATTCCGCGGCCTGGGCTATTTCAGCCCCGATCGGCTGGAGGAAGCGCTGGCGCTGCTGCAGTACGGCCATGCGGTGTTCGGCGACCGCTTCGTGCTCACCCTAGTCGGCGGCGGCGGCGCGCAGCGGGTGGACGGCCGCGACACCACGGCGCTCTACCAGGGCGAGTTGCGCGGACGCGGCTGGTTCAACGATCACCTCGGCCTCGAAGGCCGGCTCGGCTGCACCAACACCGGCGGCATCAACGTGCAGGCCGCCAGCGGCGGCTATCGCTACTGCTATGGAAATCTCACGCTGATCGGCGCATTTTAGGCCGATGAACGAAGCGGCGAGCCCCACCGTTTACGCGGTCAGCGAGCTGATCGAAATCCTCCGCGGGCTGCTCGAGGACAGCCTGCCGGCGGTGTGGGTCGAGGGCGAGATCTCCAACTTCTCGCGCCCCGCCTCGGGTCACTGGTACTTCACGCTCAAGGACGAGCGCGCGCAGTTGCGCTGCGCCATGTTCCGCGGCCACAACTATCTCGTGCGCCCAGTACCCAAGGACGGCGACCGCGTGCGGCTGCGCGGGCGCGTGTCGGTCTATCCCGCGCGCGGCGAGCTGCAACTCGTCGCCGAATTCCTGGAGCCGGCCGGCCTCGGCGCGCTGCTCGCCGCCTTCGAGCGGCTCAAGAAAAAACTCGAGGCGGAAGGCCTGTTCGATCCGCGCGCCAAGCGACCGCTGCCGGAGTTGCCGCGCCGCATCGGCCTGATCACCTCCGCCAGCGGCGCAGCGATCCACGACGTGCTCACCGCGCTCGCGCGCCGCTGGCCGCTGGCGCAGGTCGAGGTGTGGCCGGTGCCGGTGCAGGGCGAAGCGGCGCCGCCGGTGATCGCGCGCGCGCTGGCCGAGCTGCCGCGACGCGCACCGGTGGAAGTGGTGCTGCTGGTGCGCGGCGGCGGCTCGCTCGAAGACTTGTGGGCCTTCAACGACGAGCGCGTGGCGCGCGCCATCCGCGCCTGCGCCGTACCCGTGGTCAGCGGGATCGGCCACGAGATCGACGTGACGATCGCCGACTTCGCCGCCGACCTGCGCGCCGCCACGCCCACTGCCGCGGCGGAGTTGGTCAGCCCCGACATTTCCGAGTTCCGGACGCGGATCGTGCAGCTGCGCGAACGCCTGCAAACGGCGGTGAACGACCGTCTGCGCCACGCTCGGGACCACGCCGCGCAGCTCGTGCGCCGCCTGCGGCGTTCGCACCCGAGACGGCGCTTGCAGGAACGCGCCCAACGGCTGGACGAGCTGGAAACGCGCTTGTATCAGGCGCAACAGCGCCATCGTGCCCTCCGGTACGAACGTCTGCGCGCGGCGCAAAACGCCCTGCGCCGCGCCGACCCGCGCCTGCGCCTGGCCGCCGAGCGCCGCCATCTGGAAAACCTTGCGCCGCTGCTACGCCTGCGCGTGACCGCGCTTCTCGAGCGCCGCCGCGCGCGCTGGCGACGCGCGCTGGCGCTGCTGGACAGCCTCAACCCCCAGGCCGTGCTCGCGCGCGGCTATGCCATCGTGCGCGACGAGCAGGGCACGGTGCTGCGCGCCGCCGACCAGACGGGCGTCGGTCGCACCATCGAAGCCCAGCTCGCCCGCGGCCGCCTGCGCGCGACCGTGCGCGAAACTCGGGACTCATGATTGGCGAGAACCGCCGCGTCCGCAGACGCAAGGTCGAGAGGATTTCGCGCTTTTCCCTCTGCCAAGCCTCGGCGAACACCGTCATGGCGCCAACGGCCAGCGCGCGATCACTTTGTAATACGAGTTGCCGGGCTTGAGCACGCTCTTGACCAGCACGAACTCGCGCACCGGCCAGTCCAGATGCACCGGCGGCGGGTCCGGCGGCTCGCGCACCCCGCGCAGGCA
This sequence comes from Nevskia sp., assembly GCA_019689635.1. GTDB lineage: Bacteria > Pseudomonadota > Gammaproteobacteria > Nevskiales > Nevskiaceae > Nevskia. The sequence goes on along the minus strand of JADGHB010000007.1, from coordinate 70,944 downwards.
GGTGATGTGCGGCAGGAACGGGCTCGACGCCACCGGCAGGTTGTAGCGCAGCAGCTCCCGGTCCAGTTCGGCCTTCAGCGCGGCGAGCGGCGGGCAGCGCGCGCCCGGTCCGATCCACACCACGTTGGGGCCGGCGATGTGGCCGACGGTGTCGAGCACCAGACGAAAAGACACCGCGCGCACCTGGGAGGCCGCGCGTTGCGCCGCCTCGATCTGCGCCGGCTCCAGCATCCCCAAAAAGCTGAGCGTGAGGTGGTAGCGCTCCGGCCGCACGCGCGAAGCGCGCGCCGCGCCCGGCGGGATCAGCGCCGCCGTCCGGGCCAGCCCTTCCCTGAGAGGTTCGTCGGGCCACAGCGCGAAGAACGCCCGCACGCGCGCTGGACGGCGGCGGCGAGCGCCTTCCGGCAGTTCCGGGAACAAAGACAGTTGCGCGGCGGATTTGCCCAAGGCTTAAGGGTCACTCGAACTCGCCGTAGCCGCCGGTTTGCCGGCGCACGACGAAACCCGCCGCCTCCAATTCGGCGACGATCTGGTTGGCGTGGTTTTCGTCCTGGGCCTCCAGCAGCATCTCCAGCGTCGCGCTCTTGGCATGACGGCCGGCGGCCAGGCGTTCGTGGTGAACCTGGATGATGTTGCCGCCGGCGTTACCCACGCAGCCGGCCACGCGCGCCAGGAAGCCAGGCGAGTCTTCGATCTCGATCGACAGGCTCACCAGCCGCGACTCGTGCACGAGCTGGCGCAGCAACACCGAAGCCAGCAGGCGCGGGTCGATGTTGCCGCCGGAAACCACCAGACCGACCTTGCGCCCCGCGAACCTGGCGGGGTCGGCCAGCAGCGCCGCCAGCGCCGCGGCGCCGGCGCCTTCGGCCACCACCTTTTCGACGTTGGCGAGCAGCGCCACCGCGCGTTCGAGGTGGCTTTCTTCCACGCGCAGCAGCTCGTGGGCGTGGGCGCGGATGATGGGCAGCGTGTGCCGGCCGATGGTCTTGACCGCGATACCCTCGGCGATGGTCGGTCCGTTGCGCACCAGGCTCGGATCGCCGCGAATCGCGGCGTAGGCCGAACAGTAGCCGGCGGACTCCACGCCGACCACGCGCAGGTCTGGGCGCTCGCCGTGCGCCGCCACCGCCATGCCGGCGAACAGGCCGCCGCCCCCGATGGGCACCACCAGCGTGTCGAGTTGCGGGGCATCCTCCAGCATCTCCAGCGCGACCGTGCCCTGGCCGGCCATCACCAGCGGGTCGTCGTAGGGATGGATCAGGGTCATGCCGCGGCCTTCGATCAGTTCGTGCTCGGCGTAGTCGAAACAGTCGCCGAGAGATGCGCCGTGCAGGATCACCTCGCCGCCCAGCTCGCGCGTGTTCTTGACCTTGGTGAACGGCGTGTTCTTGGGCATCACGATCGCGCTTTTGATGCCCAGCCGCGTGGCGTGGTAGGCCACGGCTTGCGCGTGATTGCCGGCCGAGACCGCGGCCACGCCGGCCGTGCGCTCGGCGGCAGTGAGCCGCGCCAGCTTGTTGAGCGCGCCGCGCTCCTTGAAGGCGGCCGTGAACTGGAAGTTCTCGAACTTCAACCACACTTGCGCGCCGGTGAGCCTGGAGAGCACCTGGGAAGGCGCGCAGGGCGTGCGCAGCACCTGGCCGGCGATGACCCGCGCGGCCGCGCGCACGTCCTCGGCGCTGATCGCCGGGGCTGGCGCAAGCTCTTCAGCGGCGCGCATGGCCGTCGCTGTCGGCGGCGACCACGCCGTCGCGGAAGCTGATGGTGCGGCGGCTGCGCCCGTTGACGTAGATCCAGCGCTCCCGTGCGCTGCCGGGATTTTCGATGCGGGTCGGTTCGTTGAGCACGGTCCGCACCTGATCCGGCGTCATGCCCTTGACCACGCGACCCTCGATCAGCGCCTGGCGGACCGCTTCCTGCTGCGCCTTCTTCACCGCATAGGCCTCGGCCGCCTGTGCCCGCGCCTTCTTGCGCGCCGCGGTCTCGCGTGCGGTGTCGCGGTCGTACTGGCGCGCGAGCGCCGAGGCGTCCGGCGCCGGCTGGGCCGGAACGGTATTGATCGGCGGCAGTTGCGCCGGCGCCGCGCCGTGGGCGCAGGGACGGTCGGTGTAGGTCAGCTGGCCGTTTTGCTCGCAGCGGTAGATCTCGGCGCGAGCCGAGGCGGCAAACAGCGCCACGGTGACGATGAAAATTCCGCGCATAGCCCCTCCCGGCGGCGATTATAGGATGCGGCTCCGCTACAATGCCGCGCTTTGCGAGTGTTCACTGCCCACCATGGCCCAGTACGTCTACACCATGAACCGGGTCGGCAAGATCGTGCCGCCCAAGCGCGAGATCCTGCGCGACATCTCGCTGTCCTTCTTCCCGGGCGCCAAGATCGGCGTGCTCGGCTACAACGGCGCCGGCAAGTCCACCCTGCTGCGCATCATGGCCGGCGTGGATAAGGACTATCTCGGCGAGGCGCGACCGCAGCCCGGCCTCAAGATCGGCTATCTGCCGCAGGAACCGCAGCTCGATCCGAGCAAGGACGTGCGCGGCAACGTCGAGGAGGCGGTGGCGGAGGTGCGTGCCGTCCAGGCCGAGCTGGAAAAAGTCTATGCCGCCTACGCCGAGCCCGACGCGGATTTCGAAAAACTCTCCGCCCGGCAGCAGGAACTGGAAGCCAAGATGGCGGCGCTGGACGGCCACAATGTCGAAGTCCTGCTGGAAAAAGCCGCCGAAGCGCTGAATCTGCCGCCGTGGGACGCGGACGTGACCAAACTCTCCGGCGGCGAGCGCCGCCGTGTGGCCTTGTGCCGGTTGTTGCTGTCCAAGCCGGACATGCTGCTGCTCGACGAGCCCACCAACCATCTCGACGCGGAGTCGGTGGCCTGGCTGGAGAAATACCTGCACGACTTTCCCGGCACCGTGGTCGCCATCACTCACGACCGCTACTTCCTCGACAACGTGGCGGAGTGGATCCTGGAGCTTGACCGCGGTCACGGCATTCCCTGGAAAGGCAATTACTCGTCCTGGCTGGAGCAGAAGGAAAAGCGCCTGGAGCAGGAGCAGAAAGCCCAAGACGCGCACACCAAGGCCATGCAGGAAGAGCTGGAATGGGTGCGCAAGAACCCCAAGGGCCGCCAGGCCAAATCCAAGGCGCGCGTGCAAGCCTTCGAGGAACTGGCCAGCACCGAGTTCCAGAAACGCGCCGAGACCAAGGAGATCTACATTCCGCCCGGCCCGCGCCTCGGCGAGCGGGTCATCGAAGTCGAGAATCTCAAGAAGCGGTACGGCGAGCGCGTGCTGTACGAGGGCCTGTCTTTCAGCGTGCCGCGCGGCGCCATCGTCGGCATCATCGGCGCCAACGGCCGCGGCAAGACCACCCTGTTCCGCCTGCTGGTCGGCGAGGAGCGGCCCGACGGCGGCACGATCCGCATCGGCGAGACGGTCAAGTTTGCCTACACCGCGCAGCTGCGCGATGCGCTGGATCCCGAAAAAACGGTCTGGCAAGAGATCTCCGGCGGCAACGACGTGCTCAAGATCGGCAACTACGAAGTCAACAGCCGCGCCTACATCGGCCGTTTCAACTTCAAGGGCGAGCAGCAGCAACGCCGGCTCAAGGAACTCTCCGGCGGCGAGCGCAACCGCGTGCACCTGGCCAAGACCCTGCTGGCCGGCGGCAACGTGCTGTTGCTCGACGAACCGACCAACGATCTCGACGTGGAAACCCTGCGCGCGCTGGAAGAAGCCCTGCTCGACTTTCCTGGTTGCGTGTTGGTGATCTCCCACGATCGCTGGTTCCTGGACCGCATCGCCACCCACATCCTGGCCTTCGAGGATTCCGGCGAAGTGGTCTGGCACATCGGCAACTACCGCGAATACGAGGACGACTTCCGTCGCCGCACCGGCGCCGAGCCGGGCGTCAACCGCCGCGCGCGGCACAAGAAGCTGGCCTGAGAGCTTGTGAATTTTTCAAGCGCTCAGGCCGGCCAGGGAGGGCCGGACGCGAATCAGGCCCGCAAGGGCTTGATGCGCGGGAGCCAGTCCGGGCGTGGACCGGACTTGCGACGGAAGAAATGCACAGGACGTGCATTTCTTCACAGGCTCTGAGCTTTCACACTGGACACCGCTGCGCCGGACGCGGCAAGCTGGGCTTCGTGAGCGCCTTCCGAAGCCTTTTCGATCGTCCGAGCGGCTGGTTTTTGGCGCTTTGTGCGGCCGTCTCCGGTGCCGCGGCACCAAGCCCGCCGCCCAGCGGATCGATGCAGATCGAAGATCGCTATGCCACGGTCTTCAGCGCCAGGCTCCATTATCTCGAAGCCGGAACCGGACCGGTGGTGGTGCTGGTCCACGGCCTGGGCGACGACGCGGAAATCTGGCGCGCCGTGCTGCCGGAGTGGGCCCGCGCCCATCGGGTGATCGTCCCCGATCTGATCGGCTTTGGACGTTCGGACAAGCCGCTGCTCGACTACCGGGTCGGCACGCTGGCGGATTTCCTCGACGGCCTGATGAGACAACTGGGCATCGAGCGCGCAAGCTGGATCGGCAACTCGCTGGGCGGTTGGGTGGTCGCCGTCGAGGCGCTGGCGCGGCCGTCGGCGGTCGCAAGCCTAGTGCTCGTGGACGCGGCCGGATATCACGATCTGCCGCAAGCCCTGGGCGCCCATACCCTGCGCGCGCTGCACCTCGCCACGCGCGAGGACCTGCAGTGGCTGGGACCCCTGACGTTTTACGACCCGCGCTTTTATGCCGACACCGAGCTCGACGCCGCGTACGCCCAGCGCATCGCGGCGGGCGACGGCTATACCGTGGGTCGCATCATGGATTCCCTCGCGCGCGGCGAAGACACACTCGACGGAAAGTTGACGCGCATCGCGTCTCCCACGCTGGTCGTGTGGGGCGCGGCCGACCGTCTCATCCGACCGAGCTACGGCCGGCGCTTCGCGCGCGACATCCGCAATGCGCATCTGGTGATCTTGCCGCGCTGCGGTCACCTGCCGCAGCTCGAATGTCCCAAAGCGCTGGGCGCCGCGGTGGAGGATTTCCTCGACTCGAGCGCGCCACGCCGTGCCGAGGCGCGCAGATGACGGCGCTTCCCGACAAACGACGGCTCGCGACCGATGACCCTGCGTGCCGGGCCGAGCGTGGCGGTTCGAGTGCTTGCGCCTTCAGTGCGCGCGGTGCGCGTGGGTGCGACGCGGCGGCGAGGACTCGCGCAGTTCGCGATGGATGGCGTCGGATACCTTGGCGGCGAACTGCGGCGTGATGCGCAGCGGAGCCGCGAGCGCCCGCGCTTGCAGCCGGGTGGCGCCCGCGGTGGTGTAGGCGAGCCGCGTGGCGTACACGTCGCTGCGGTTGCCGGCATCGGCGTTGGCGCGCACGAAGAACGGCAAGAAGGCCTCGGGCAGCGCGGCGAGCGCCTGGTAGTCGCCGAGGAACCAGCCGCCGTTGTCGTGCGCTGCGTTGCGCAGATCGAACGGTCCGGTCACGCGCGTCTCGCTCCAGTTGTTCCCATCGCCGCTCACCGTGAGCCAGTAATCGGTGGGCAGTTGACCGGTGGCGCCATGATCGTCGCGGAAATCGAAATAGCTCACGCCGAGCTTGCCATTCGCGCCGACGCGCACGGTGGGCGTGAATGCCTGCGTCGACGTCACGGCGTTGATTTGCACCGGCGCGCTCCAGTTGAGGCCGCCGTCGCTGGACTGCGCGAACGCGATGCCGTCGCGCGCGCCGCCGGAGAAACGCGCGTCCTGCCACACCGCGTAAAGCATTCCGCTCGCGCTGCTCGCCACCGAGAGCAGGTTGGCGCCATCACGCACCGGCGCGCCGCTGACCGGGTCGCGGGCGCCGATCGCCAAGGCATCGGCGAGCTTGGCCGGCGCGGACCAGGTATCGCCGTGGTCGGTGGAACGCATCACGGCGTAGTGCGCGCTGAACCCGCCGCCGGCGTCATCGATCTGGGTGAAGAACAGCACCAGGGTGCCGTCGGGCAGCACCAGGATCTGGTTGCCGATGGTCTGACTGTTCGCGCCGGGATCGTAGATCGCGCGCGCCGCCGCCCAGGTGGTGCCGCCGTCGGCGCTGCGCGCGAAATACGTCGGCCCCGAAGTATTTGAGACCAGGCGATCCCACACCGCGTAAACGTAGTGCGCATCGGTGGGATCGGCCGTGATCGCCTCCTTGTCGTTGAAGGCCTGCGCGCCGTCGGCGATCAGCGCCACCGGCGTGCTCCAGCTCGCGCCGCCATCGCTGGAGCGGCTGACCAGCACCGCGCTGCTGGAACCGGGCTGGAACAGATCGCCGGTGAAAGCCAGGCCGATCAGATAGGCGCTGCCGTCCGGCGCGAAGCTGACCCAGGGATCGGAGGCGCGCGCATAGCTCCCGCCGGCGCACGCCGAGAACGGCGGCGCCTGGCGCGTCCAGGTCATCCCGCCGTCGAAGCTCGCCGCCGCGATCAGACCCTGCGCGCCGCCATCGGACCAGCGGTCCTGTTGCCAGTAGCCGATCAGGTTCTGCGGATTGCGCGGATTGACCGCGATCGAAGGTTCGACTTCCGCATTGCGATAGAGCGTGGCGCCCGGCGACGAACCGCTGCAGGTCGCGCTGAAGGGCGTCGGTCCCGACACCAGAGTCAGCGGCAGTCCAGCCGGCGGCGGCTCGGCCCCCCCGCCTCCGCCGCAAGCGCAGAGCACCAGCGCACCAGCCGCCAGCGCCGCGCCCAGCCTGCGCCCAGTGGTCAGTCGCATCGCCGCCCTCCCCCGCACCCTTGGCTGCGGCTATTGTGCCTGCGCCGCCTCGATCCGCGTCAACCGCAAAGCCCGCCGCGAAAAAACGCCGCGCAAAAAGATGGCGCGGCCCGCACCGGCACCGCGCCAAGACACCGAAGCCGCGTTACAGCCCCCGTGTGGCTTCGGTTGATCCCCCAACAAGCGGCTTCAATCCCCCAGGAAACGAGCGTTGGCGAACAGAAGGGCACTACCCACGCCGCTGGCGTAGCCACGGATATTGATATGAAAAGTCATCGGTTCCTTGAACAGCCGGTCCGCCAGGTCCGGTGGCAGGCCGAAGCCCTGCGGATCGGTGAAACTCGCCTTGGTGTAGCCGCCGATGCAGGTGCGCGAGTACTGCTGATTATCGGCGTCGATGTCGCCGGCCTGCAGCGTGCGCGTGACGGTGTGCGAACCCATCGAGCCCAGATCGATCTTGCCGTTGTACGGCAGGCCGGTGTTCGGATCGACCGCGCGCGGATCGGACAGCGCTGCGGCTTCCAGCGTCACCGTAGGCTGATAGGCGAGCGTGGCCACGAGCGGCGTGCTGTTGGGATTCTCGAATTCGCGATAGACGAAGTTCGTGTACCAGAAGCAGACGATGTCCTTGCTGCTCTTGCCCGGAATGGTGAGGCGACCGATGTCGTCGTACTCGAAGCTCACCGGCGTGCCGGGATTCACCACCAGACAGTGATCGTCCGGGCCGAGCGTGCCGATCGCGGACGACGAGCAGTCCGGTTGCAGATAGACGATGCCGCTGCCGGCGGCGCCCAGATATTTCACCGCCTGACCGAGCTCGCTGCCGCTGCCGCCGCCGAGCAAGCCGCCCAGCAGACCGCGCGTGGCGGCCGCTTGCTCGCGCAGGACCTTGATCTCGGCGCTCAAGAAATCCTTCACCGGCTGACCGCCGACCGCCAGCGCCGGCGCCACCGCGCAGGTTCCCAGACATGCTCCCAACAAAACCGTACGACTCTTGCGCTTCATCTCCCACCTCCTGTCCCTGGACTTCATTCGCCCGAACGGGCGGGCTGCCCCAACGCTCCGAGATACAGTAGCCTGATGCTCGTTCACCCGGTCATCCCCCGGTTGAGGGGTGATTCACAGTTGCGGCGTTCCGAATGCGTACCCATTCACATTTCCTCCCACAATGAGTGATCCCCAGACCGAAACGCTCGCTTACCGCTGGCGCAAGGGAGCGCTGCAGCCGATCGCCTATCCTTCGCGCACGCGGCTGAACACGCTTTTGGGCATCGAACGGCAGAAACAGGCGCTGATCGAGAACACCCGCTGCTTCGTCGCCGGCCGACCTGCCAACCACGCCCTGCTCACCGGCGCGCGCGGCACGGGCAAGTCTTCGCTGGTCAAGGCGCTGCTGCCGGAATTCGCGGCCCAGGGCCTGCGCCTGGTCGAAGTGCAGCCGCACGATCTCACCGATCTGCCCGAAGTGGTCGCGCCGCTGCGCGGCCGCGGCGAGCGATTCATTCTTTATGTGGACGATTTCTCGGTGGCGGCCAACGATCCGGCGCTGAGCGCGCTCAAGGCAGCGCTCGACGGCGGCATCGAGGAAGCGCCGGACAACGTGCTCATCTACGCCACCAGCAACCGCCGCCATCTCGTACCGGAGTTCCAGCACGAGAACGAGGAATATCGCTGGGTGGACGGCGAGCTGCATCCCGGCGAATCCGCCGAAGAAAAAATCGCGCTGTCCGAACGCTTCGGCCTGTGGCTGTCCTTCCCGCCGTTCAATCAAGAACAGTACCTGGAACTGGTGCGTTCGCACCTGCAACGGCTGGGCATGGAAATCTGGAACGCGGAAGTAGAGAAAGCGGCGCTGCGCTGGGCACTGGCGCGCGGCTCGCGCTCGGGCCGCGTGGCCATGCAATTCGCCCGCGACTGGGCCGCGCGCGAGCTGGAGCGTCAACAAACGTAAACCGCCGGCCGGTTCAGCCTCCCTTCAACTCGTCTTGCGCATCCTCCGCCCGACGAGGGATGGTCGTCTTCCCATCGTCGCAGCCACAGACGACATTCAGACCCAGGAGATCCGAGCATGAAAACGCCCCACCTCTTCTATGTGCCCCTAGCCGCAGCAGCGCTGGCGATCCCGGCGGCCTTCGCTCAAACCGGCGCGACGGTCACTACCCAGGCCCAGGTGCAGACGCCGGCGGCAAGCATCCAGGACCGCAACACGCTCGATGTGCAGCGTGACGTCAATCAGCAGCAGCGCATCGAGCAGGGACTCAAATCCGGACAGCTCACTACGCATGAAGCCGGCCGGCTCGAGCGCCAAGAAGCGCACATCGACCAGATGGAAAAACGCGCCGATCGCAATGGCTCGATTTCGGCAGCCGAGCAAGCGCGCATCAATGCCGAGCAGAACCGCGTGAGCCAGGAAATCTATGCGGACAAGCACAACGCCGTGACCGGCAACCCGAACTCCAAATCCTCGGAACGCCTACAAGCCGACGTGCAGCGCAACCTGAACCAGCAAGACCGCATCGAGCAAGGTCTTCAATCCGGTCGCCTCACCAACCGGGAGGCGGGAAAACTGGAGGCGGGCCAAGCCCGCGTGGACCGGGCACAAGCCCACGCCGCGGCCAACGGCCGGGTGAACGCGACCGAACAAGCCCGCATCCAGCACAAAGAAAACGTCCAGAGTCATCGGATCTACAACAAAAAGCACAACGCCAGGCAGGCCGGTTAGGTTTGAAGTCCCGCTGACACTCAGGGCCGCACACGCGGCCCTTTTTTGTGGGTCCGCGCTTGCGAGCTCGGCGCGCTTGCCGGACACTTGCGAGCGAAACCTTCATCCCTTGGGCGGGTTTTTAGTGCGCCGAATCACCCTGTCGGTGGACGATGCGCTGGCCGAGCGTTTCGAGGCCTGGGCCAAGGCGCACGGATACGCCCAGCGCTCGGAAGCGTTTCGCGACCTGCTGCGCGAGCGGCTGGAGCGCGAACTCGTCGAATCCGAGGAGGGGCATTGCGTCGCCAGCCTCACCTACGTCTACAACCATCACGAACGCCGCCTGGCCGAACGGCTGACCGAACACCAGCACCGTCACCACACGACCTGCCTTTCGACCGTTCACGTCCATCTGGACGCCGATCATTGCCTGGAAGTGCAGCTACTCAAAGGCCGGATCGCAGCCATGCGGCGTTACGCCGATACCTTGCTCGCGGAGCGCGGCGTCAGTCACGGGCATTTGCACCTGGTGCCGGTGCAGCGACACGGCCCGGAAGAAGACGCCCACGTCCACTATACGCCGGCGGTTTGATCCTGGAGTCTCAGTATCGGTAACTGAGCTCCGCCCGTACGGATAAGGGCTCCACGGGATGGAAATGGAAATCGTCCACTCCCGCGGCGGGCTCGCCGGGCAGACGCGAAGTGTAGAAATAATCGATGTCGTGATCGCGGCTGTCGAAGACGTTGAGCAGCTCCAAGCCGACCCGCACGTGCCGTGTCAGGAGATATCCGGCGCCGAGATCCACGACCTTGGTCGCGCGCGAGGACACGGCGCCATCCTGGGTGAGCGGACGCGGACCGAAATAGCGGAACTTGAGTTCGGCGTCGTACCCCTTGGGATCGCGGTATACCGCCGTCAGGCCGGCGACACTGGTCGCCGCTTCCGGGATGTGCTGTCCGGCCGGATCGGGATCCCGAAAGCGCGCATGCGAATAGGCGTAACTCGCGTCCACGACCAGCCCCGCCAGCGGCTTCCAGCTCAAGGCGGTCTCGATGCCTTCGCGCGTCGAAGCGGCGTTCGGCTCGCTGCCCGCCGTGTCACCCGAAAACGTCAGTTCCGAATCCAGATGCAGGATGAAGTAACTGGCCGAGAACTCCACGCCTGGCAAGGCCGTGCTGCGCAGCCCCACATCCAGGCCGCGTGCCGCGGCGATGGGCGTCACTGCGGCGGTCGGCGTGAACTGCTGGCCCGGCGGCTGGCGGGGGTCGAACACCAGCGTCTGAGTCGTGCCCCGCGCGTCGTTGGTATGGAAGCCCTTGCCGAGATTGACGAAGAATTCGGTCTTGGCGAACGGCCCGGCGATCAGGTTGAGCTTGGGCTGCCAGAGGCTGGCGGAACGCGCCCCGACGTTCTGCGAAAAGTTGGACTCGACGTTGAAATGATACCTGTCCACACGCAGACCGGGCTGCAGGCGCAATCGCTCCAGGACGTGCACCGTGCTCTGCACGTAGGCGGCGATGCCCAGTTCCTGCACTTGGTCCACGCTGACGGCGCTCAGCCGCCGTTGCGCGCGCGTGTCGTAGAGCGCAACGGGATCGATGTCGTCGAAGCGCAGCTGGGCGCCAGCCTCGTGGTCGAATCTCAGCCCCAGCCAGGAGGTCGAAAAATCGTAGGCGGCGCGCCCGCCATACACGTTGCGGCTGTCGTACTGCTCGAACTGGTCGCCGTTGGCCGGATCTTCCAGGAAATACGTGAAGTCGGAGTAAAGATTCAGATGGTAACGGTAGGCGTAAGCGCTGGCCGCAAAAATCCCGGACCCCAGCGGACGCTGCAAATCCCCGGTCAGTCCATAACGGTAGCTGCGGCCGCCGTCGGTGCAATCGATGCAATCGAAAGGACCGATCAGGCCCTGGGCCACGGCGCGCGCCGGAATCTGATCGGTGGAATTGAAGCGCGTGTCGTAGCCGGTCGCGGTGAGATGCGCAAGCCCGCCGCCGACGGCATGGGTATAGCGCAGCACCAGAGTCCCCTTGTCGGAACCGCGATGCGCGAAAGGACCGTCGAAGTGCTCCGCGGCCAGGCCATAGAGCAGTGTGCCGGAGAATAATCCGGCGGATCCCGCGGACAAACCGCGGTAATCCCCGAAACTGCCGCCGCTGAACTGCAGGAGATTTTCCGGCAGCCGATCGAAATACCGAAGATCGAGCGCCCCAGCCGCGGCGAAATCGCCGTAGGCCGCGTAGTACGGCCCTTTGCGGAACTCGATCCGCTCGACCAGCTCGGGAATCAGAAAATTGAGATCGGCATAACCCTGGCCGTGGGCATGGGAAGGCAGGTTGACCGGCACTCCGTCCACGTTGACCGAGATATCGGTCCCGTGATCGAGGTTGAATCCGCGCAGGAAATACTGATTAGCCTTGCCCTCGCCGCTGTGCTGGGTCAGGATCAAGCCGGGCACGACCTCCAGCAACTCGCCCACCCGCGCCAGCGGAAGATCCTGGAATTCGCCCGCGTACACCGTGCCCATGGTGGCCGATTCGGAAGCGCCGGCGAAACGCTCGCCCAACACCGTGACCCCGGGCAGTTGCGCGACGGTCCGCGCCTCGTCGGCCAAAACGGGCATAGCGGCACAGACCGCCAGCGCCGCACCAAGACGCACGACGTTTTGCACTCGATGCCACATGCCCGTTCCCCCTGCTCCGCGTATGCAGATTTTTCGAAACTTCACACGCTTTACGGGGCGCGGCTTTGAACGGATGCGCGTCGCGTGCAGGCCCTGTGCATCCGAACGCCTGCACGGGACGTATAGCGCGGTGGGAGTTCAACCTCTGGAGGATGCGAGCTATGAAACCATCGCGACTGTGGTTCGTTTTGTCCGCTCTGCTGGTTGGCGGCGCGGCTTTGGCCTCGAGTCATCGGGAGGCACCGTTCATCGCCCAGCATCCGACCTGGGATGGCACGGACTTCTACATGTTCCGCAGCTATGGCGACGACCGGCCGCTGTCCGGCGACGGCGGCTACGTGACCTTTCTGGCCAACTACAATCCTTTGCAGGACAGCTACGGCGGACCGAACTATTTCGCGCTGGATCCCAACGCGCTCTACGAGATCAACATCGACAACAACGGCGACGCCCGCGAGGACCTCACCTTCCAGTTCCGCTTCCAGAACAGCTACCAGGGCCTCACCGTGCCGACCGGTGACGGCAAGATGCTGGCGATCCCCCTGATCAACCTGCCGCCCAGCAACAGCACGACGCCCACCTTGAACCGCGCGGAAACCTACACGGTGACGCTGGTGCGCGACGGACGTCGCTCGGGCAAAGCCATGCCGGTGACGAACGCCAACGGTGGCGCAAGCGTGTTCACCAAACCCGTGGACAACATCGGTCAAAAGTCCATCCCGGACTATGCCGCCTACGCGGCACAATACATTTACAGTATCGCCATCCCCGATTGCTCCACGCCGGGCAAGGTATTCGTGGGCCAACGCAAAGAGGGTTTCGCGGTCAATTTGGGCGAGGCCTTCGATCTAGTCAATCTCAATCCGCTGGGCAACACCAGTGGCAATCCCAACACCATCGGCGACAAGAACATCACCACACTGGCGTTGGAGGTGCCCGTCGCCTGCCTGACCGCCGACGGTAAGGACGCCGCAGAAACCACAAGCCCCATCATCGGCGCCTGGACCACCTCGAGCGTGCGTCAGGCGCACGTGTTCAACCCGAAGCCCAACGGCCCGGCCACCGGCCAGAACGCCAGCGGCGGACCTCAAACCGGACCGGAGGTGGCCGGCGGCGCCTGGACCCAAGTCTCGCGCTTGTCTTCGCCGCTGGTCAACGAGCTCGTCATCGGCATCACGGACAAGGACAAGTTCAACGCCTCCGAGCCCAAGGACGACGCACAGTTCCTGGACTACGTGACGAATCCCACCCTGCCCGTGCTGCTCAACGCCCTGTTCGGCGATGCGGCCAAGGTACCGCCCACGCCGCGCAACGACCTGGTCGCCGCGTTCTTGACCGGCGTGCCGGGCGTGAATCAGCCGGCCAACGTGGTTCCCGGCGAAATGCTGCGACTCAACGTGGCCGTGCCGGCGACAGCAGCGAGCGGCCAGAACAATCTGGGTGCGCTGCAATGTTTCACCAACGCCGGCATGCTCAGTCTCAGCAATCCGGGTTGCGACCCGGCCGGCTTCCCCAATGGCCGCCGTCCTGGCGACGACGTGGTGGACATCGAGCTGCGCGTGGCGATGGGCGCGCTGCTGGGTGCGAGCGATCCGAACCAGAAACCCGACGGCAGCCATCCCGCTTACACGGACGGGGTATCGGTCAGCGCGGCCGATTTCGACAACGGCTTTCCGTATCTCAAAACTCCGGTTCCCGGTTCACCCAACGGGCAAAACGGCTTCCCGGCCGACGGCAATTGAGGAATCCACGCCATGCACAAGACACTTCGAATCGTGGCAGCGCTTAGCGCCCTTCTGCTGAGCGCCTGCGGAGGCGGACACGGCGGCGGCAACGGAACCGGCAACGGCAACATGAGCCCAACACCGCTGGCCAGCTTCGTGATCGATCTGATCCGCAATCAGACCACCGAAACCGCCTTGCCGGTGGACATCAATACTCTGAATCTCGACACCAGTTCCGAGGATCCCGACCAGTTCGACTCGCTGTTCATGTAACGCCAATCTCCCAAGTCCCCGCGTCCCCTTAACCCCGCCTCGCGCGGGGTTTTTCTCAACCGGGGGTCAAGAAGCGCAGCGCCGGCACGTTCCAGTCCAGGGCGCGTTGCACCAGCCAGAGCGCGGCCAAACCCGCGATCAGCGCCGAACCGCCGCGCAGCACGCCGCGTCGATAAAATGCGGTGCCGCGCAACAGGTACGCGATCGCCAGCAGCGGCAAGACCACCGACTCCTGGCCGAGCTCCACCCCCAGATTGAAACCGCCGAGCGCCAGCGCCATCGCCGCGGGCGGCAGACTGAGACCCGCCAGGGCGCTGGCGAACCCCAACCCGTGGATGAATCCGAATCCGAACGCGACCAGCCAGGCCCTGCGCGTGACCAGCGGGTGCAGATTGTTGAGCGCCGCCACCATCACCGAGGCGGCGATGCCCGATTCCACCAGGCGGCTGGGCAGGTCCACATAGCCCAGCACCGACGCGGTGAGCGTCACCGAATGCGAGACGGTGAAGCCGGAAATCACCTTGATCAGCTCCCAGGCGGCCGGCCAGAAGCCCGTGACCGGCTGCCAATCGCCGGCGTCGCCCCAAGCGCGCGGCCGGCGGCGGCAGACCAGCACGGCGGGCAGCAGCAAGCTGGTGACGAACAACAGGTGATCCGGCCCCGTCCAGATGTGCCACAGCCCGTCCACCACGAAATCCCAGAACTGTCGCAACCGCTGGGGATGTCGCAGATCCAGCGTGACCGAGGCGTGCTGCGGACCGAGGACGTCATTGATCGTCCGCTGGCCGGCGCTGTAACGGACGATGGCCCGGTGGTAGGGATCGACATCCGCGAACAGGTCGTACGCCAGGGTCAATTTCTGCGGCGTGTCCTTGTCGCAGCGCGCCTCGAAGACGATGACGTCGTAAGCCCCGTCGCTGTGTTCGGCCACACCCTGATCCGAAGCACGGATCGGACAGACGAGACCGTCCCCACGGATCGAAAGATGCGCCAGCGCGTAGCGCTCGATCGCCTGACGCTGGGCTTTGAGCTCGCGCCAGGTCACCGCGCCATCGCCATTGGCGTCGAGCGGCAGGACGAAAGCCAGGTCGCGGATCGCGATGTCCCACTGCCCCAGCAGCCGCCGTCCATCGGCGGGATCCGGTCTCAGCCGCAGATAGCTGTCGCTTTCCTTGTGCGCCCAGGCCGCAGGCGCCAGGGCGGCCGCGCAGAGCAGAACCAGGCGCCAGCGCGCGATCGCCCTCACGGCGCGCCGTCCTGCGCACGCCGCAGTCGGCGCAACAGCTCGCGCACGCGCGGGTCTTCCAGATGCGTGCGCTCCACCAGCGCAACGGCCGGCGCTGCGACCGCCGGCTGATCGGCGGCCAGCGCCGCGGCCAGCAGCAGGCGCGCGTCTTCGGGCGCGCGCTGACTGCGCCAGTTGTCCTGCGCCAGCGCCAACGCGCGTGCGGGATCGCGCTCCACCTCCAGTACGAAGCGGGCCTGTTCGCGCAGATACAGGCGGCTGCCGCGCCGGGCCTCGTCCGCGAAACGGGCGGCCATCTGCGCGGCATCGGCCTGTGCCTGCGGCAGGCCCAGTCGCTGCTCGGCCAGCACTTGACGCAGGAACGAGGTATCGGAAGCCGAATAATCCTTGACCAGGGCCAGCGCCTCGCCATTCCGCCCGAGGTCGAGCAGGAGATCGGCATAGTCGGCGAGCAGGAAATTGTCGCCCGGCGCGGCCTGCAGGCCCGCCTGGAAATGCCGTTCGGCGAGCGCATCGTGCCCCAAGGATCTCGCCGCGTCGGCGAGCAGGCCCTCGGTCCAGGCCCGTACCTGCGGTGCGGCTGGCGGCGCGCGGCCGACGATCCGCGCAAGACTCTCGTAGGCATCGGCCGCGCGTCCGTTGACCATGTTGACCGCCGCCAGACAGGCCAGCGCCGCCAGCGCATCCGGACCGCCGATCAGGCGGGCGCAGGAGCGCCGGGCGGCCTCGGGCTCGCCTTGCACCAACTGCACCGAGGCCAGCGTGAGCCAGGCCTGATCGTTGCCGGGGTCGCGCTGCAAGAGGGCTTCGAGCTGCGCGCGCGCGGCATCGAAGTCGTGCCGGCTCTGAAGGATGGTCGCGTGCACCAGCGATACGTCCAAGGGCGGTGTGGCGAGTCGCAGCCAGGGCTCGATCACGGCCTCGGCGCGGCCGAGATAACGGGCGTCGCCCGTGCCGCGACCATAGTCGAGATAGGCCCGTGCCAGGGCGAGCGCGGCCTCAAGATCTTGCGGCCGACGCTCGTGGAGCGCACGCAAGGACTCCATGTGACGAACGCGCGGATCGGCGATCGTGGGAACCCGCTGCAGCACCTGGTCGTCATCGGCCGGCACGAAATAGGCCGGCGCATTCGTCGCGAGCACCGCGCTCAGGGCCAGGAGGGAAAGCATGTCCTCTCTACGTCGTCGCGACGACTTCGGAGGCAGGAGGACGCCGTATCGGCCTGCCGTGCCGGAACGCGTCCGGCTTGCCTGCGACGCTTTGCGCCACGCGGATCGCTTTCTGGAATGAGCGCCATGCCCGGTCGCGGGATTGAGGTTTCGGGCTAAGATCGGGGCGCCACCGCTCAGAGAGTCCTCCGGGGATTGCCATGTCCAGTCCAAACCTCACCGCCGCAGCCGATGCGAGCGAGGTGCGCCGGCTCGTCACCGCGCTGCGCAAGCGCGCGCCATCCGACGCTTTCGCGCTTCTGCAAAACCATTCCGACGCGGTGATCGCCGCGGCGCTAGCCGAGCTCGACGGGCATAGCCGCCGCGCGCTCCTGGAACGCTACGACGAGACCCGCCGCACCGCGCTCAGCGCCCTCGACGAGCGCCTCCGCCAGCCGGTGGAAGCGGAACGTTACCCGGAAGACAGCGTCGGCCGATTGATGACGCCGGCCAATGCGGTGTTCCCGCTCGGCGCGCGCGTGGCCGAACTGGTCGCGCGGATCCGCGAGCTGTCGGCCAGTCAACTGGTGATCTATGCCTACGTGGTGGACGAGGCGGGCCGCCTGCAGGGCGTCGTCACCATGCGCGATTTGCTTCTGGCCTCGCCGGAAACTCGAGTCGAGGAGGTGATGCTCGCCCAGCCGTTCGCCTTGAAGCCGCAGGCCACGGTCGAGCAAGCGATGCGCGAAACCGCACGCCGTCATTATCCGCTCTACCCGGTGTGCGACGAAGCGGGCAAGCTGCTCGGCACGGTCGCTGGTGCCGCCCTGTTCGAGGCGCGCGCCTTCGAGATCAGCGCCCAGAGCGGCCGCATGGTCGGCGTCGGCAACGAGGAGCGCCTGCTCACGCCCTGGCCGCGCAGCCTCAAGCTGCGCCATCCCTGGCTGGAGGTCAATCTCTTGACCGGCGTGGTGGTCGGCTTCATCGTCAGCCTGTTCAACGGCACCCTGGAACAGCTCGTGGTGCTCACCGCCTTCCTGCCCATCTTGTCCAGCGTGGCCGGCAACACCGGCTGCCAGACCCTGGCGGTCACGCTGCGCGGCATCGCGCTCAACGAGTACCAGCGCGGCGTCGGCGCACGATTGCTGCGCAAGGAGATCCTGCTCGGCGCGCTCAACGGCGCGCTGATCGGACTCGTCTCGGGAACGGTGATGTATTTCTACGGCGTCAGCCAGCACAACGCCAATCCGCTCAAACTCGCGCTGGTGGTGTGGCTGGCGATGACCGGCGCCTGCCTCACCGGCGGCTTCGCTGGCGTGGCGGTGCCCTCCATCCTGCGGCGCTGCGGCGCCGATCCGGCGACCGCCTCGAGCATCTTCCTCACCGTCACCACCGACATCATCGGCATCAGCCTCTATCTCGGTCTGGCGACGGCCCTGCTCTTGTAGAACGCAAAGGCTAGCGAGCGAGCAATTCCTTGACCTTGGCCACGTAACGCTTCATCGCTTCGTCTTTCGACTTGCCTTTGAGCCTGGCCCAGGCGTCGTACTTGGCGCGGCCGACCGGGTCGAGCATGCCGGGACGGCTGCCGGACACGTCGCCCACGCTGCCTTGCTTGTACAGGGCATACAGCGTCAGCAAATCCTCGTTGCTGGGACGCGCCTTCAGCGTCTTGACGTCCTTCTGCGCCTGCTCGAACTGCGTTTTGAGATCCGCCACGTCCTTTCCTCTTGATGTAAGCCTTGCGTTCTTATACCAAATGCCTGCGCCCCATGGCGTTCGGGCCACTGCCCTCAGACGCTGCCCGCGAACAGTCGCAGGCGATGGCCGTCCACCAGCGGCGCCGCCACGCCGGCTTCGACCTCGACGTTGACCAGCCAGACGATGCGCAGGCGCAATCCGAGCCCGATCGAGGCATAGACCGGACGGCTGCCGGTCTGACCGAAACGCGGATAGGCGCTGCCGGCTTCGCCGACGACCAGCAGGCGCAGCCAGTTCCAGTGCAGCGGCCGCAGGTACTCGCCGGACACGGACCACACCGCGTCGCCCTGGACGAAATCCTTGTCGTAACCGCGCAGGCGACTGGAACCGCCCAGACCGAAGGCGTTGTGCGGCCGGCTGGCCGCCCCCCCCAGGTAGGCGCCGGCGTCGGCCAGAAACTGCAGACTCTGGTGCGGTGTGCTGCCCAGATGCCAGGCGTGGAAATAGTCGGCGGTGTAGCGCGAGTAACCGTAATCCGAAGCCAGCCCGTCGATGGCGTACTCCTGGCGCGCGCCGAACAGCGTGCCTTCCTCGCTGTAGACCTGGTAGCGCAAATCGTTGTCACTCTCGTAGGCGACCAGCGCCGTGGCATGGCCCTGGGGGGCCGGCGCGAACTCGCCGGCGGTGTTCTCGCGCTGCCACAGCAGGCCGGTGCCGATGCTCCAGCCGTGGCTCAGTGAAGCCGACGACAGACTATAAGTCCACAGGCCCTGCGCCGAATCGAAAGTCTCGTCGTAATGCTGGCCCGCGCCGTCGATCGAGTCCTGGACGGCGTGGCCGCCGGAGAAAAACAGGCCGCTGCGGCCGTCGCCGATGAAAGGAATCGAATAACTGCCGCTGTAACTGAACTGGCCGCTGCGCCCCGGCTCCTTGAGCTTGCGCTCCAGCACCTGGAGCTGCAGGGTCTGGTTGAGCCCGAACAGATTGTTCCAGCGCAACTGGCCGCCGTAGGCGTATTCGCCCTCGGCATTGGCGTCCACTCGCGGCAGCGGCAACACGTACCACTTCTCGCGCACGGTGAAGTTCAGCGCCACGCCGTCCTCGTACGGTCGCTGGCTGACCTCGACCGAGCGGAACAGGCCCAAGTCCAGCACCGCCTGACGGCTCTGCTCGATCTTGACCGGATCGGCCGCATCGCCCACGTGCACCACCAGCTCGCGCAGCATGGTGACCGGGCGGGTCGTCCGGTTGCCGGAGAACTCGATCGCGCGGATCGCAGGCCAAGGCGCCGTCGCATCGGCCAGGACCGGCTGGACCGGCGAAACCGCCAGCCACAGCGCGAGCGCCAGGACGACAGCGGTGCGGCGAGCCGGGAATGAAGAACGCATGGCCCATGATCGGCGGCGCGCGTCCGCCGTTCAATGATCCCGCTCAAGCGCGGACCAGGCTGACGAAGCTGTAGGGATCGCTGTGTCGCGCGTCGGCGGGATGATCTTCGCGCGCCGTTTCGCGCCAGCGCCTGCGATCGAACGCCGGAAAATGCGTATCGCCCTCGGGCGTGCCATGCACTTCGGTCAGCTCGATGCGCCGCGCCGACGGCAGGGTCTGGCGATAAAGCTCGGCGCCGCCGATCACGTACAGTTCGGCCGGGGCGGCGGCCAGTGCGGCCTCGATGCTGTGGAACACCCGCACGCCGGGCGGCGCGAAAGTCCGATCGCGAGTGAGCACCCAGTTCTCGCGCCCGGGCAGCGGCCGGCCGAGCGACGCGAAGGTGCGCCGTCCCATCAGCAGGGTCTTGCCCCAGGTGAGCCGGCGGAAACGCTTGAGATCCTCCGGCAGCCTCCAGGGCATGGCGCCACCGCGGCCGATCACGCCGTTGTCGGCGACGGCGGCCACCAGGATCAGCTCGGTCGCGGCGCTCATGACACGGCACCGCGCGCGGTGCGCGCCAGCAGCGCGAGGATGGCGTCGGTCACGAGCCGCGGCTCGCGCCACGGCAGCTCGTGATCGGCGCCCGGCACGCGGATCACGCGCAGGCGCGAGGCCGGCAGCCAGGCTTGCAGATCGTCCGCGGTTTGCGGGTCCACCGAGACGTCGTCCTCGCCCTGGATCAGCGTCACCGGAAAAGCCGCCGCGCGCAGCCGCGCCCACAGCGAGGCCAATTGCGGCTGCAGGGCCAGCGTCTCGCGGTTGGCAACCCGGACCTGCCGATCGAGCAGCGCGTGCAGCGGCCAGCCGGCCATCAGCCGGTCGTACCAGCGCGGCGCTTCGAGCTTGGGGTCGATCGAGGGCGCGATCAGCACCAGACCGCGCACTTGGGCGGAGTCTTCCACCGCCAGCTCGGCCGCCACCGCACCGCCGTAGGAATGGCCGACCAGCAGCGTCGGCACACCGCGCAGCAGCGGCGCGAGCGCCCGCGCCTGCGCGGCAAGCCCGGTCACCGCCAGACCGGGGTCGGACGCGCCATAGCCCGGCCGGTCGGGCGCGATCAACTCGGCGTGCGCGCGCAGCCGGGGATCGCGCAGGAAAGCCGCCCAGTCGGTCCAGTCGCCCGGGGCGCCGTGAATGAAGACGATGCGTGCCTCGCGCCCGCCGGACATTTCGACGGAGTGGACGTGATGCCCGCCCACGGCGTAATCGATGGCGCGCGGTTGGGGCGGGTGCGGAAACTCGGCGGCGATGCGGCTGCCGGCGCCAGCGGCGCAACCCGCGATCAGCAAGGCGAGGACGACCGCTAGACGGCGACCGGGGCGGGAATGTGCGGCCACGGATCGTAGTCCAGCAGCGTGAAGTCTTCGTAGCGGAACGCGAACAAATCCTTGACCTCGGGATTGAGCCGCATGCGCGGCAGCCGGCGCGGCTCGCGCTTGAGCTGCTCGCGCGCCTGTTCGAGGTGGTTGAGATAGAGATGGCAGTCGCCGCCGGTCCAGATGAACTCGCCCGGCGCGTAACCCGTCACCTGCGCCACCATCAGCGTGAGCAGCGCGTACGAGGCGATGTTGAACGGCACGCCGAGGAAGATGTCGCAGGAACGCTGGTAGAGCTGGCAGGAAAGCCGGCCCTGCGCGACGTAAAACTGGAACAGGCAATGGCAGGGCGCGAGCTTCATCCGGTCCAGCTCGCCGACGTTCCAGGCCGAGACGATCATGCGCCGCGAGTCGGGATTCTTCCTGAGCTGTTCGAGCAGGCTCTGGATCTGGTCGATGTGGCGGCCGTCGGGAGTCGGCCAGGAGCGCCACTGGCGGCCGTACACCGGGCCGAGCTCGCCGTGTTCGTCGGCCCATTCGTCCCAGATGGTCACGCCGTGCTCGTGCAGAAACCGCACATTGGTGTCCCCGCGCAGGAACCACAGCAATTCCACCACGATGGATTTGAGATGCAGCTTCTTGGTGGTCAGCAGCGGGAATCCCTGCTGGAGATCGAACCGCATCTGATGGCCGAAGATCGAGCGCGTGCCCACCCCGGTGCGGTCGCTTTTTTCCACGCCGCGCTCCAGCACCGTGCGCATCAGTTCAAGATACTGGCGCATCGTCGCGCGTCTCCGCCGTCTTTCCCGGCGTCTTTCCGGAATACGCCATCCACAAAAACAGCAGGCCGAAAGCGATCATCGGCAGGCACAACTCCTGGCCGCGGGTCATCCAGCCGAAGTGCAGATAGCCGAGCTGCGCGTCGGGCACGCGCACGAACTCGATCAGGAAACGGAACACGCCGTAGCCCAGCAGGAACAGGCCGCTCGACGCCGCCGGCGGCCGCGGCCTGCGGCCGAACCCCCACAGGATCGCGAGCAGCACCAGGCCCTCCAGCGCGGCCTCGTAGAGCTGGCTGGGGTGGCGCGGCAGTCGATCCGGCGCGCTCTGGAACACCATGCCCCAGGGCAGACTCGTGGGCTTGCCCCACAGCTCGCCGTTGATGAAATTGCCGATGCGGCCGGTGAACAGGCCGAAGGGAACGAGCGTGGCGCAGAAGTCCGCCACGTTCCAGAAAGTGAGCTTCTGGTGGCGGGCGAAGAGCATCATCGCCACGATCACGCCGAGCAGGCCGCCGTGGAAAGACATGCCGCCGTCCCAGATGCGGAACACGGTGAGCGGATCCTGCCACTCCAGCCAGTGACCCTGCGGGTCATAGGCGTAGAACAGGATGTAGCCGATGCGCCCGCCGAGGATCACGCCCAGCACCACATAGAACAGCACGTCGCCGACGCGCTCGCGCGGCCAGTGCACGTGCGGGAAGCGCGCGCGCACCGTGCCCAGCCACCAGCAGCCCCAGAACCCGAGCAGGTACATCAACCCGTACCAATGCACCTTGAGCGGGCCGAGACGGAAGGCGACGGGATCGATGTCGGGATGGACGAGCATGGCGGATGGCGATCGTGGCTGCGGGAGATTACACGATTCGCGCGTCGCGGAATCCGTCGTCGCGCAGCGCGCCGAAATAGGCTTTGAGGTAGCGCGTCTCGGGAATCGCAGGATGCACCGGGTGGTCCGGTCCCTGCCCGCCTTGTTCCAGGATCGACAGCCGGCGGCCGAGCGCGCGCGACTCGCGCAGCAGCACGCGCTGCAGCTCCTCGGCGGCAAGCGCCTGCGAACAGGAACAGGACACGATGAACCCGCCCGGCGCGAGCAGCTTGAGGGCTGCGCGGTTCAAGCGGGCGTAGAGGCTCAGTCCCGCGGCATGGTCTTTCGCGCGCTTGATCAGCGCCGGCGGATCCAGGATCACCAGCTCGAAGCGCCGCCCTTCGGCGGCCAGCGCCTGAAGCACGTCCAGCGCCTCGCCGCGCAGCGTTTCCAGGCGCGCGCCGTTGAGCTGGGCGTTGCGGGTCGCCGCTTCCAGCGCCGGCGCCGAGCTGTCCACGCAGGTCAGCGCGCGCGCGCCGCAGCCGTGCGCGCGCAGCGCCCAGGCGCCGGCGTAGCTGAAGACGTCGAGCACGCGCGCGCCTTGCGCGTAGCGGGCGAGCCGGTCGCGGTTGTCGCGCTGGTCGTAGAACCAGCCGGTCTTCTGTCCGGTACGCGGCGCCAGCTCGAAGCGAATCCCGCCTTCTTCCAGCGACAAGGTGTCCGGCACTTCGCCCAGGGACTCGACGTAGCGCGGCAGGTCTTCGGCCTCGCGCGCGCCGCCGTCGTTGCGCAACAGGATGCCGCGCGGCGCGAGCGCGCGCTGCAGCGCGTCGAGGAGCACGGGCTTGAGCGCTTCCATGCCGGCGGTCGCGATCTGCACCACCAGCACATCGCCGTAGCGGTCGACCACCAGGCCCGGCAAGCCGTCGGACTCCCCGTAAACCAGTCGGTAGTACGGCTGCGCGTAGATTTTTTCGCGCAAGGCCAGCGCGGCGTGCAGGCGGCGGGCGAACCAGTCGGCATCGATGCGCGCCGGACAGCGGCTGGAAAGCAGGCGCGCGCACAGCAGCGCGTGCGGGTTGACGTAAGCGGTGCCCAGGGGCGCCCCGCGCGCGTCCTCGATCCGGCACAGGCTGCCGGGCGGGATGGATTTAAGCGGCGTGCGCGCGGTGTCGATCTCGTTGGAGTAGATCCACAGGTGGCCGGCGCGCAGGCGGCGATCCTCGCGCGGCTTGAGGCGAAGCAGGATTTCGGACACTGGACTCCCCGTGGTTTCGAGGGCGGCGGCGCTGCCATCGAGAAAGCGATGGCGTATCATATCGGCCTGCGTGCAGTCGCCGTCGCCGCGGGCCTCAGGCCCCGCTTCGATACGCACGGCGACGCAAACCGTAACCGCTATTTTTCGTGAGGTCGGCCGTGCGCTTCCTGATCGAAAACCTGCCGCAGTCGCCGCAAGCCTGGGGGCTTGTGGTCTATGCCGCGGCGGTGGCCGGCATCGTGGCGCTGATGCTGCTGCTGGCCTGGGTGCTGGGCGGACGCAACACCGGTCGCGCCAAGTACGAGCCCTTCGAGTCCGGCGTGGTCTCGGTCGGCAGCGGACGCTTGCGCATCTCGGCCAAGTTTTACCTGGTGGCGATGTTCTTCGTCATCTTCGACCTGGAATCCGTGTTCCTTTACGCCTGGGCCGTGGCGCTGCGCGACAGCGGCTGGGCCGGTTTCGTCGAAGCGGCGATCTTCATCGTCGTGTTGCTGGTGGGCCTCGTTTATGTCTGGCGTCTGGGCGGGCTGGACTGGGCGCCGCGGCCGCGCCCGCGGCCGCATGTGCGCACCGCCGTAAGCGCCGCCGCAGCGAAACACTGAGGATCGCGATGGAATACACCCTGCAACGCATCGATCCGCAGGCGCGCCGCTCCTATCAGCGCCCCGGCGTCAACCAGGGGAGCGGTTACATCGAGCAGCAGGTCCACCGCACGGTGCTGACCACCACGCTCGAAAAGCTGGTCAACTGGGGCCGCAAGAACTCGATCTGGCCGTACAACTTCGGCCTGTCGTGCTGTTACGTGGAGATGGCCACCGCCTTCACCAGCCCGCACGACATCGCCCGCTTCGGTTCGGAAGTGATCCGCGCCAGCCCGCGCCAGGCCGACCTCATGGTCATCGCCGGCACCTGCTTCATCAAGATGGCGCCGGTGGTGCAGCGCCTGTACGAACAGATGGTCGAACCGCGCTGGGTGATCTCCATGGGCGCCTGCGCCAACTCCGGCGGCATGTACGACATCTATTCCGTGGTGCAGGGCGTGGACAAGTTCCTGCCGGTGGACGTGTACATCCCCGGCTGCCCGCCGCGGCCGGAGGCCTTCCTGCAGGCCTTGATGCTGCTGCAGGATGCCATCGGCACCGAGCACCGCCCGCTGTCCTGGGTGGTCGGCGACCAGGGCGTGTACCGCCTGCCGCCGCCGGCCCAGCGCGACGTCAAGGCCGCCGCGCGCCGCGCGCAGACCACCCTGCGCACGCCCGATCAGGTTTAAGCGCATGGCCGAAGACGCCCCGCTGGCCCCACCCGTCGCGCCCGCCGCCTTGCCGGAGGTGGTGCGCGAGCTCTACGCGCGCTTCGGCCAGACGACGTTCACTTACCAGCCGACCAAGGACGGGGTGCCCACGCTGTGGGTGCCGAAGGAGCGCCTGCTCGAAGTGCTGCGCTTCTTGAAGCACGAGGTGCCGCGGCCCTACCGCATGCTGCTCGACCTGCACGCGGTGGACGAACGCCTACGCCGCCATCGTGCCGGTCTGCCGCCGGCGGATTTCACCGTCTTCTACCACCTGCTGTCGATCGAGCGCGACATCGCCACGCGCGGGCACGGCGACGTGCGCCTGAAGGTGGCGCTGTCGGGCGACAAGCCCACCCTGCCCACGATCACCCGGCTGTGGGCCAACGCCAACTGGTACGAGCGCGAGACCTGGGACCTGTTCGGCATCGTGTTCGAGGGGCACCCCAACCTCCAGCGGATCCTGCTGCCGCGCACCTGGCAAGGCCATCCGCTGCGCAAGGACTATCCGGCGCGCGCCACCGAGTTCGATCCCTTCCTGCTCGACCAGGCGCGGCAAGACGCCGAGCAGGAAGCGCTGCGCTTCAACCCCGAGGAATGGGGCATGAAGCGCGCCGATCCCGACCACGATTACATGTTCTTGAACCTCGGTCCCAACCATCCGTCCGCGCACGGCGCCTTCCGCATCGTGCTGCAACTGGACGGCGAGGTGATCGTGGATTGCGTGCCGGACATCGGCTACCACCACCGCGGCGCCGAAAAGATGGCCGAGCGCCAATCCTGGCACACCTTCATCCCCTACACCGACCGCATCGATTACCTGGGCGGGGTGATGAACAACCTGCCCTACGTACTGGCGGTGGAGCAGCTCGCCGGCATCGAGGTGCCGGACCGGGTCAAGACCATCCGCGTGATGATGGCGGAATTCTTCCGCATCACCTCGCACCTGCTGTTTCTCGGCACCTACGTGCAGGACGTCGGCGCGATGACGCCGATCTTCTTCATGTTCACCGACCGCCAGAAAGCCTACGACGTGATCGAGGCGGTCACCGGCTTCCGCATGCACCCGGCCTGGTATCGCATCGGCGGGCTGGCCGCGGATCTGCCCAAGGGCTGGGACCGCAAGGTGCGGGAGTTCGTGGACTGGCTGCCCAAGCGCCTCGACGAATACGAAAAGGCCGCGCTCAAAAACGGCATCCTGCGCGCGCGCACCATCGACGTCGCGCGCTACACCGCCGACGAGGCGATCGAATGGGGCGTCACCGGCGCCGGCCTGCGCGCCACCGGCGTCAACTACGATCTGCGCAAGGCGCGGCCTTATTCCGGCTACGAGAACTTCGAGTTCGAGGTGCCGCTCGCCGCCAACGGCGACGCCTACGACCGCGCCGTGGTGCGCCTGGAGGAGATGCGCCAGAGCCTGCACATCATCCGGCAGTGCCTGGAGCACATGCCGGAGGGCCCCTTCAAGGCCGATCATCCGCTGACCTGCCCGCCGCCGCGCGAGCGCATGCTGGCCGACATCGAAACGCTCATCAATCACTTCCTGGGCGTGTCCTGGGGCCCGGTGATCCCGCCCGGCGAGGGCTATTTCGCCATCGAGGCGACCAAGGGGCTGAACAGCTACTACCTGACCAGCGACGGCGGCACCATGAGCTACCGCACGCGCATCCGCACGCCCAGCTTTCCGCACCTGCAGATGATTCCGCACATCATCCGCGGCAGCATGATCCCGGATTTGATCATGCTGCTCGCCTCCATCGATTTCGTGATGGCGGACGTGGACCGTTAGCGCGATGAGCCACGACCGCGTCCTCAAGCTCTCCGACCTGCCGCCCGCGCAGCCGTTCGTGCTGCACGACGAAGACCGCGCCGCCATCGAGCACGAGATCGCGCGCTACGAAGACCCGCGCGCGGCCAGCATCGAGGCGCTCAAGATCGTGCAGAAGCGCCACGGCTGGGTGCCGGACGGCGCGATCGCCGTGATCGGCCAGGTGCTGGGCATTCCCGCCTCCGACGTGGAAGGCGTGGCCACCTTCTACAACCTGATCTTCCGCCGCCCGGTGGGCCGGCATGTGATCAAGGTCTGCGACAGCGTCTCCTGCTTCCTCACCGGCTTCGAGGAGGTGTTCGCCGCGCTCCAGCGCAGGCTCGGCGTGGGTCCGGGGCAGACCACGGCGGACGGCCGCTTCACCCTGCTGCCCATCTGCTGCCTCGGCGCCTGCGACAAAGGACCGGTGCTGATGATCGACGACGACACGCACGGCAACCTCCGCGCCGCCGACGTGGAAAAACTGCTGGAGCGTTACCCGTGAGCGCGCCGACACGGTGTTTGCGCGCAGCGCAATGGGTGCGGGAGGCGCGCGTCCGCTCACGGCACAGCCTGCACAGCTCTGTCCGCCATAAGGTGTCCCCGTGAGCGCGCGTCTTTCCCCCGAAACCCATCCGCTGACCGCGCGCATCGATCTCGCCGCGCCGCTCGACCGCAAGGGCTACGAAGCCGCCGGCGGCTATCGGGCGCTGCGCAAGGCCGTCAAAGAGATGGCGCCGGGCGACATCACCAAGCTCGTCAAGGATTCCAACCTGCGCGGCCGCGGCGGCGCCGGCTTTCCCACCGGCGTGAAATGGGGTCTGGTGCCCATGGGCCCGGATGCCGGGCGGAAATATCTGGTGTGCAATGCCGACGAGATGGAACCCGGCACGTTCAAGGATCGCCTGTTGATGGAAGGCGATCCGCACCAGCTCGTCGAAGGCATGATCGTGGCGGGCTACGCGCTGCAAGCCACGCGCGGCTACATCTTCCTGCGCGGCGAATACGTGCTGGCCGCCGAACGGCTCAACCGGGCTATCGCCGAGGCGCAGGCCGCCGGTTATCTGGGCAAAAACATTCTCGGCTCGCCGTGGAGCTACGAGCTTTTCGTGCACACCGGCGCCGGCCGCTACATCTGCGGCGAGGAAACCGCCTTGCTCAATTCCCTGGAGGGCAAGCGCGCCAACCCGCGCGCCAAGCCGCCCTTCCCGCAGATCGCCGGGCTGTGGGGCCGGCCGACCGTGGTGAACAACGTCGAGACGCTGTGCAACGTGCCGCACATCGTGCAAAACGGCGCGGCCTGGTTCCACGGCCTGTCGCAAGGCAAGAGCAAGGACGCCGGCACCAAGCTGTACGGCGTTTCCGGGCGGGTCAAGCGTCCCGGATGCTGGGAGCTGCCGTTCGGCGCCACGGCGCGCGAAATCGTGGAGGAACACGCCGGCGGCCTACAGGACGGCCTGAAACTCAAGTGCTGGCTGCCGGGCGGCGCCTCCACCGACTTCCTGCTGCCCGAGCACCTGGACCTGGCGATGGACTTCGACACCATCGCCAAGGCCGGCAGCCGCCTGGGCACCGGTCTCATCACCGTGGTGGACGATCGTCAGAATCTGCTCGCGGTGCTGCGCAACCTCGAGGAATTTTTCGCGCGCGAATCCTGCGGCTGGTGCACGCCCTGCCGCGACGGCCTGCCGTGGACCGAAAAACTGCTGGCGGCGCTGATGCGCGGCGAGGGCCGTCCCGGCGATCTCGAGGCGCTCGAACAGATGACGCGCTTCTTGGGCCCCGGCCGTACGTTCTGCGCCCACGCGCCCGGCGCGATGGAACCGCTGCAGAGCGCGCTCAAGTATTTCCGCGCCGAATTCGAGGCCGGCATCGCGCGACCGCCGGCGCAAGCCGCCGCATAACCACTCCGGGACCCGCATGGCGACCATCCACATCGACGGCAAGCCCTACGAAGTCGAGGCCGACGACAACCTGCTGCACGCCTGCCTGAGCCTCGGCTTCGACCTGCCCTACTTCTGCTGGCACCCGGCGCTGGGCAGCGTGGGCGCCTGCCGCCAGTGCGCGGTCAAGCAGTTCCGCGACGAGAACGACCGGCAGGGCCGCATCGTCATGTCGTGCATGACACCGGCCACCGACGGCACCTTCCTGTCGATCGACGATCCGGAGGCGCGCGCCTTCCGCGCCGGCGTGATCGAATACCTGATGACCAACCATCCGCACGACTGTCCGGTGTGCGAGGAAGGCGGCCACTGCCATCTGCAGGACATGACGGTGATGACCGGGCACGTGGCGCGGCGCTACCGCTTCACCAAGCGCACGCACCTCAACCAGTACCTCGGGCCGTTCGTCAACCACGAGATGAACCGCTGCATCGCCTGCTACCGCTGCGTGCGCTACTACAAGGACTACGCGGGCGGCACCGATCTGGGCGTGTTCGGGACCGCGGCCAACGTTTACTTCGGCCGCGAGACCGACGGCGTGCTGGAGAGCGAGTTCGCCGGCAACCTCACCGAGGTCTGCCCCACCGGCGTGTTCACCGACAAGACCCACGGCGAGCACTACACCCGCAAGTGGGACCTGCAGTTCGCGCCCAGCGTCTGCCAGCACTGCGCGCTCGGCTGCAACGTCTCGCCGGGCGAGCGCTACGGCGAGATCCGCCGCATCGAGAACCGCTACAACGGCTCGGTCAACCACTATTTTCTGTGCGATCGCGGCCGCTTCGGCTACGGTTTCGTCAACCGCAAGGACCGCCCGCGCCGCGCGCTGGCCCGCCGCGACGGCGAGCGCCGCGCGGTGGCGCCCGGCGAAGCGCTGGCCCACGCCGCCAACCTGCTCAAGTCCGCGCGGCGCGCCATCGGCATCGGCAGCCCGCGCGCCAGCCTGGAGGCGAATTTCGCCCTGCGCGCCCTGGTCGGCGCGGAAAACTTTTTCGACGGCCACGCCGCGCTCGAAGGCGCGCTGGTCGCGCGCGCCGTGCAGATCCTGCGTCAAGGCCAGGTGCGCATCCCCAGCCTGCGGGTGATGGAGCACGCCGACGCGGTGCTGGTGCTGGGCGAGGACGTGACCAACACCGCGCCGCGCATCGCCCTGGCCTTGCGCCAGGCCGCGCGCGGCAAGCAGGCCGCGCTCGCCGCCGAGCGGCACATCCCCGCCTGGCAGGCGGCGGCGCTGGCCGACATCGGCCAGCAGCAGAAAAACCCGATCTTCGTCGCCACCGTCGATGCCACGCGCATCGACGACCTCGCCGTCGAGACGCTGCGCGAAGCGCCCGACAACCTCGCGCGCCTGGGCTTCGCCGTGGCGCATGCCATCGATCCGAACGCCCCGGCGGTCGCCGGCCTGGCCGCGCCGCTCGCGGCAGCGGCGCAGCGCATCGCGCAAACCCTGCTCGCCGCCGAGCGCCCGCTGGTGGTCTCCGGCACCGGCTGCGGCTCGGCCTGCGTGCTGGAAGCCGCGGCCAACGTCGCTTGCGCCCTCAAGGCGCGCGGCAAGAAAGTCGAGCTGGCGCTCGCGGTGCCCGAGGTCAACAGCATCGGCGCCGCGCTGCTGCAGCCGGCCGACGCCGCGGCCCACGACCTCGAGCACGCCCTGCAACTGCTCGCCAGCGGCGCCGCCGACGTGGCGGTGGTGCTGGAAAACGATCTGTACCGCCGCGCGCCGCGCACGCGAGTGGAGGCGGCGCTCAAGAACGCCAGGCTGATCGTGCTCGATCACCAGATGACCGCCACCGCCGAAGCGGCCGAGGTCGTCCTGCCGGCCGGCAGCTTCGCCGAAGACGACGGCACGGTGGTCAATCACGAGGGCCGCGCGCAGCGCTACTTCCAGGTCTACGACCCGACGTATTACGACGCCGGAGCCGCCGTCCGGCCGGGCTGGGCCTGGCTCATGGATCTGCGCGCGCAGCTCCATCAGATCGCCCCGGACTGGGGCCATTTCGACGCCGTGACCGCCGCCACCGCGCAGGCCTTTCCGGAGCTGGCCAGGATCGTGGAGGCCGCGCCCAATGCGCGCTTCCGCCTGCGCGGCCTGCGCATCGCCCGCGAGCCGCACCGCTACAGCGGCCGCACGGCGATGCGCGCGCACCTGTCGGTGCACGAGCCGCGCGCGCCGCAGGATCCCGACTCGGCGCTGGCCTACTCGATGGAAGGCCATCACGGTTACGAGGCCGGCGAACGTCCGGCGGCGCTGACGCCTTACGCCTGGGCGCCGGGCTGGAATTCGCCGCAGGCCTGGAACAAGTTCCAGGCCGAGGTCGGCGGGCATCTGCGCACCGGCGACGCCGGCGTGCGCCTGTTCGAGCCGCTCGCCCATTCCACGTCGCAGGGCTACTTCGCGCGCGTGCCGGAAGCCTTCGTGCCCCAGCCCGGCGTGTGGCGGCATGTGCCGCTGTGGCACATCTACGGCAGCGAGGAGCAGTCCGCGCGCGCCGCGCCGGTGGCCGAGCTGGCGCCCAAGCCCTACGTCGCGCTCAATCCCGCGGACGCGCAGACGCTCGGCGTGGGCGAGAACATGCTGCTCGACGTGAGCCTGCCCGGCACCGCGCTGCGTCTGCCGCTCAAACTCAAACCCGCCCTGCCGCGCGGCCTGGTCGGCCTGCCCGCGGGACTGGCGGGCATGCCGTACGTCGCGCCGGGCACGGCGGTGCAACTGTCGCGGGTGAACGTGGCATGAGTGCGATCGGATTCACGCCGGAGGTCACCGCCGCGCTGATCGCCGCGGTCAAGGCGGTGGTGATTCTGCTCGGCCTGGTCGTCACCGCGGCGATGCTGATCTGGGTCGAGCGCCGCCTGCTGGGCTTGTGGCAGGACCGCTACGGCCCCAACCGCGTGGGCTGGTTCGGCCTGCTGCAGGTGGTGGCCGACATGATCAAGATCTTCTTCAAGGAGGACTGGACACCGCCGTTCGTGGACAAGGCGGCGTTCTGGATCGCGCCGATGGTGGCGATGTCCACTTTTCTGCTCGCCTTCGTGCTGGTGCCGGTGGCGCCCGGCTGGGGCGTGGCGCCCGATCTCAACATCGGCATCCTGCTGTTCCTGGCCTTGGCCGCGCTGGCCGTGTACGCGGTGATGCTCGGCGGCTGGTCGTCCAACAGCAAATATGCCCTGCTCGGCGCGCTGCGCTCGGCGGCGCAGATGGTGAGCTACGAAGTGTTCATGGGTCTGGCGGTGATGGGCGTGGTGATGAAGGCCGGGTCCTTCGCCTTGAGCGACATCGTCGCGGCCCAGCGCCACGGCTGGTTCATCCTGCCGCAGTTCCTGGGGTTTTGTACCTTCTTCGTCGCCGGCATCGCCGCCACGCACCGCGCGCCTTTCGACCTGCCGGAAGCGGAGCAGGAACTGGCCGCCGGCTACCACACCGAATACTCGGGCATGAAGTTCGGCATGTTCTTCGTCGCCGAGTACGTGGGCGTGGTGCTGGTCTCGGCGCTGCTCGCCACGCTGTTCCTGGGCGGCTGGCTGGGGCCCGGCGCCGACCGCTGGCCGCTGCTCGGCTTCGTGTATTTCTCGATCAAGACCTTCTTCTTCATCATGCTGTTCATCCTGCTGCGCGCCGCGCTGCCGCGGCCGCGCTACGACCAGGTGATGGACGGCGGCTGGAAGTTCTGCCTGCCGGTCACGCTGATCAACCTCTTGGGGACCGCCGCCTTCGTCCTGGCGCGGCAGGGAGGCTAAAGCCGTGCGGAATTTCTTGGTGCAACTGTGGGCGGTCCTGGTGGGCATCTACACCAACCTGCGCAGCCTGTGGATGATCTTTTTGCACAGCTTCCGCCCGCGCGACACCGTGCAGTATCCGGACGAACCGGTCTATCTGCCGCCGCGCTACCGCGGGCGCATCGTGCTCACCCGCGACCCCGACGGCCAGGAACGCTGCGTGGCCTGCAACCTGTGCGCCGCCGCCTGCCCGGTGGGTTGCATCTCGCTGCAGAAGGCGCAAACCGAGGACGGCCGCTGGTACCCGGAGTTCTTCCGCATCAATTTCTCGCGCTGCATCTTCTGCGGCTTCTGCGAGGAGGCCTGCCCGACCAGCGCCATCCAGCTCACGCCGGACTTCGAGCTGTGCGAATACGACCGCCAGAACCTGGTGTACGAAAAGGAACATCTGCTGATCAGCGGCCCCGGCAAGGACCCCGGCTACAATTTCTACAAAGTGGCCGGCCTGGCCGTCGCCGGCAAGCCCAAGGGCGCCGCGCGCAACGAGGCGCCGCCGGTGGACGTGAAGACGCTGCTGCCCTGACCGAACCGGAACCGACCGTGGAATTCGCTTTCGATCTCTCCGCCGCCGTCGCCGTCATCGCCACCTTGCTCGCGATCAGCAGCCTGGACCCGGTGCACGCGCTGCTCTACCTGATCGTGTCGCTGCTCGCGGTGGCCATGGTGTTCTTCGCCATCGGCGCGCCGTTCGCCGGCATCCTGGAAGTCATCGTGTACGCCGGCGCGATCATGGTGCTGTTCGTGTTCGTGGTGATGATGCTCAACCTCGGCCGCGCCGCGGTGGAGCAGGAACGACGCTGGCTCACCCCGCGCGTATGGGCGGGGCCGGCGGTGCTGGCGCTGGTCCTGCTGGCGGAACTGCTGCACGTGCTGGGACGGATGCCCGCCGCGGCGGGCATCGGCGAGGGCACGATCGGCGCGCGCGCCGTGGGCGCGGCCTTGTTCGGGCCTTACCTGCTGGCGGTGGAGCTGGGCTCGATGCTGCTGCTGGCGGCGCTGGTGGCGGCGTTTCACCTGGGGCGCAACGAGTAATCGGCAACGGCCGGTCCCGAATCGCGGGACGGGCCAAAGCGTGCCGCGATTCTGCGGCGCGCCAGAAGGAAGAAGACGGATAGAGCGAATGACGGAAGCGACGACCTTGCCGCTGGAGCACGCGCTGATCCTTTCCGGGATCCTGTTCGCGCTGGGCCTGCTCGGCATCCTCGCGCGGCGCAATGTCCTGTTCGTGCTGATGTCCATCGAGATCATGATGAACGCGGCGGCGCTGGCCTTCGTGGCCGCCGGCAGCCGCTGGCACGCCGCCGACGGCCAGATCCTGTTCATCCTGATCCTGACGCTGGCCGCTTCCGAAGCCAGCGTGGGCCTGGCGCTGGTGCTGCAGATCTACCGCCGCTTCGGAACGCTGGACACGGACGCCGCCGGGGAACTCAAGGGCTGACATGTACGACCTGCTCTACCTCGTCTTCGCCTTTCCGCTGGCCGGATTCCTGGTGCTCGCTTTCGCGCGCGGGCGCGTCGGCGAGCGGCTGGCGGCGGCCATCGGCGTCGGCTCGGTCGGCCTGTCCGCCCTGCTCACCGCCGCGCTCGCCGGGCAGTTCCTGAGCCACCCGCCCGCCGGCGGCGCCTACACGCAAACGCTGTGGCACTGGATGAGCGCCGGCGCTTTCGACGTGCGTTTCGCGCTGCGCCTGGACGGCCTGTCGCTGAGCATGATGGGCGTCATCACCGGCGTGGGGTTCCTCATCCACCTGTTCGCCGCCTGGTACATGCGCGGCGACGAGGGCTATGCGCGCTTTTTCTCCTACATGAACCTGTTCGTCGCCAGCATGTTGTTCCTGGTGCTGGGCGACAGCCTGCTGTTCCTGTACCTGGGCTGGGAGGGCGTGGGCCTGTGCTCCTATCTGCTGATCGGCTTCTGGTACAAGGATCCCGCCAACGGCGCCGCCGCGCGCAAGGCCTTCGTCGTCACCCGCGTGGGTGACACGCTGTTCGCCATCGGCCTGTTCCTGCTGTTCCACAGCCTCGGCACGCTGGACATCCAGCAGGCGCTCAGCCTGGCGCCGCAGCAGTTCGCGCCCGGCAGTCCCACGGTCACCCTGATCACCTTGCTGCTGCTGGGCGGCGCGGTGGGCAAGAGCGCGCAGCTTCCGCTGCAGACCTGGTTGCCGGACGCCATGGCCGGCCCCACGCCGGTGTCGGCCCTGATCCACGCCGCGACCATGGTCACCGCCGGCGTGTACCTGGTGGCGCGCACCCACACGCTCTACGAGCTGGCGCCGTTCTCGCTGCACCTGGTCGGCGGAGTCGGCGCGGTCACCTTGCTGCTCGCCGGCTTTTCCGCCCTGGTACAGACCGACATCAAGCGCGTGCTGGCCTATTCCACCATGAGCCAGATCGGCTACATGTTCCTGGCCGAAGGCGCGGGCGCCTTCCAGCCGGCGATCTTCCACCTCATGACCCACGCCTTCTTCAAGGCCCTGCTGTTCCTCGCCGCCGGCGCCGTGATCCTCGCCTGTCACCACGAGCAGGACATCTTCAAGATGGGCGGGCTGCGCAAGAAGCTGCCGCTGGCCTACGCCTGCTTCCTCGTCGGCGGCGGCGCGCTGGCCGCCTTCCCCTATCTCACCGCCGGCTTCTACAGCAAGGACGAGATCCTCTGGCAGGCCTACGCCTCCGGCCACATCGGGCTGTTCTGGGCCGGGCTGTTCGGCGCCTTCCTGACGTCGATCTACACCTTCCGTTTGATCTTCATCGTCTTCCACGGCGAGTACCGCGGCCACGGCGAAGTGCACGCCGGCCACGGCCTCGCCTACGGCTTGCCGCTGGTGGTCTTGCTGATCCTGTCCACCTTCGTGGGCGGAATGATCCACCAACCGCTGTCCGGAGTGTTGCCGGCCAATCCGGCCGAGGAAGGCGGCGCGCTACAGCAGCAAGTGGCGGCGCTGTCGGGCGCGGTGGCGATCGCCGGCATCGCGCTGGCCGGAGCGCTGTTCCTCGGCGAACGGCGCTTCGTCGCGCGGCTTGCGCAGAGCGCGCCGGGACGCTGGTTGTCGCGCTGGTGGTTCGCGGCCTTCGGCTTCGACTGGCTCTACGACCGGCTGTTCGTGCGGCCCTTCCTGTACGTGACGCGGGTCAATGCCGCCGACGTCTTCGATCTCGCCGTCGCCGGCATCGCCACGGGCCTGCGCGCGCTGTATCGCGGCTCGGTGCGCAGCGAGAACGGCCGGCTGCGCTGGTACGCGGCGAGCATGGCGGCCGGCGCGGTGCTGGTCATCGCCGCGGTGATTTATCTGTGAGGGCGGCGACATGATTCTGGTCTGGCTGTTCGTCCTGCCCTTCATCGGCGGAGCGCTGTGCTGGCAGATCGAGCGCTTCGGCCGCGGGCTGCCGCGCTGGGTGGCGCTGGGCACCATGTTCGTGGTGCTGGCGCTCGCCGCCGAGCTGTGGTTCATCGGCGACTACTCGCTGACCCTGCTCGGCGCGCGCCACGTGTGGGTCGAGGAGTTCCAGGTGCCGTGGATCCCGCGCTTCGGCATCAGCTTCCACCTCGCGCTCGACGGCCTGTCGCTGCTCTTGGTATTCCTGACCGGCCTGCTGGGCGTGATGGCGGTGGCCTGCTCCTGGCGCGAGGTGCAGCGCCACGTCGGCTTCTTCCACTTGAACCTGCTGTGGAACCTGGGCGGGGTCATCGGCGTGTTCCTGGCGATGGACCTGTTCCTGTTCTTCTTCTTCTGGGAAATGATGCTGGTGCCGATGTACTTCCTGATCGCGCTGTGGGGCCACAACGTGCCCGGCGGGCGCGGGCGCGTGTACGCGGCGACCAAGTTCTTCATCTACACCCAGGCCTCCGGCCTGCTGATGCTGCTGTCCATCCTGGGCCTGGTGTTCGCGCACTATCAGGCGAGCCACGTCATCACCTTCGACTACAGCGCGCTGCTCGCCACGCCGATGAGCGCGCGCCTCGAGTGGTGGCTGATGCTGGGCTTCTTCGTGGCCTTCGCGGTGAAACTCCCGGTGGTGCCCTTCCACAACTGGCTGCCGGACGCGCACTCGCAGGCGCCGACCGCCGGTTCGGTGGACCTGGCCGGCGTGCTGCTGAAGACCGCCGCCTACGGCCTGCTGCGCTTCGCCCTGCCCCTGTTTCCGCACGCCTCGCGCGAGTTCGCGCCGATCGCGATGTGGCTGGGCGTGCTGGGCATCGTCTACGGCGCGCTGCTCGCCTACGCGCAGAACGACATCAAGCGCCTGGTCGCCTACACCAGCATCAGCCACATGGGCTTCGTGCTGATCGGCATCTACGCCGGCACCGAGACCGCCCTCCAAGGCGCGGTGATCAACATGCTGGCGCACGGCATCTCCGCCGGCGCCCTGTTCATCCTGTGCGGAGAAATCTACGAGCGCCTGCACACGCGCGACCTGCGCGAAATGGGCGGCCTGTGGTCGCGCTTCCCCTTCCTGCCGCCGATCGCGCTGTTCTTTGCGCTGGCGGCGCTGGGCCTGCCGGGCCTGGGCAACTTCGTCGGCGAGTTCCTGGTGCTGATCGGCACGTTCAAGGTCGATGCCCTGGTCACGGTGTTCGCCGCCAGCGGCATGGTGTTGGCCGCGGCCTATGCCCTGATCCTGGTGCAGCGCGCCTTCCACGGGCCGGTGCGCGGTCCGGACACCGCGATGCTGCAAGACCTCAACGGCCGCGAGCTGGCGACCATGCTCACCCTGATGGCGGTCCTGGTCTGGCTGGGCCTCGATCCTCAGCCGGCCCTGAATCTTTCCGCCGCGCCGATGCACGCGGTGCAGACGCTGTTTCAGCAAGCCGCCGGAACGGCCGCGGCGGCCCCGGGGATGCCATGAACGCGATGTTCACCACCGCCCAATGGCTGGCCCTCTCGCCGATCCTGATCGTGTCGGCGACCATCGTCGGCGCCATGATCGCGGTCGCCTTCCGCCGCCATCACTGGTGGAACGCGACCTTGGTCGCCGTGGGCCTCAACCTCGCCCTGCTCGCCGCCACCTGGCTGGTGCTGCCGCTGCTGGTCGACGGGCTGCCGGTGGCCTGGCAGGCGCCGCTGCACGCGCTGCTCGGCCCCTCGCCGCTGCCGCAGTTCGTCACGCCGCTGCTGGTGATCGACAGCTATGCCGCGTTCTACATGGGCCTGGTGCTCGCCGCCGCGCTCGCCACGGCGACCCTGAGTTACGCCTACATGGAAGGCCACAAGGGCAACCAGGAAGAGGTGTATCTCCTGCTGGCGCTGTCCACGCTGGGCGGGCTGGTGGTGGTGTGCAGCCGCCATTTCGCCGCGTTCTTTATCGGCCTGGAGCTGCTGTCGATCCCGCTCTACGGCATGGTCGGGTATCTGGTACGCGAACGCCGTTCGCTGGAGGCCAGCGTCAAGTATCTGGTGCTGTCGGCCGTGGCCTCCGCCTTCATCCTGTTCGGCATGGCGCTCATTTATTCGCAGACCGGCACGCTGCTGTTCGCGGAGATCGGCGCGCGCGCCGCGGCCGTCGCCGGCGCGGGCCAGACCATCCTGCTGGTCGGCGGCGGCCTGCTGCTGGCCGGCATCGCCTTCAAGCTGTCGCTGGCCCCCTTCCACCTGTGGACGCCGGACGTGTACGAAGGCGCGCCGGCGCCGGTCACCGCCTATCTCGCCACCGCCTCCAAGACTGCGGTGTTCGCCCTGCTGCTGCGCTACTACGTCGAGGCGCGCGGCTATGACCACCGCGCGCTGATCGACGTACTGTCGGCCATCGCCATCCTGTCCATCGTCATCGGCAACGTGCTGGCGTTGCTGCAGGACAACTTGAAGCGCCTGTTGGCCTACTCCTCGATCGCCCACTTCGGCTACGTGCTGGTGGCCTTCATCGCCGCCGGACCGCTGGCGGTGGAAGCGGTGGGCGTGTACCTGCTCACCTACGTCGTCACCACGCTCGCCGCCTTCGGCGTGGTGACCATGATGTCCAGTCCCTATCGCGACCACGACGCCGACACGCTGTGGGATTACCGCGGCCTGTTCTGGCGGCGGCCCTACCTCACCGCCATCCTCACCGTGGCCCTGCTCTCGCTGGCCGGCATTCCGCTCACCGCGGGCTTCATCGGCAAGTTCTACGCGGTGGCCGCCGGCGTGGACAAGAACCTCTGGCTGCTCCTCGCGGTGCTGGTGCTCGGCAGCGCGATCGGGCTGTACTACTATCTGCGCGCCATGGTGCAACTGTACCTGCGCGCGCCCTGGGTACGCCGCTACGCCGCCCCGCTCAACTGGGCACGGGGCACCGGCGGCATCATGCTGCTGGCCTTGATGCTGTTGATGCTGTGGCTCGGCGTCTATCCCACCCCCTTCATCGCGGTGGTGCAGGCGGCGGTGCTGGGCGGGCAGTGAGTCTTCCCCCCGCCGAGTTTCCGTGGCACTGCCTCCGCGTCACTCCTTCAAACCCGTTCTACGCAGTCTGGCCGCCGCGCTGATCCTGCTCGGCTCGGCCTGCGCGGTTTATCGCACACCCGGCGGTGCGGCGCCGGCGGACGTCATGACGCCGCCGAACCCGGCGGCGGATGGCGCGATCCCCGTCGTGCCGACGCCCGCGCGCCTGGTCATGATGCGCGTGCAGGGTCCCGGTTATCGATCCCCCTCGGCGCAGGGCACGAACTGCGGACGCTACTGTGCCGTGGCGGAAACCGACGCCGTTACGAAACGAATGCTCGACGCCATCTCCCGCTGGCCTTCGATCGCCCAGGCCGAAGCGCTCGACGCGGGCCTGCTTCCGAGCCGTCTGGATTCGCTGACCGATCTGCGCTGGGCGGCGGCCAAAATCCAGGCGGACGTCGTGTTCGTCTATACGCTGGAGACGAGCTTCGTGGTCGGCGGCCGCGCCCTCGAGCCCGACGCTCGCTTACCGACCGCCAAACCGGCCGAGCATGGAGCACGCATCGACTGCGTGGCCGACGGCCGCTTCCTGGACGTGCGCACCGGCGCGGAACTGGGGCAGGCGCGCGCTACCGCGAGCCGCTCCCTGGATGACGCCTGGGGTTCGATCGCCCAGCTTGAAGAGCGACGCGTGCAAACCGAAAACGCCGCCGTCGATTTGCTGCTCGCCGACGCGCAAGCCCTCTGGTCGCGGCTGGTGAACGGCGGCTCGAGTTCATAATCAGGGACCCGACGCGGATCGAACTTCGAGACGCACCTCCCATCCAAGCTTGCGGCTTCAAACCCCTTGCCGCTTTCGCAGCCGCCCGATGTCCATGCGAATTCGCCGTTTGATGATCGCCGCCGCGGTGCTCGCCGCGGGAACCACCTCGGCCGCGCCGGCGCCGTTCGATCTCGCCGGCCCGTCGCTGGTGGTGGACGTGCAGCGCGGGTCCGCCATCCTGCCGATCGACGAAGTGCCTGCGCTCGCCGAAGGCGACCGCCTGTGGATCTCCACGGCCTTCTCTCCGTCGCAGACCGTGCACTACCTGCTGGTGGCGGCCTTCCTGAAAGGCTCCACCGATCCTCCGCCGGGCGACTGGATCTTTCCCTGCAAGACCTGGACCGGTACATGCGCGCGACGGGGTCTGACCGTGACGGTGCCCAAGGGCGCGCGCCAGGCCGTGATCTTTCTGGCGCCTTCCACTCGGGGTGACGTGGAGGCCATCACCGAGGCGGTGCGCGGCCGTCCCGGCGCCTTCGTCCGCGCGACCCAGGAACTGACCCAGGCGGCGCTCGATCACTCGCGTCTGACCTCCTACTTGAATGCGATCCAGACCCTCGGCGTCTCCGATTCTCAGGCGCTGAAAAAACAGGCGCCGCTGCTGGCGCGCAGCCTCGCCATCAAGTTCGACGAAAAATGCCTGGACCGCATTCCGCAACTGCAGATCGCCTGCCTGACCGCCGACCAGGACAACCTGATCCTCGCCGACGCGCAGACCAGCTCGCTGGCGCACACGGTGAGCACCGGCCCGGCCGCCGATCTGGTGATGACGGCCGCCAGCACGCCGCAACTGGGTTACGGGGTCTATAGCCCCTACCTCGCCTCCGTGCTGGACATCGTGCGCATCCTGGATTCCTTCACCTCGGCGCAATTCCAGTACATCCCGGCGCTGGCCACGCCGCACGGCAACCGGCTCGCGCTGGCCCTCAACGCCGTGCCCTCCTTCGACAGCCCCAAGTCGGTGATCGTGGTCGCGCTGCCGGCGATCGAGCAGGCGCGGCCTCCACAATTGCGTCCCGTGGACGATCCGCCGGCGGTGGCCTGCGCCAGCGACCCGCATCTGGTCCTGCCGGTGGAAGGCGCGCCGCTGGTGTTCTCCACCCGCTACGCGCACGACATGACCCTGACGCTGTCGGCCGAGGGCCGTCCGCCGATCCGGCTGCCCGCCCAGGCCGACGCCGCCCAGGGCGGTTTCGTCGTCGATACGCGCCGGATGCAGTCCGGCCCCGCGGCGCAGACTTACCTCGGGACGCTGGAAGGCTATTGGGGCTTCGAGCCCTACCGCGGTCCTTCGTTCCCGCTGCAG
Source organism: Nevskia sp. (assembly GCA_019689635.1). GTDB lineage: Bacteria > Pseudomonadota > Gammaproteobacteria > Nevskiales > Nevskiaceae > Nevskia. The sequence continues at coordinate 29,853 of JADGHB010000007.1, read as the reverse complement.
ACGGCGGATCCCGGTCCCTGGCGCCTGGCGGCGGGCGACGAGGACGCGCTGGTGGTGGGGCGTACGAACACCGTGCACCTGCGCAGCCGCAACGTGAGCTGCATCGACCGCATCGCCCTGAAAACGGCCGCGGGACAGACCCCGGCGCTCAAGTGGCAGGCGGTCAAACCCGACGAGGTGGCGGTGGAGGTGCCGCTCACAGACGCTCAGCCCGGCGCCGCCGAGTTGCTGATCTCGCAGTACGGCGCAGCGCAGCCGGTGTCGGTGCCGCTGACCGCCTATTCGATCCCGGCCAAACTCGACCGCTTCGAGCTGCACGCCGGCGATGTCGTCGGAACCCTGCGGGGCAAGCGCCTGGATCAGGTGGCGAGTCTCGCCTTCGCGGGCACGACCTTCGTGCCGGGGACGCTCAGCAGCGCCTCCGGCGAAGACCAGTTGCAGATGACCGCCGCCGACGCCACGGCCGTGGCCGCGCTCGCGCCCGGCGCGGCGCAATCCGCCGTGGTGACGCTCAAGGATGGCCGCAGCGCCCAGATCCCGGCCCTGGTGGACGCGCCGCGGCCGCAGGTCGACCTGATCGCCGAAGATCACCTGCCCTCCAGCGCCAGCCGCTCCAGCAACATCCAGCTCGAGGATCCCCACCTGCTCCCGCAGGACGCCGTGCTCGTGTTCTCGGTGCGCGCGCGCGTGCCCGAGCGTCTGCCGCGCGATCTCGCGCTCGAAGTCGCATCCGCCGACGAATCCTTCTCGACCCGGCTGACGGTGGCCGACGGCAGTCTGCGCCTGGAAGACAGCCGCGTGGCGGTCGCGACGCTCGATGCGGGCAAAGCCTTCGGGCCCTCGGCCTTCGGCCCGCTGAAGTTCCGTCCCGTGACCGCCGCCGCGGCAGGGGACTGGCAGCCGCTCGCCACCTTGACTCGCCTGCCGCGACTGGACTCGATCCGCTGCCCGGCGGACCCGGGCGCACCCTGTTTGCTTTCGGGAACGGATTTGTTCCTGATCGACGCCGTGTCGGACGATCCCGAATTCAAGCGCTCGGTGCAGGTCGCAGCCGGCTTTCCCGGCGCCAGCCTGCCGGTCCCGCGCCCGCGCGACGGGCATCTATACCTCAAGCTCCGAGACGACCCGGCGGTCGTGGACCGCGTGGATGTCGCCCATCTGGACGGTGGGCAGGAACTCGCCGCCGCAGCCTCGCCTGCGGCGAGCGCCGCACCGCATCAGCCGCCCCCGCCCTCGCCGCAAGAACCTCCAGCGCCCGCCGCCCCAAAATCCGATGCGCAGGCTTCCGGCAAGCCGTGAGGCTTGCAGATCCCTTGGACGAGCCTTACATCCCGCGCCTGCGCCGGATCGTCCGGAAGTCGTCGGAGGGGTTACCGACGACCGTGCTCGGCTTTCCCCCGCTCAACCGAGGTCGTAGCGGAATTCTTTCTTGAAGCGCGCGCGGAACTCGTCGAACGTGAAGCGATGATTCTGCGGCCCCGGGCGTTCGATCTTGATCGCGCCCATCAGCGCAGCGACGCGGCCGGTGGTCTCCCAGTCCAGCCCGCGCAGCAATCCGTAGAGCAGCCCGCCCCGGTAGGCATCGCCGCAGCCGGTGGGATCGGCCAGCGCGCCGGCGTGCGCCGCGGGAATCTCGTAAATCTTGTTGCGGGCGAAGATGTGCGAGCCCTTGGCGCCGCGGGTGACGATCAGCGCATCCACGCGGCTGGCGATCTCGCTCAAGGACCAGCCGGTGCGCGCGGTCAAAAGCTCCGACTCGTAGTCGTTGACCGCCAGATAGCTGGCCTGGGCGATGAAAGTCTTGAGCTCCTCGGGCGTGAACATCGGCAGGCCCTGCCCCGGGTCGAAGACGAAAGGAATGCCCGCCTCCACCATCTGGCGCGCGTGCAGCAGCATGCCTTCGCGTCCATCCGGCGACAGACAGCCCAGACGCACGCCCGCGGTGGGAATGTCCTGCAGATGGGAATGATTCATCGCGCCGGGATGGAAGGCGGTGATCTGGTTGTCGTCGAGGTCGGTGGTGATGTACGCCTGCGCGGTGTAAGCCTCCGGGATGGGCTTGACGTAGCGGCGGTCGATGGCGTTCGCGTCCAGCCATTCGGCGTAGGCCGCGAAATCCTTGCCCACGGTGGCCATCGGCAGCGCGGCGCCGGGCAACAGCAGATTCAGGTTGTAGGCGATGTTGCCGGCGGTGCCGCCGAACTCGCGCCGCAACTCCGGCACCAGGAAGGCGACGTTGAGGATGTGCACCTTGTCCGGCAGGATCGCGTCCTTGAAGCGGCCGGAGAAAACCATGATCGTGTCGTAGGCCATCGAGCCGCAGATCAGCGCGTTCATGCGGCGAGACCCGTCCAGCGCAGATCCAGTTGCCGCGCGGCGCGCACGTCATCGAGCCGGCGCACCGGCGTGGTGTAGGGCGCACCCTTGAGCCGGGCCATGTCGGCTTTCGCCTCTTCCCAGATCGCACACAGCGCAGCGACGAAGGCATCGAGGGTGGCCTTGTCCTCGGTCTCGGTCGGCTCGATCAGCAGGCACTCCGGCACCAGCAGCGGGAAATAGATCGTCGGCGCGTGAAAGCCGTAATCGAGCAGGCGCTTGGCCACGTCGGTGGCGGTGAGATTGAGTTCGGCTTTCTGTTTTTTCAGCGTGAGGATGAACTCGTGGCTGGCGCGGCGCCGCGGGAACGCGAGATCGAAGCCCTTCTCCTTGAGCCGCGCGGCGAGATAATTGGCGTTGAGCGCGGCGAATTCCGCCACCCGGTGCATGCCCTCGCGCCCCAACAGCCGCGCATAGACGTAGGCGCGCAGCAGCACGCCGGCATTGCCCATGAACGCGGACAGGCGGCCGATGCTCTGCGGCCGCTCGCGCTCGTCGAGCCAGCGGTATTTGCGCCCGCGCTTGCCCACGATCGGCACCGGCAGGAACGGCAGCAAGCGCCGGGATACGCCCACCGCGCCCGCGCCGGGGCCGCCGCCGCCGTGGGGCGTGGAGAAGGTCTTGTGCAGATTGAGGTGGATCACGTCGAACCCCATGTCGCCGGGACGCACCTTGCCGAGAATGGCGTTGAGATTGGCGCCGTCGTAGTACAGCAATCCGCCGGCCCGGTGCACGACCCGGGCGATGGCCTGGATGCGGCGCTCGAACACGCCCAGCGTCGAAGGATTGGTCAGCATGATGCCGGCGGTGCGCGGGCCGACCGCCGCTTCGAGCGCGGCGAGATCCACGTCGCCGTCCGCGTCGGTGGGAATCTCGCGCACGTTCATGCCGAGCATGGCGGCGGTGGCCGGATTGGTGCCGTGCGCGGCGTCCGGCACCAGGATTTCGTCGCGCGCCAGATCGCCGCGCGCGCGGTGGTAGGCGCGGATCATCGCCACGCCCGCGAACTCGCCCTGCGCGCCCGCCATCGGCGTCAACGAGACGCCCGCCATGCCGGTGACGCTTTTGAGGATCTCCTGCAATTCGTACAGACAGCAGAGAAACCCCTGACCGTGCGACTCCGGCGCCAGCGGATGGCGCGCGAGGAACTCCGGCAGCATGGCCAGCGTGTTGCAGGCGCGCGGGTTGTACTTCATGGTGCACGAGCCCAGCGGGTAGAACTGCGTGTCGATGCAGAAGTTCAGCCGCGACAGCCGCGTGTAGTGGCGCACCGCCTGCAACTCGGAAACCTCGGGCAGCGCCGGCGGCGCTTCGCGCCGCAGCGCGCCAGGAATCCCGAGAATCCCGACGTCCAAGGCCGGTCCGGGATACTGCGCCTGGGCGCCGCGGCCGGGACGGGACAGTTCGAAAATCAAGGGTTCGGTCATGGGTCGTCAGTGCGCGGGCCGGCGGAACCAGGGAAAACGCAGGGCGAGGACGGCGGTTTTCATCCCAGCGCCTTGATCGCCGCCTCGTAGTCCGGCTCCTGGGCGATTTCCGGCACCAGTTGGGAATGCAGCACGCGGTTGCGCTCGTCGAGCACCACCACCGCGCGCGCGGTCAGGCCGGCGAGCGGGCCGGTGGCGATGGCCACGCCGTAGTCCTCGGCGAAACTGCGGCCGCGCATCAACGACAGGGTGACGACGTTGTTCAGCCCTTCGGCTCCGCAGAAGCGCTTCTGCGCGAACGGCAGGTCCGCGGAGATGCACAACACCACGGTATTGGGGAGCTGTGCCGCGCGCTGGTTGAACTTGCGCACCGAGGTCGCGCACACCGGGGTGTCGATCGAGGGAAAGATGTTCAGGACTTTGCGCCGGCCGGCGAAATCGTGCAGCGTCACGTCCTTGAGTTCGGCGTTCACCAGCCGGAACCCCGGCGCCTCGGCACCGGGCTGGGGCAGTTGGCCTTCGATCTGCAGCGGTTGTCCTTGCAGGGTCACGGTCGCCATGATGAGTCTCCTTGGGGTGGGTCAATCGGTCAGCGCCGCGCGCAGGGCGCCGGCGTAGCGCTCGAGATCTTCCGCGGTGCGCGTCTCGGTGGCGCAGACCAAAAGCGCATCGCCGAGATCCGGATAGTGCGCGCCGAGATCATAACCGCCGAGTATGCCCCTGCGCGCCAGCTTTTCCAGCACCGCCGCCGCCGGACGCGGCAGGCGCAGCGCGCGCTCGTGGAAGACCTCGCCGGCGAACAGCGCCTTCACGCCCGGGATCGCCGACAGGCGCTCGACCAGCGCGCGGGTATTGGCCATGCAGTGCGCCGCCGTCCGCGCGAGTCCCTCGGCGCCGAGCAGCGCCATGTGGAGCGTCGCGGCGGTCACCAGCAGGCCCTGGTTGGTGCAGATGTTGGAGGTGGCCTTGGCGCGGCGGATGTGCTGCTCGCGGGCCTGCAGGGTGAGCGTGTAACCGGGTTTGCCGTCGAGATCCAGCGTGCGGCCGACGAGGCGGCCCGGCATCTGGCGCACGAACGCCATGCGCGTCGTGAGAAATCCGAAATAAGGCCCGCCGGAGGACAGCGGCACGCCCAGCGGCTGACCTTCGCCGCAGCAGATGTCGGCTCCGCGCCGAGCCTGGCCTTGACCCGCGAGCGGGCGGACGCCGGACGCAGCCGATCCCCACTGCCCCGGGGGCTTGAGCAGCGCGAGCGCCAGCGGATTGGGCAAGGCGATGGCCAGGGCGCCGTGGGCGTGGGCCCAGTCGGTCAGTGCGTCCACGTCTTCGAGCACGCCGAAGAAATTCGGTTGCGGGATCACCAGCGCGACCGGCCGCGCCTGCGCGTGCGACTCGTCCGGCAGGCGCGTGCGGCCGGTGGCGGAGTCGTAACCCAGCTCGATCGGCTCCACGCCCTGGGCCGCAGTGATGGCGCGGCACACGGCCCGGTAATGCGGGTGCACGGCGCGCGGCACCAGCACGCGGTGCGGCGCCTCGCCGCCTTTGAGCCGCACCGCCATGAGCAGCGCCTCGGCCAGCGCGCTGGCGCCGTCGTACAGCGAGGCGTTGGAAACCTCCATGCCGGTCAACGCGCACATCATGCTCTGGTACTCGTAGAGCAGTTGCAGCGTGCCCTGGCTGGCCTCGGCCTGGTAGGGCGTGTAGGCGGAATAGAACTCCCCGCGCGTGGCGATCTCCCAAACGGCCGCGGGAATGTGATGCTCGTAAGCGCCGGCGCCGCAGAAGTTGAGCAGCGTGCCATCCTGCCGCGCGCGCGCGCGCATCAGCCGCGACACCGCCAGTTCCGGCAGGCCTTCCGGCACGTCCTTGAGGCCGTCGCACAGCAGCTCCTTGGGAATCTCGTCGAACAGCGCGTCCAGACTCGGCACGCCGATCGCGTCGAGCATTTCGCGCGTGTCGGCTTCGGTATGCGGGATGAAGGGCATGGCTGGAACGAGTCAGGAACGAATCAGGAACGAATTAAGATTGGGCGAGGACCTTCTCGTAACCCGCCGCGTCGAGCAGCCCGGCGAGGTCCTGCGCCTGCGCCGGCCTCATCTTCCACATCCAGCCCTTGCCGTAGGGATCCTGGTTGAGGAGTTCCGGCGCCTCGGCCAGCGCGGCGTTGATCTCCAGAATTTCTCCGGCGATCGGCGCATAGACGTCGGAGGCGGCCTTGACCGACTCGACCACGGCGCAGGCCTCGCCCGCGGACACCTGCCGGCCGGGCTTGGGCAACTCCACGAACACCAGATCGCCCAGCGCCTGCTGGGCATGGTCGGTGATGCCCACCAGCGCTTCGCCGCCGGGCAGCGGTTTCACCCATTCGTGAGTCTTGGCGTATTTCAGCTCGCCGGGAATTTTGCTCATCGCTTTCTCCTTACACGAGGATCTTGCCGTGGCGCACGAAAGGCGGCTTGACTTCGCGCGCCGGCTGCCACTGGCCGCGGATCTCCACTTCGTAGGGCGCGGCGGCGTCCGCCCGCACGCGCGCCAGCGCGATGGAGGTCTTCATGGTCGGCGCGAATCCGCCGCTGGTGATTTCCCCGGCGAGCGCGCCCTGCGCGCGCACCGGCATGTGGGCGCGCAGCACGCCGCGGCTTTCCAGGACCAGGCCGATCTGCCGGCGCGGCGGTGCGGAACGCTGGGCCTCCAGGGCCGCGCGGCCGATGAAGTTTCGCTCGGCCGGCTCGAAGGCCACGGTCCAGGCCAGGCCGCATTCCAGCGGCGTGACCGACTCGTCCATGTCCTGGCCGTAGAGGTTCATGCCGGCCTCCAGGCGCAGCGTGTCGCGCGCGCCCAACCCGCAGGGCCGCACGCCGGCGGCGAGCAACGCGGTCCAGAACTCGACCAGGCTCGCATGCGGCAGGATCAGCTCGTAACCGTCCTCGCCGGTGTAGCCGGTACGGGCGACGAAGCGGCGCTCATCCCAGGCGGCGGAGAACGGCTTGAGCGCAGACGCCGCCGACGCCAGTTCCTCGGGCAGCAGCGGCGCGACGCGCGCGCGCGCTTGCGGGCCTTGCACGGCGAGAATGCCGAGGTCGGTACGCGGGCGGATCTCCACGCCGAATCGCGCGGCGTGGCGGCGCAGCCAGGCGAGATCTTTTTCCGTGGTGCCCGCGTTGACCACCAGGCGATAGCGATCCGCAGCGAGGAAATAGACGATCAAATCGTCGATCACCCCGCCCGCCTCGTTGAGCATGCACGAGTACAGGGCCTTGCCCGCAGGCGTTCCGTTCACGGCCGGCGCCTTGCCCGGCAGCGTGAGCCTGGCGGCGTCGTTGGCCAAGAGCTCGCGCAGGAATTCGAGCGTGCGCGCGCCGTGCAGGTCCACCACCGCCATGTGCGCCACGTCGAACATGCCGGCGGCGGTGCGCACCGCGTGGTGCTCCTCGAGTTGGGAGGCGTACTGGAGCGGCATCTCCCAGCCGGCGAAATCCACCAGCCGAGCGCCGAGGCGACGGTGTTCTTCGTTGAGCGCGGTTTTCTTGAGCATGCGATTTCCGACCCGAAGTGGGGAAATCGCTCCTCTGTCCTTTGACCTGAGCGTTGAGCGCCTTCGGTGATCCGCTGCGCGGATGCTCTCCAGAGTGTTGCCGCCGCTGCGATCCTTTTACCTGAGCGATTGGAGCGAGCTTGCGCCTTCGGTGCCGGGCGTGCCGGTCTCTCTCGCAGCGCCATCACTATAGCCGGTGCCACGGCGATTGGCGAGACGTGACGCAAGGCACAGGCGCAAGTGTGAGCCACCCCGCAAACGCGGCTTGGAAGACCCCGGAGGCTGGTCTATAGTCGCTTGATACGCTGTCGGCGCCGGATCGAGGAAATACTCGCCCATGAAAACCGGGCGGAGCTCGACGAAGCCGCACGGTGCAGCCGCACAGTCATGCCAGGCATGGCGCGCTCTTCCTGCGTGGGGGCAGGAGAATGATCGGACGGGAAAAGTTGGTGTTCGCGTTGTCCGCTGCGGCGCTGCTGCCGCTCGCCCTATGGGCGGCGCCGCCGCTGCCCACCACGCCGGGAACCGTGGAGGAAACGCTCAAACGCCCGCCCGAACTCAAGCCGCCGCCGGCGCCGTCCATCAGCGCGCCCCAGCCGCCGTCCGCCGCAGCGCCGGCACAGGGCCCCACGGTGGTCGTCTCGCGCTTCGAGTTCTCCGGCAATACCGTGTTCGGCGCGGACGTGCTGGCACCGCTGGTGGCGGATGTCGTGGGCAAGCCGGTCACGCTGGGCCAGATCTACCAGGCCGCCGACCGCGTGGCCGAGTTCTACGCCCGCCATGGGTACAGCCTCGCCAGCGTGGCGGTGCCGGCGCAGAAAATCGAAAACGGGGTCGTGCGGCTGGAAGTGATCGAAGGGCGCATCGGCCGCATCGGCTTCGAGGGCAACCGGCGTTATCGCGACGGCCTGCTCAACTGGTTCATGACCAGGACCCGCAGCGGCGAGGTCTACCGCGCCGCGCCGCTGCAGGAAGACCTGCAGACGCTCAACGCCCTGCCCGGCCTCGCCGCGCGCGCGATCCTCAAGCCCGGCGCCTCGTTCGGAACCAGCGATCTCACGATCAAGACCCAGGAAGACCCGCTCGACGCGAACCTCATCCTCGACAACTACGGCCGCAAGGACATCGGCGAGTACCGCCTCGCCGGCTCGGTCACGTTCAACAACCCGCTGACGATCGCCGATCAGTTGCAGCTGCTCGGCGTGCATTCCACCACCAACCGGCTCAATTACGGCGACCTCGACTACAACGCACCGTTGACGTCCAAGGGCCTGCGCGCGGACCTCAATTTCGGCTACGCGCGCTTCAAGGTGGCGCCGCCGTTTTCGGTCGGCGGCAAGAACGAGAACGCCCAATTCAGCCTGATCCAGCCCTTCTGGCGACGGCCCAGCAGTTCCTTCCTGGGCACGGCCGGCGTGATTTATACCAAGGCCGACGCGGACTTGAGTGGCCTGCCGATCAGCGCGACGGAGATCACGCTGATGAATCTGGGCGCGACCTACACTCGGCTGTGGTCGGACTCGGGAGTGACCCAGGTGAGCGGCAGTCTGCATAGCGATTTCAGCAAGGCCTCGGCGAGCTCGCGCAACGCCGAGCGCCTGCGCCTGGAGCTGAACCTGCAGCACCTGCAACCGCTGCCCGCGCGGCTGCAACTGCTGGCGCAGTTCGACGGCGTCTATTCGCCGGACCCGCTGCCCGACACCGAGCAGTTTTCCGTCGGCGGTCCGACCACCGTGCGCGGCTATCCGCCCGCGGAGGTGCGCGGCGACCGCGGCGTGTTCGGCAGTCTCGCACTGCGCCGCCCTTACGCCATCGGGCCGGTGACCTTGCTGCCGCGCATCCAGGCGGATGCCGGCCAGGTCCGTCGGCTCGAGCTGCCGCCCGGCGCCGATGACAGCGACGGCCTGGTGAGCGCCGGCGCGGGCCTCGACGTGCTCTACCGCAAGTTCGACTTGAAGCTGGACTGGGACTATCCCATCGGCCACAAGCCGGTCAGCGACGGCCGCGACGACGGGCGCTGGTACGCCGCCCTGTCGGCCAGCTTCTGAGGCTTATGAATAAATCTACTGCGCAGCCCATCCGCTTCGTCGTGCGGTGCTCGGAATCCTCACATACTCGTTGGTATGCTGCGGTTCCTGCGCGCCTGACTCCTCGCGGCCGGGCTTGCTCGCTACGATTTCTTCAGCGCGAGTGCTGAGGTACTTGCCATGCGCCAATCAGGATCGATCCCGCGTCTGCTTCCCATCCCCGCCGCGATCCGGCGCAGTTTCGCCCTGCTCGGCGGCGGCCTGCTGCTGCCGGGCCTCGGCTGGGCCGGACCCAGCGGCGGCGTGGTGGTCGGCGGCCAGGCCACCATCGGCAATCCCACGCCCAACGGCACCGTCATCAACCAGAGCACGAACCGGGCGATCATCGACTGGCAACAGTTCTCCATCGGCGGCAACGAATACGTGCAGTTCGTCCAGCCCTCGGCGAGCAGCGTGGCGCTCAACCGCGTCATCGGCGGCTCCCCTTCGGAAATCTTCGGCAGCCTGCTCGCCAACGGCCGGGTGTTCCTGATCAATCCCAACGGCGTGCTGTTCGCGCCCGGCGCGCAAGTCGATGTCGGCGGCCTGGTGGCGAGCACGCTCGACATCAGCAACCAGGACTTCATGGCCGGCCGCTACGTCTTCACCGGCGGCGGCGCGCCCGGCGCGGCGGTCACCAACGCCGGGGCCATCAAGGCGGCGGACGGCGGTTTCGTGGTGCTCTCCGGCGACCGCGTCGAAAACAGCGGGCTGATCCAGGCACGGCTGGGCCAGGTGGTGCTGGCCTCCGGAAGCGCCATGACCCTGGATCTCGACGGCGATGGCCTGATCAGTTTCGCGGTGGACCGGGCCACGCTGGCGCTGCACGCCGGCGTGACGAACTCGGGTGAACTGCTGGCCGACGGCGGCCGCGTGCTGATGACCGCCGCCACCGCACGCGATCTCGTGGGCAGTGCGGTGAACAACAGCGGCCTGGTGCGCGCGCAGGGCATCGCCGAGCACGACGGCCAGATCGAGCTGACCGCCAGCGGCGGCGGCGACATCGAAAACAGCGGCACCCTCGACGCGAGCAACGCGGCGGGCGACGGCGGCAGCGTGGCGCTCCGCGGCGATCACGACATCGCTCTCGCCGAGGGCGCGCGGATTCTCGCCGAGGGCGGCGCCGCGGGCCACGGCGGCGACATCCGCGTGATCGCCGGCCACGACACCGATATCGCCCGCGGCGCGCTGATCTCGGCCACCGGCGGCGCGCGCGGAGGGTTGGCCGAGCTGTCCGGCCACGGCAGCCTGCATCTGTTCGGCACGGTCAGTCTGGGGCGCGGCGGGCAACTGGTCATCGATCCCACCAACATCACCATCGCCGCCGGCAGCGGCAGCAGCGGCTCCGCCAGCGGCGACGCCACGGTCTATCAGAACTTCATCGAGAGCCAGCTCGACGCCGGCACCAACGTCACGCTGGCCGCCACGAACAGCATCACGCTCGCCGATCTCGGCGCGGGCGGCGCCCTGGATGGCACCGCCTGCACCACCTGCGGCAGCCTGACCCTGGGCATCGGCAGCATCGCCACCAATCCGGCCAACGGCCTGGGCCTGGGCTCGGTCAGTTTCGTGCGCGGCGCCGGCGTTTCCGGCGGGGGCATCCGTTTCGCCAACACGAGCAATTCGATCAAGGTCGGCGGCGATCTGTCCCTGATCGGCGGCAGCCAATACGGCGTGATCGACGTCGGCGGCCTGAGTGCGCGCAACATCGATTTGACGTCGCCGGAGTCGGTGCAAACCGGCGACCTCCATGCCGGCGGCTTTCTCGATGTCTTTGCCGGCGGCGACATCACGGTCGGCAAGATCACCGGCGGTCAAGGTCTTTACCTGTACGCCGGCAGCGGCGACATCGCCACCGGCGACATCGGGATCGCCAATACCGGCAGCGGCTATTCCGCGGGCGGCACCGCGCTCACGCTGGATGCGGCTGGCGGGAGCGTGGACACCGGTTTCATCCACGCGAGCAGCGCCTCGAGCTACGCCACACTCGACGTGGAAGCGGCAAACGGCATCCACGTGCGCGGCGACATCCAGCTCTCCGGCGGCGGAGGCAGCGGCTTCGTCAACGAGGCCGCCAACCCGATGGCCCAGGCCACCCTCCATGCCGGCAACTCCGTGACGGTGGACGGCGGCATCACGCTGACCGCCACCGCGTTCAACGGTTCCGGCAGCGGCTCCATCACGGACCGATTCGTGTGCGAGCTTTGCCAGAGCTTCGGCGGTTTCCATCTGGACAGCGGGCATCTGTCGATGGGCGCGGTCGCGCTGTCCATCCGCACCGATTCGAGCGAGGGCTCGGCGCAGGTCGGCGGACCGATCGACCTGGAAGGCGTGGGCCTGGCCTCGGCCACCATCGAGACCCACGCTTTCAGCGCGGGCACCATCACGATCGATGCCGCTCACGGCGGCGCCGTCGGGCATGTGAGCGGCGTCGCCACCCAATCCGGCGTGGACATCGGCGGCAGCAGCTACCAGGTCACGCGCACCATCGACGGCGGCAGCCCCGGCAGCGACGCGCTGTTCGCCCACGCCAGCCTCGACATCCTCACCCAAGCCGGCAGCGACAGCGTCAGCCTGCAGTCCATCACGCTGCGCGGCGCCGGCGCGAGCGCCACGCTGTCCGGCCCCGGCCAGTTCGCCGTCAGCGGCAACGTCACGCTCGACGGCCTCGCCGCGCCCGAGGCCCGTTATCGCGAGACCGTGCAGTTCGCGGGCAGCACCGACGCCGCGCCCTTGCGGGACGCGACGACCACCTATCTCGGCGACGCCACCCAGTTCCAGGTCGGCGACGGCAGCACGTCCGCGGCGAGCCTGCACATCGGCGGCACGCTGGCGGTCTCCGGCCGCTATCTGGCCGGAGCCCAGATCCACGCCGCCGACCTCGCGCTGGGCGGCGTGAGCATCGCGGCGGCAAGCGGGAGTTTCCAGAGCGACGATCCCACCCTGGTGCCTTCAGGCACGGTGTTTAACGCGGCCGGCGACGCTTATTTCGCCGCGGTCGGCGACGCGACCCCGCTGATCGGCAATGTGAATCTCTCCGCCCAGAACGACGTCGTGCTCGGCCTGTCCGCCAGCGGCCTGGGCAGCGTCACCGTCAATGCCGGAAACCTGATCACCAGCAGTCTGCCCGGCGTGGTCGCGCTCGGCCCTCCGCTGCTGGGATACCTGCGCAACGGTTACCCCAGCTCGGGCAACAGCGGCTCGGCCGCCCCGGCGACGAACTTCGGCGCGCCCCAGCTCAACGCGCAATCCATCGCGCTCGCCTTCGGCAACAGCATGAATTTCGCCGGCTGGACGCTCGATGCGGCGCAGACGCTCTCGCTCACCGGCAACAACGGCGCCGGCATCATTGCCAACGGCATGACGTTGACCGGCGGCAATGCCATCGATCTCGCCACGACCGGCGCGGTGAACCTCAACGGCTCGCAACTCAATTCCAGCACCGCGGACGGCGCGGTCACGATCGACGCCGGCAGTCTCTCGCTCGACGGCGCCACGCTCAACGGCCACGACCTCGATCTGAGTTCGACCTTAAGCTTCACTCTGCCCACGACCACGGTGCTCAACGGCACCAACCTCAGTCTTACGAGCGGGGGCACCTTGGGCATCGGCGGAAACCTGAACTTCGCCGGCGACGTGAATCTGAGCGGAACCGGGGTGAACACCCAGGACCTCCAGGCCGCCAACATCGCGGTGACATCCGGCAGCGGCGGCGTACAGCTCGGCACGCTGACCGCGACGCAAGCGGTCACCGTCAAGGTCGCGAGCGGCGGCATCGGCTTCTCCGGCATCAGCGGCCAGGACGTGACGCTTAGCTCCGGCGCCGATCTCACTCTGACCAGCGCTCAGGCCGGCGCCATCGACGCGGGCGATACGCTGAACGTGCAAGCCGGCGGCGCGCTGTCCGCGTCCAGCCTGTCCTTGTACGCGCCGCACCTCATACTCGGCGCCGGCACGACGCTGGACTTGACCGGCGTGACGCTGGCCGCCGGCACGAGCAGCGCCGCGGACAGCATCGCGCTCGCTGCCGACACGGTGAATCTCGCCGGCGGCGCCCTGCACAGCCAGACGCTGAACATCGACGCCGGACACGACGTCACGTTGAGCAACACGGTCGCGGTGAACGTCGCGCAGTCGATCGACATCGCCTCCACGAACGGCAGCGTCGCGGTCGGCACCGCGCTCGCCACGAGCAGCGGCGACATCGACGTCTCCGCCGCCCACGGCGGCGCGACGCTTGCCGATGTCACGGCCGGCGGCGCGGCGAATCTTTCCACCGGCACCACGCTCGCCGTCGGCAAGGTGATCGCGGTCGACGGCCTGAGCCTCTCCGCCGGCGGCGATATCACGGCCCAGGAACTCGCCACCGGCGGCGTGAATTTCGAAACCGCGCCGGTCGGCGTCGGCGACGTGAACCTGACTTCCTCGGGCGGCGCGGTCACGACCGGCGACATCTATTCCACCGGCAACATCTTCGTCACCGCGGCGCACGGGGTTTCGGTGGGCGATCTCACGGGCGGCCTAGGCAGCGGCAGCGCGGCGCGCGCGATCGTGCTTTCCGCCGGCGACGGCGTGCAGTTCGGCAAGGTGCAATTCGGCGACGACGCCGCACCCGGCGGCATCTCCGTGCAGGCCGGCAGCGGCGACATCCAGGGCGGCGCGGTAACCGTCAACGGCGGTGCGCGGTTCGACGCCGGCGGCGCGGTCACGCTCGGCGACGTGAGCACCGGCACGCATTCCACCACGGTGAACGGCAGCCACTTCACCGGCATCGCGATCACCGCCGGCGGCAACGCCCAGACCGGCGCGCTGACCGCCGAAATCGGCGACATCGACGTGCAGGCCGGCGGCGGCGTCACCGCCGGCAATCTTGCCGCCGTGGCCGGCAATGTCGCGCTTAACGCGGCGGCCGGTGCGATCCTCGCCGGCCAGGTGCAGGCCTTGGCATTGAGCGCCAACAGCACCGGCGGCGGTCAGACCTACGGCGACGTCACGCTCGGCAGCGGCGGCTACTCCGGCAGCATCGCCAGCGCACCGGCGGATTCCGGCTACACCTTCGGCAACGTGGTCTCCGCCGGCAGTTTCGAGGTGAACGCGGTGGCCGACCAGTTCGTGCACACCGGCAACATCGGCGCCCAGACCATCGCGCTTCACGCCGACGGCGGCTCGATCGCGACCGGCGACCTCGCCGCTTCCGCGGGCGCCGTGAACGCGAGCGCCGCGAGCGGCGACGTCGGCGTCGGCGCGGTCAGCGCCAGCGGGGACGTGCAGCTCGTGGCGCAGAACGGCCACCTCGCGTTCGGCAACGTCAGCGGCGACAACCTGACGCTGTCCGCGGGCCAGGATCTCGACGTGGGCAGCGTCACGCTGAGCGCCGCGGGCGAGCTCAGCCTCGCCTCCACCGCCGGCGCGCTGAGCCTGAACGCCACCCAGGCCAGCGGTCAGACCCTCGCCCTGCAAGGCGCGACCGATCTCACGCTGACCGGCGCCACGCTGGGCGGCCCCGGCGGCGGCGTGGCGAGCGAGGTCGCGCTCACCGCCGGCAGCGGCAAGCTCGACCTCAGCGGCAGCCAGATCCTCGCGCAGAACTTCGCCGCACAGGCCGGCGGCGACATCGTCATCGCCGACAGCACGATCGCGGATACCGCCGGCGGCGGCGGCCGCGCACTGCGCGCGCGTGCCGCGGCGAGCGGCTACAGCCTCAGCGCCGGCGGCGCCATCAGCTTCTCGCAGGCGAGGCTGAACGCTCACTCCGATCTCAGCCTGCAGGGCGCCGACATCCACATCGACGACGGCTCGGCGCTCGGCGCCAACGCGGTCCATGTCACCGCAAGCGGCGCGGTGGACGGCAGCGGCGCTCCTTCCACGCTCGACGCGAACGCCGTATCGATGCAGGCCAATTCCATCGACCTGAGCAGCGTCGCGCTCACCGTCGGCAACGGCACCGCCGACTTCGGCGCGGATCCCGGGCTGCTGACGGCGCTGGGCGCAGTCGCGCCGGCGCTGCTGCCGGCTTCCGGCGCGCCGAACGCGGCCTTCAGCGCGCCGGGTGGCGTCACTCTCGGCAGCCTCGATCTCTCCGGCGGCTATCTCTACATCCAGGCGCCCACGCTCACGCTGCCCTCGGCCAATGCGGCCAACGCCATCTTCCTCGACTTCCAGCCGACCGACCCCGCCGCGGTGCTGACGCTGTCCGGCGTACCCACCGCCGCGGGCATCGCCACGATCGTGTACGGCGGCAGCCTGGAAACCGCCGACCTCCACGTCGGCGACGGCGTGCAGTTCTTCAACATCCGTCCGCAGGGCACCAACTACGTGTTCGCCAGCCGCGGCACTACGTTCTATCCCGATTCGATCGGCACCAACGGGCGCGTGATCGTGCTCGGCGCGGCGGTGCTGCGCACGCCGGAGGTCAACGGCCAGGATCTGCCGGTCCTGCAGGACCTGTACGACACCGAGTTCCAGGGCGAAGGCGTGCTGGGCTACGACAGCAATCCCGGCGACGTCAACGACGACGGGGTGAGCCACGCCAACCGCGGACTCATCGATCAAAAAACCTCCTCGCAACCCGGGCTTTCCTGCGGCTTGGGAGGTGCGCCATGAGCGCGCGCTTGCGCGGGCTTTTGGCGGTTTTGCTGCTGTGCCTTCCGGGGCTCGCGGCCGCGGCGGCGCCGGCCGCGACGGTGATCCTGCTCACCGGCCGCGGCACCGCCACGGCCACCGACGGCAGCATCCGCGCCCTGGCCAAGGGCGATGCGGTCTATTCCGGCGAAGTGATCGCCTCCGGCGCCAGCAGCTATCTCGATCTCAAGTTCAGCGACGGCGCATTCTTTCTGCTGCGCCCCAACAGCCGCTTCGAGATCAGCGGCTACCTCGACAACACCGGCGGCGCGCCGGCGGCACCGCCCGCGCCACCCGTGTCCGCAGCAGCGCAAAACCCGCCGCCGCTGACGCCCGCGCCGGCCGCCACGAGCAGCGGCTCGCATGCCTTCTTCCGACTGCTCAAGGGCGGATTCCGGACCATCAGCGGCCTGATCGGCAAAATCAACCACGAGGAATACCAGGTCGCCACGCCAGTGGCCACCATCGGCATCCGCGGCACCGATTACCTGGCGGTGATCTGCGACGAGAGCTGCGCCACCGACCCGGTGCTGGCCGAAGTGCTGCCGCCCGGCGTATCCGCGCTCGGCGGGCTGGTGACGACGGTGTATGCCCACAGCATCGTGGTCAACACGCCCAAAGGCAGTTTCGTGCTCGAAGTCGGCCAGTATCTGCTGACCCTGCCCGACGGCACCAGCCTCTTGCTTCCGCAAGAGCCGCATTTCCTCCACGTCGATCCCATCCCGAATCCCGCCAACTGCGCCGCTTGAAGCGCGGACGCAATCCACGCACCATCGGCGCATGGTCCAAGTCCGACTGCAGGCGCCGCTCGGCTACGGCGCCGTCACTCCGCTCGACCGGCAGCGCCATGCCGGCCTGGCGCTGCGGCCCGACCACAGCGCCGCCTGGTGCGCGGAACTCAACAGCGTGCTGTTGAATGCCGTGGAAATGCCGGTCGCGGGACTCGACTACCCGCTGGCCTTCGTGCGCGAGGCGCACAGCGGCGAATACTGGCCGGCCGCCTTGCTGGGCTTGCGCGCGCGGCAAAACCTCTACGTGGACGAGCAGGGGCGCTGGCGAGCGGGCGTTTACGTGCCGGCGATCGTGCGCCGGCATCCGTTCTGCGTGGCCACCGCGACTGCGGAGGACGGCGAGCCGAAACAACTGATCTGCGTCCAGGAAGACCAGCTCGCACCCTCCGACCAGCCGTGGTTCGACGCGCGCGGCGAACCCACCGCCGCTTGGGCTCCGTGGCAGAAGCTGATCGAGGCCTTCGAGAGCGCGCGGGCGCAGACGCGGGCATTCGTCAAGCGGCTGGACGCCTTCGGCCTGCTGGTGCCCTTCGAGGCCCTGGCGCTGCCCGAAAACCGCCCTCCGCTGCGCCTCCAGGGGCTGTGGCGCGTGGACGAACAAAAGCTCCATGCGCTGGAGGAGGCGGCGCTGAGAGAGTCCATGCGCCGCGGCGAGCTGCGCGCGGTATACGCGCACCTGCTGTCGCTGGAAAATTTCGCCAAGCTCTTGGACCGGAGCGCCGCCGCCGATGGGCGTCGCGATCAAGCTCACTGACCGCGAGCTGCCGGCCTCGCCGGCGTTCATCGACTTCCTCGCGCATTGGCTGGACGCGCGCCCCTACGAGTCCGCGCCCTGGGCCGACCAGCGCTCGGAGCGGCTCAACCGCGACCAGCCCGAACTCCAGCGCCGCGCGGCGCAAGTCGCGCCGCGGGTGATGAACGATCCGCGCGGGCGCGCCCAGGTGGCGCGCGCCTACGCCTTGCTGCTGGCGCTTTTGACCGGCGATCTGGCGCCGATCCACGAACTGCAGTTCCGCTTCCACTTCGTCAACGTCGTGGGCATTCCGCGCAGCGGCGGCTCCTATCTCACCGCCGAGTTGTACCGCGCGCTGGGCCTGGAGCCCGCGCAGGTTCCGGGGACGCTGGCGCACGACGGCTTTCCCGAGGCCGGGCCGTTCGAGCTCCTGCGCGGCGTCAATAGCTGGATCGTCAGCCTCCAGACCATGGCCGAATATCTGACCATGGTGGAGCTGTTCTTCGCCGGCCGGGCGCGCCACTCGGGCAAGATCGTGGTGCCCAAGAAACTGACCAAGGGCATCTACGCCGGCGGTTTCTTCCAGCGCGTGCTGGGCGAAGCGGTGGAACACGTCGTCACCCTGCGCCATCCCGCCGCGGCCTGCGTGTCCACCTACGAAAAATCCGGCGGGCTGCCGGCCGACGGCCGCTTCGCGGTGCGCTCCAACATCGAGGACTGGGCGCGCCGCGATCTGCTCTACACCGGCCTTGCCCCGGAAGCCCTGGCGCGCATGGATTACTTCGATGCCTACCTGCGCTACTGGGAACAATACCATCTCTATCTCGCCACCACGGGCTTGTCCGCCAGCCGCGAGCTGCGCGTGGTCGCTTACGGCAAGACGCGGCTGGAGGCGCTGGCCCAAGCCTTCCACCGCCGCTACGACAGCACCTCGGTCGTCGGCGCCTTCCAGGTTTCCGACACCGCGCGCCGGCGTCATCCCGAATGGTTCGAGCGCGCGCAGCCGGTGGTGCAGCGTGTCGCCGAAGTCTGGCAGCGCGTCGGCTTGAGCTTCCCGCTCTCCGAAGTGGCGGAGGGCTGGTAAGCCCGCGGCTGGCGCGGCCTGGCTCGCAGCGCGAGCATTTCGGCGGTTTTGGCCACCTGGCCGCCGAGCGTTTTCCTTCTTGCGGCGTTATGAATGCGATCAGGTGAAGGGGTTGACGATCTTCACGCCCGTGCCGGCGAAGTCTTCGACGTTGCGCGTGACGACGGTCAGGTTGTGGATCAGGGCGATGGCGGCGATCTGTTTGTCGATCGAGTGGTGGGGATTGCGCGCCATGAGAGCGCCCCAGATTTGTGCGCATTCCTCGTCGAACGGCAGGATGCGCTCGCCGAGTTCGGCGATGGCTTTTTGCAGCCAGATTTCGAGCCGTTGCGCCTGCGCAAGGTCGCCGCGCAAGCGAATGGATTCCACGCCGGCGCGCAGCTCGCCCACCGTCTGCACGGCGATGAACTGCGCATCCGGCGGCGCGCGCTTCCAGAACTCGCGGACGCCGGCGTTGGCTTTGGCCCCTTTGCGCAGCTCGCTGATGACGTTGGTGTCCACGAGATACATGACCCGCTACCGCGTACGCTTGCGGATCGCGAAGTCTTCGTCGGTTCCCACGTTCGGCATGCTGGCGAGCACTTCGGCCACCGAGCGCCGCTTGGGATGCAGCAGAGCGCTGCGCAGCAATTCACGGTGCTCGGCTTCCGCGCTGCGACCGTGCTTTGCCGCGCGGCGTTTCAGTGCTGCCGCCACTTCTTTTTCCACGTTTCGGACCACCAGATTCGTCGCCATTGCGCGCCCTCCGATACCATGCAAGCAATGCTTGCATTCTACAGCTCGGCGCGGATCGAGGGCGGGCCGCGCTGCCCGGCGACGGCAACCGGGGGGCGTAGCCGTCAGACGCCGACGGCCTGGCGCGCGAACCAGGCGCGGACCGGATCCCAGCGGTCCACCGCGCGCAGCCCCACAGCGAGCAGCGCCCGCAGCCCGGGCACGCGCAGCCGGAAGGCGCGGTCCAGCGCGTCGGTCAGGGCGAGCATCTCCAGGTTGGCCGCCTTGCGCGCGCGGGCGTAGCGGGCCAGGGTGCGCGCGCCGCTCCAGTCGCGGCCGGCGTCGCGCGCGGCGGCGAGCGTGTCGGCGAGGCATTCCGCATCGGCCAGCCCCAGGTTGAGCCCCTGGCCCGCCAGCGGATGAAGCGTGTGGGCGGCGTCGCCGATCAGCACCAGGCCCGGCCGCGCATACTCGCGCGCATGCTGCAGGCGCAGCGGAAAGGCCAGCCGCGGCGTGGCCTCCCCAATTTCGCCGAGCACCCGTTCCGAGGCCTCGGCCAGCCGCGCGCGGAACGCCGCGTCGTCCAGGGCGAGCAATTCCTGCGCGACCGTCTCCTCCGCCGACCACACGATGGAGCTGCGGCCGTCGGAAAGCGGCAGGAAGGCCAGCGGCCCGCTCGGCAGGAAGCGCTGATAGGCCGTGGCGCGGTGCGGCTGTTCCGTGCGCACGTGGCTGACCAGGGCGCGCTCGCCGTAACCGCGCGCCACCGTTTCGATGCCGGCGAACCGGCGCAAGGGCGAGTCGGCGCCGTCGGCGGCGACGACCAGGCGCGCGTCGAGGCTGCGCCCGCCGGCGAGCACCAGCCGCGCGCGGGATGCGCCGAACTCGGCGCTTTCGATCACCGCGTTCGTAAGCCGCGCGAGGGCCTCGAGCCGCGCCCACAGCGCCGAGAGGATCAATCCGTGCTCGACGATCCAGCCCAGCTCGCCGCGCCCCGCGTCGCCCGCCCGGAAACACAACCCGCGTTCGGGATTCGTCTCCCACACCCGCATCGCGGAATAAGGACTGACGCGCGCACGCCGCACCGCCTCCCAGGCGCCGAGCGCGTCCAGGAACGCCGCGGAACGCGGCGCCAGCGCATAGACGCGCGTGTCGTAGTTCGCGGCATCGAAAGCCGGCGGCGGCGCGCCGCGCTCGATCAGCACGACCTCGAAACCCTGCCGCGCCAGGGCCAGCGTGGCGGCGGCGCCAACCGGACCGCCGCCGACGACGGCGATTTCGCAGCGCTCGTTCATGAGACGCGCGGCAGGCCGAGATGGCCCAGGTGCTGTTGCAGCACCGCGCGGCGCAGCGGCGGCAGCAGATCCACCGCCACCAGGCCCCAATGGCGCGCCTGCGCGAGCACCGGCGCGCGATTGGAGAAGGCGCGCACCATGAGGTCGGTGAGATCCGCCACGCGGTCGCGGTCCTGCGCGCGCCGCCGTTCGTAGGCGGAGAGCAGCTCGGCCTCGCCGGGATCCGCGGCTTCGGCGAGCAGCTCGGCGAGCGCGGCGACGTCGCGCAGTCCGAGGTTGAATCCCTGCGCCGCCACGGGATGCAGAGTCTGCGCCGCGTTGCCGACGAACACCACGCGCGGCGCGGTGAGCCGTTCGCTGAGCACGCGCGTCAGCGGATAGGCCCAGCGCCGGCCGAGTTCGAGGAAACGGCCGAGCCGCCCGCCGAACGCCTCCTGCGCGGCGGCGAGGAACTCCGCCTCGCTCCAGCCCATGCGGCGTTCGACCCATGCCTGCGGCGTGGTCCACACCAGCGACATGGCCAGGCCCGGCTTGGGGATCAGCGCCAGCGGGCCGTCGGGCGTGAAGCGCTCGTAAGCCACGCCGCGATGCGGCCGCGACAGGCGCACCGCGGTGACGATCGCCTGCTGGGCGTAGTCCCTCGTCTGGGCCTCGATCCCCAGCCACTCGCGCAACGCCGAGCGCGCGCCGTCGGCGGCCACCGCGAGCTTCGCTTCGAGCGTGCGCCGGCCGCCGCTCGTTTCGAGATCCAGCCGCACGCCCGCGTCGCCGCGCGCGAGTCCGCACACGCGCGCGGGCCGGAACAGTGCCAGACGCGGCGCCTGACTCACACGCCGCTCCAGCGCCTTGCCGATGGCACGCAAGGGCACGTTGTAGCCGAGCGCTTCGAGCCCGGCTTCCGCGGCTTCGAAATGGGAAACGCCGAAGCGACCGCGCTCGGAAATGTGCGTGGCGAGGATGGGCTCGGCTTCGGCGCGCAGCGCCTCCCATACGCCGAGCGCGAGGAAGATGCGACGGCTGGCGTCGTTGAGCGCGATGCAGCGTTCGTCCCAGGAAGCTTCGCTCTGCGGGGGCGGCGCCGCCTCGATCAAGGCCACGCGCAAGGGCGTGTCCTGCAAGGCCACCGCCAGGCTGGTGCCGACCAGGCCGCCCCCGACGATGGCCACGTCGCAAGCGCCGGCATATCCGACCGCTCGGTCCCCGTCCGCGCCAGGATTCGGCAGAGTCTGTGTCATCGGGAAAAGCGCCCTCGCCCATTCGCCCAAGTGTCCGCAGCCCGGCAATCTTAGCAACCAGGGCTCTCACGGCACCGCCGCCAGGCACTGAAGAAGCTGAACGAAAAGTTGCCGACCGCGCGTGCGGCGCCGATAATGCCCGCGAGACCCGTACCCGGCCTCGATCGAAGCGCGCACTCAGGGCTTGCGCAGGCAATTCACGCCTCGATCCCGGCCATGGAATGTGCGGTGCCTCTCAACGGAAAGAAGCGGTATCTGTAACGCTGGCTAACGGCTCGGCGTTGGGTCCGGCTTCACGGACGGCGCCGCCGGGATAAATGAAGATCGCCATGACCAGAGGATGGTGGGTGCAAGGGACAAGTCACGGACACCGCGTCGCCTGCCGGACTGCCTTGAGACAAGTCCGCGCAGGGCGGAATCGCGCAGCGCGCTGCGTTCCCGCGATCTCCCTGCGGCAGAGCTTCGGCGGGCGGCTTGGCGGTTTACGGCTGCGCCCGACCCCATCGCTCCACGCCAGGAATCGAACATCGGCGCTTCACAATCGGCCGGCACCATCCTTGCGTCAATCTTTCCGCCCGGAACAATCGGAGGACCACTCGAACGCGACGACGGCTAGAAGCTAAAAAAACTATTTTGAGCACTCTCGGAATCCGCACGGGCGCAGGGACGCGTTAGCGGACAAAAGGAATCGGGCAACAAGCGACATGGTCAGTCAAGTCAAAGAACTCTCGAATCGCCGGCAAAGCACCGCACAGTTCGGCTCACAGACGTTTTCCTCCGCAGCGACCGGCAACACCGAACTCGGCTGTTCCGCGATTCCCCCTGTCACGGAATTCAGCAAACGCGCCATCGACATCGCGCTGAGCCTCGCCTTGCTCGCGCTGCTGTCCCCCGTCTTCCTCGCGCTCGCCGGCGCGGTGAGGATGAGCGGCCGGCAGATCCTGTTCCGCCAATGGCGGGTCGGCCGCCACGGCCGCTTGTTCAAGTGCCTCAAGTACCGCACCATGACCCCCGACGCGGAACAAAAGCTCGAGCAACTGCTGCGCGATCACCCCGAGCTGGCCGCCGAGTGGGAGCGTTCGCAGAAACTGAAAAACGACCCGCGCATCACCCGCGTCGGAAAATTCCTGCGTCGCACCAGTCTGGACGAGCTGCCCCAGCTCTGGAATGTCCTGCGCGGGGACATGAGCCTGGTCGGGCCGCGGCCGATCATGCCCGAGCAACTCCCGTTGTACGGCCGCGCCGCCAAGTGGTATCTGGCGATGCGCCCCGGCATCACCGGTCTGTGGCAGGTCACCGCGCGCGGCGACGGCAACTTCAGCCGGCGCATTGCGCTCGATTGCCACTACGTGCGCACGCACCGCTTGTGGAACGACTGGTGGATCCTTCTCAAAACGCCGCTGGTGGTCTTGACCGGGCGCGGCGCCGTGTGAGCGCCTTGCGCCGTCATCCTGCGCTTTTCCCAATTCTTGCAATCCCGGACGTTCACCCCGCCAGGCGCAACTCCGTTGCGTGCCGTTCGCAGAACCACCGGTAGGTGCTGGCGATCCCCTCGCGCAAGGCGATCCGCGGCCGCCAGCCCAGCGCCGTGAGCCGCGAGACGTCGAGCAGCTTGCGCGGCGTGCCGTCCGGCTTGGTCTGGTCATAGACGATCCCGCCGCGGAATCCGACGACGTCCTTCACCATCGCCGCCAGCTCGGCGATGGAGACATCCTCGCCCACTCCCACGTTGATGATGGCCTCATCCTCGTAGTGCCGCATCAGGAAAACGCAGGCGTCGGCCAGATCGTCCACGTGCAGGAACTCGCGCCGCGGCTTGCCCGTGCCCCACACCGTCACGGATGGATCGCCGCGTAGCTTGGCCTCGTGAAACTTGCGGATCAGCGCCGGCAGCACGTGCGAGTTCTGCAAATCGAAATTGTCGCCCGGCCCGTAGAGATTGGTCGGCATCAGGCTGATCGCGTCGAAGCCGTACTGCCGGCGATACGCCTGGCACAGCTTGATGCCGGCGATCTTGGCGATCGCGTACCACTCGTTGGTCGGCTCCAGCGGGCCGGTGAGCAGACATTCTTCCTTCATCGGCTGCGGCGCATGTTTGGGATAGATGCAGGAGGATCCCAGAAAGCACAGCTTCTTCACGCCCGTCCGCCAAGCCGCGTCGATGACGTTGACCTCGATCTGCAAGTTGTCGCGGATGAAGTCGGCCGGGTAGGTGTCGTTGGCATAGATCCCGCCGACCTTGGCTGCGGCGAGGAACACGTATTCCGGCCGCTCCGTGTCGAAGAACTTCCGCACCTGGGCGCCATCCGCAAGATCCAGCTCGCGGCGTGTCCGCAACAGTAGCCGGTCGCATCCTTCGGCGCGCAAGCGGCGCACGATGGCCGAGCCGACCAAGCCGTTGTGGCCGGCGACATAGATGCGCGCGTCTTTATTCATGGTAGGCGTAGGTGCGATATCCCTCGCGCCGGCACAGCTCGTCGCGCTCCGCGGCTTTCAGGTCTTCCTGCACCATCTCCCTGACCAGCTCGGTAAACGTCACGCGCGGCTGCCAGCCGAGCCGGGTTCTGGCCTTGGTCGCGTCGCCCAGCAGGGTCTCCACTTCGGTCGGCCGGAAATAGCGCGGGTCCACCGACACGATGCAGGCGCCGGTCTTGCGGTCGTAGCCTTTTTCCTCCAGCCCACGGCCTTCCCATTCGATGCGCATGTCGAGCTCCTGGCCCGCGGCCTGCACGAACTCGCGCACCGAGTGCTGAACGCCGCTGGCGATCACGTAGTCGTCCGGCTGGTCCTGCTGCAGCATCAGCCACTGCGCCTCGACGTAATCGCGCGCGTGGCCCCAGTCGCGCCGGGCGTCGAGGTTGCCCAGATACAGCCGCTCCTGCAGGCCGAGCTTGATGCGCGCCAGCGCGCGCGTGATCTTGCGCGTGACGAAAGTCTCCCCGCGCACGGGACTCTCGTGGTTGAAAAGTATTCCGTTGCAGGCGTACATGCCGTAGGCCTCGCGGTAGTTCACCGTGATCCAGTAGGCGTAGAGCTTGGCCGCCGCGTACGGCGAGCGCGGGTAGAACGGCGTCGTCTCGGTCTGCGGGATTTCCTGCACCTTGCCGTACAGCTCCGAGGTGGAAGCCTGGTAGAAGCGCGTCTTCTTCTCCAGCCCGAGGATGCGCAGCGCCTCCAGCAGGCGCAGCGTGCCCACCGCATCCGCGTTGGCGGTGTACTCCGGCGTCTCGAACGAGACCGCCACGTGGCTCTGCGCCGCGAGGTTGTAGATCTCGTCCGGCTGCACCTCCTGCACCACGCGGATCAGGTTGGTGGAATCGGTGAGATCGCCGTAGTGCAGGATGAAGCGCCGATGCGGCGTGTGCGGGTCCTGATAGAGATGGTCGATACGGTCGGTGTTGAACAAGGACGCGCGGCGCTTGACGCCATGCACCTCGTAGCCCTTGTTCAACAGGAATTCCGCCAGGTACGCGCCGTCCTGGCCGGTGACGCCGGTGATCAATGCCCGCTTAGTCATGTTGCCGTCGCTTGATCCGTGTCGCGAGTGGGAAATTCATCGAATGATCCCCTCTCCCTCTGGGAGAGGGTTGGGGTGAAGGAAGTTCCAGTCGTCCACTTTAAGAAACCTCAACGAGCGCGCATCGAGCCAAAAGGGTTCCGTATCTGCATGCCCTCGATTTCACGCCCGTCCTGCAGGTCCTCGGACAGGAGCTCTTGCGCACCCGAGCGCCAGGCTGCCTCGACAATCATCGCGTCCCAGAACGAAAAACCAGCACGCCGCGACAAAGCGACGGCAGCCTGGCGAGTTTGCGCGTCACTGTGACATAGAATTCCTACAGGACTTGTGTACTGAGGATCAGTTCGAGCTCCGCGCCTTGGCTCATCAATAACCCGCGCGCCATGTCGCGCTTTTTAGGCGCACCGTGATCGAATAAACAGACGAGCACGTTCGTGTCGAGGAAAGCCCGCATTACTTGCGCTGGTGCAATTCGTCTCGCGTCCACCGTCGCTTACCCCTGGAAGCCATGACGGAATCCGCCAAAGCCAGAAGGTCCATCAGTGCATCCTGCTGTGCCCTGGTCCGGCGAGAGTAGGCTTCCAGGTATTCGCGCAAAATCGCATTGATCGATGAACCTTCCTCGACAGCGCGCGCCCGGGCGCGCCGCAAGGTCTCGTCGTCCACCGTGATCGTCAGATTCGCCACCTTCGCCACGCTCACGCTAACCCGTGTAACACGGGATCAGTGTAACACGGACGCATCGCCGCGCTGACGCTCCGATCCATTGCAACCGTCACGATGCATGGCCAAGGCCCTTAATTCAAAGAGCGTCGTATTACCGCCAATTGAAGTCGGGTTTGCGATCGTGAGCCACGCAATCTCTGAGATACAAATTGATCAGACTTTGGTACGGAATGCCCGTTTCGTCCGACATCTGCTTAAAGTAGCTGATGACATCGCCGCCTATGCGAATCGTCACTTGCTTCTTCAGCTTGGATGCGTACGGGTTTTTCCGAGACCTCATCTTCGAAAAATCGTATTCCTTCTTCATGGCATTGGACCTTGATAGTGCTGCCGCTCGGCGGCCGTGGCTTTTCGAGCAGAGATGATCCGAATCGTGTTTCCACGATCCCGTTCGCAGTGGCACACCACAAGAATGCGCAAGCGATAACTCAAACCCAGCATGATGAAACGTTCTTCTTCGCCCGAGTGTTCCTCGTCAAAGAACTGCCGCGCGTACTCATCGAAGAATACCGACTCGGCTTCCTCAAATGAAACACCGTGCTTTGCCAAGTTCTCGCGAGCTTTCCTTGGGTTCCACTCGAACTTGATCATACATACATTGTATGTATAGCCAATGCACCGTCAATCAGACCCTGCACTTTCCTTGACGTGCAAAGGTCAGCAGCCGCCCCTCGAACGCCACCAGAATCTGCTCCTTGTCCAGATATTCCTCTGCGTAAACGCACGCTTTGCTTCCGCAAGTTTCGCGCCGCGCCGGCTCGGCCGCCAGCCGCCGCACGGCGGCGGCGAGCGCCGCGCCATCGTCGGGGGCACCACCGCGCCGAGTTCGTGGCCGTGCACCACTTCGTGCAGCGCCGTCCCCGGCGCCGCGGTGGCCACGCAGCAGCGTGCGGCCGCGAGGATGTTGGTCAGCTTGGAGGGCATCGCCAAGGCGTCAGGGCGGGAAAGCGCAGCGCATTCCGCCAGTCGAGCCGCAGTTCGGCCTTCAAACCGGCTCTTGCCGGGCTAAAGCCCGGCCTACGGGCCGCTCGGCGAGCGCCAGGGTCTTGCGGTTTCGCAGCGGTCCCTCAAGCCTACGACCGTATCAACTCAACGCGCTTGGCCATGCCGGGTGCACGCGAGAGCGGACCGTCGCAAGTCAGCAGGACCGTGTCGAGCGCTTCGGCGAGGACCACGTAAACGGCATCATAAGCGCTGAGATTGCTGCGCAGCGCCCACACGCGCTCCAGCAGTGGTTCATGGGCGTGGCGTTGTAAGTCCAGGGCGCGAAAATCGTCGAGCGCAACCGCCGCATCTTCGGGCGTGATCTCTCCGTCGCGCAGGTAGCGCCGCAGCGCTTGGACCACCTCGACATCGGCAAGATGCGGCACATGCAGTCCCACCGCGGGATCGGCGATACGCTCGGCGACGATACGCCCGGCAGGGGTGCCCAACACCAGCTCCACCAGCGCCGAAGCGTCCAGCACGATCACCGCGTGTTCCGCTCGGCCCTGATCACTTCCGCCGCGCTTCGTTTCAAATGCCGCACGGGACGCGCCCGCAGCCGCTCCAGCACTTCCCGGCGTGTCGGGTGCTCCAAGGCTTTACCGACCTCACGCAAGACGTATTCGGACATCGACATCCCCTCCATCGCCGCACGCGCCTTCAAGCGCCGATGCAACTCGGCCGGGACGTTGCGAATTTGTACCATGGTCGTGGACATGAATTAAGTATGTTTTCATCCAATTATCATGTCAATGGCCGACGAGCTCCCTCAACCGCTCCTCGAGCACCGCCAGAATCCGCTCCTTGTCCAGATACGCCTGCGCATACGCGCGTGCCCGATTCCCGCAAGTTGCGCGCCGCTCAGGCTCGGCCGCCAGCCGCCGCACGGCGGCGGCGAGCGCCGCGCCATCGTCGGGCGGCACCACCGCGCCGAGCGCGTGACCGTGCACCACTTCGTGCAGCGCCGTCCCCGGCGCCGCGGTGGCCACGCAGCAGCGTCCGGCCGCGAGGATGTTGGTCAGCTTGGAGGGCATCACCAGATCGGCCGCATCGCGCCGCTGGATCACGAGGTGGATGTCCCCGGCGGCCAGCATCTCGTTCAAGCGCTCTGCCGGCTGCAAGGGCAGAAAGCGCAGATTGGGCAACTCCAGCTCCGCCGCGCGTCGCTCCAGTCGCGCCCGCGCCGCGCCCGCGCCCACCATGACGAAGACCAGGCGCGGATCGTCGCGGCACAGCGCCGCGGCTTGCAGCACCGTCTCCAGCCCCTGCTTTTCGCCCATGTTGCCGGCGTAGAGCGCCACCACCGCATCCTCCGAGACGCCCAGCGCTCGCCGGAACGCATTGTCCCGCGGCCCGGGCCGGATCGCGGCAATGTCCGCCCAGTTGGGCACGAGCCAGGTGCGTTCCTCGGGCACGCCCTTGGCCACCACCCGCGCGCGCATCGCCTCGGTGATGGTCGAAACCCGCGTCGCCCGCCGCAGCAAAAACGATTCGATCGCATACAGCAAACGGCCAAACGCCCCGTTCAGCATCCCCAGCCGCAGGGCCGCATCCACCTGCAAGTCCTGCACGTGCAGCACCCAGGGCACGCGCCGCAGCCAGGCATAGAGCAGCGGCCACACCGCCACCTGCATGGGCGGCATCACCGCGATCACGAGATCCGGCCGATTCCGCCTGAAAAACCGCGGCACCCAGTAGCGCGCCGAAGACAGCGTGAAGCTCGTCTCCAGCCGGATGCGCGCGCCTGCGCCGAGCGCCTCCGCCGAAGGAACGAAATGCGGCGCGCGCAAGACACGCACGCCATCGAGCGTTTCCACGCGCGCCCGACCGTCCGCGTAGGCCGGGGCCAGCTTCCACTGCGGGTAGTGCGGCAGGCCGCAGATCACCTCCACCGCATGCCCGCGCGCCGCCAGCCAGGCGGCCATCTCGCCGGTGTACCTGCCGGTGCCGGTCGGCTCGGGGGCGTAGTTCAAGCCGTAGAACAGAATGTTCAAGTCACCCTATGCGGCCGCGTCGCGGAAGTGGTGGAAATTCGAAGAGGGCGTAGTCTCCAGCTTGGCAACCACCAAGACACGGCGCCTGGCAGCGCCGAAGAGACTACGCCATGAGCAAAGGTATCACCGGATCGAACGGCTTGCCCAGCTTGAGCGACGGGGTGGACCCGCTGGGGCTGGCCTCCCGCAGCGGGGTGCAAGGTTATCTGCAGGCGTTGCGGGGGGAAGGAGGATAGGCGGCGCTGGGCCGCTTGCGGCACGGCCGTGAGCCCTCGGCGACGGGTTATCGTCACGGGCATCGGGATCAAACGCTGATCGGCACCATCGGCCGCGTGGCGCTGGCGGCGCCGCGCGCATCGCCGCGGTGATGGTCGAAACCCGCGGTGCCCGGAAGACGCGCACGCCATCCAGGGGTTTCGACGCGCGTCCGGCCGTCCGCATAGGCCGGATCAAACCGACCTTGACGCACGCCGGCTACAGACTGGCCCGGCCTTTTCCAGACGATCTGTGCATGATATACGTATGTCATGCAGTTCGAATGGGACGACGGCAAGGCGCAGGCCAACCTCGCCAAGCACGGCGTCTCTTTCGACGAGGCGCAGAGCTGCTTCTACGACCCGCAGCAGATCGCGTTTTACGACCCTGACCACAGCGAGGTGTCAGTAGGAATCCGAAAATCCCCACTTGTGGGAATTGAAAAATCCCCACCCCCTAACCAGGAGGTGGACGATGGACCAGCCGTTCGAGGTAGAGGA
>JADGHB010000068.1 GCA_019689635.1 Nevskia sp. | reverse complement strand
CGAGTGGCGGCGGTGGCTCGAGTGGCGGTTCGTCGGGCGGGGGCGGCGGAGCGATGGCTCCGAGCCTGCTGATGGTGCTGTTGCTGGGTGCCTACGTCCGCAGGCGCGTGCGGGGTTAATCCAGGATGATCCGCCGATCGGTCTGCGCCCGGTCGTTGCTTTCGGCGGCCACTGCAATGCTCACCGGCATGCTTGCCGCTTGCGGTTCTTCGGAACCGGTCCAGGGTTCGACGACCGGTGTGGCTACGCCGCCGGCCACGCCGTTCTTTGTCGGCGCGGCGGTCGCCGATTTCACGCCGCCGCCGCACGGAGCTCTCGCCAACGATCCGGCTGACTGCGTGGGCGCGCTGGATGGACTCTTCACCGGGCCGCGCGCGTTTGCTTTCGAGGAGCCTTACGTGGACCTCAAGGGCAGCGGGCACTACGACCTGGGCGATCCCTTCCTCGATTGCAATGCCAACGGTCGCTGGGACGGCAATCTGCTCGGCGGCGGGTCCGACACGCCGCGCTTCTACGACCATGTCGCCGATCCGGTCACGGCGCGCGCGCTCGTGGTGTCCAACGGCGTCAAGACGATCGCCGTGGAAGTCGTCGATCAGGAGGGCCTGTTCAACGTCTATCAAAAGCGCATCCGCGACCGGGTCGCCGCCGACGGTTACCCGCTCGACGGCATCTTCATCTCCGCGACTCACGACGAGTCGGCGTCGGACACCTTGGGTTTGAGCGGCGTCAACGCGCTGGTCTCCGGCGTCAACGACTACTTCGCGGATGATCTGGTGCAGAAGTCCGCACAGGCGATCGAGCAGGCCTACAAAACGATGCGGCCGGCGCATCTGCGCTTCGCCGAGGCGCGCGAACCCGACAACCTGCGCCAGTGCTGGTCGTCCTATCCCTACGTGGACGACCGCCTCATGCCGGTGCTGCAGGCGGTGGCCGCCGACGGGCGGGTCATCGCCACCCTGGTCAGCGTTTCGCAACACGCCGAGACCTTGGGCTTCAATCCCGACCCGCAGCAGCGCAACTGGATCAGCGCGGACTGGCCGCATTTCTTTCGCGCGGCGCTGGAAGCGCGTTACGGCGGCGTGGCGATCGAGATGGCGGGCTCGGTGGGCAGCGTGGAATCGCCCGAGGTTTTCTCCCAGGCGCTCGCGCAGACGCCGCAGCGTTTCATCGACGAGGATCATCCGGCGGGCTGCCGCACGCTGTTCGAGGTGGCGGCGGGCGAGCAGCACACTGCCCTCGGTTACGACGGCGAGACTCGCGCCTTCGGCGCAGCGCTCGCGGGCGCGGTCGAAGGCGCGCTGGATGCGCAAGCGCAGTGGTCGCAGAGCACCGAGATTTGGGGCGCGCGCGCCGACGTCTGCGTGCCGGTCAGCAACACGCTGTTCATCGCCGCCGGCGTGGCCGGCGTGTTCGCCGCGCGCCCGGTGTATCTGCCCGGCTGTCTGGTGCAGATCCCGCCGCTGCCCAACGGCAGCACCGCGGGGCTGGCCTTGCAAAGCCAGGTCGCGGCGTTCCGGATCGGCGACGGCGGCTTCATCGCCTTGCCGGGCGAGGTGTTTCCGTTCACCTATTTCCGCGGCTTCCTCGGCCCGCAGGACATGCCGAATCCTCAGGATCCGCTGCCGGACTGGCCGCTGCCGCACCTGCACACGGCGTATCGCTTCTTCGACGGCCTGGCCGAAGACATGATCGGCTACATCTTCCCGCGCGGCAACGGCGTGGGCGTGCCGGGTGAGAACGGCAGTCTCACCGGCGGCAACGATACCGATCGCTTCGGCTGTGGGCATTCCGACGACGCGGAGTCCGCCACCTCGCAAGCCGCCGATCTGCTCGCCCCGCCGCTCGTCGCCTTGCTCGACGCCAACGCCGACGGTCTGCCGCCCGAGCCGATCGAGCAGGGGCGTTACGTGTTGCCCGATGGCAGGCTCTCGCGCGATCCGCTCGGCGGGCCGGAGATCAAGTGCACCGTCGATACTCAGTTCCAGGTCGCGGGTCCGGCGGTGGCGGTCTGGGAGCCGGCGCGCGGCGCGTTCCGACCCGGCGCGTGGATGTCTTTGTCCGGACGTCGGCAGGCCACGCCCGACCGCGACACGCGCGGCTATTTCGACGCGGCTGGCGGGCGCCACTGGCTGGACGTGTTTGCCGACCTCGCGCAGGCGCCGGCTTCCGTCCCGGTGCCGGCACGATGAGGCGGCGGCGCAGCGTCGCGCGGGTGCTGGGCGCCGTGGCCGCTTTGGAGTTGGCGGCCTGCGGTTCCTCGCAGCCGGTCCAGGTTGCGAGCGGCGGTGGCGTCGCGCCCGCGCCGGCCACGCCGTTTCTTGCCGGCGCGGCGGTCGCCGACATCACGCCGCCGCCCTTCGATCCGATCGCGGATGCCCAGGCGTTTCCGAACTGCCCGGCGCTTTACGATGGACCGCGCCCCTTCGCTTTCGAGGAGCCGTATCTCGATGTGAACGGCAACGGCCGTTTCGACTACGGGGTGGATCTGTGGTGCGACGCCAATCTCAACGGCCGCTGGGACGGCATTTTCAGTTCCGGCGGCGTCGGCGTGCAGGCCAGCGCGGTGCACGATCCGCTCGAAGCGCGCGCGGTGGCGGTCTCCGACGGCAGGACGGCGGTGGTCATCGAATCCATCGTCGCCCAGGGCCTGTTCATCAACCTCATCGACCGCATCCGCGAGCGGGCCCGGGCGTTGCGGCCCGGCATCGCCGACGTGCTGGTTTCCGCCAACCACAACGAAAGCTCGCCCGATACGGTGGGGATCTACGGCGCGCCGGCGGTGGCCGGCACCTTCGGCGCGCGCTCCGGTCTCGACGACGACTACCTCGCCTTTCTGGTCGAGCAGGCGGCGGTGGCGGCGGTCGCCGCCTTCGACGCCCTGCGACCGGCGAGTCTGTGGGCCGGCCAGTTCCCCTTGCCGGACGATGTGCAAATCCATCTGTCGAAAAATTTTCCGACCACCGACGATCAGGGCGCGCCCGCGGCGGTGGACTTCAAGATGGGGATTTTGCAGGCGCGCGACACGGCGGGCGTTCCGATCTTCACCCTCATGAACGCGGCCGCGCACAACCAGGAGATCGGGCATTCCGCGGCGCTTGCCGGCCAGCTCAGCGCCGACTGGCCCGGGTATTTCGAACGCAGCCTGGAAAAAGCGCTGCCGGGGATCGCGGTTTATCTCGTGGGCGACAACGGTTCGCAGGAAGACCCGCAGACCGTGCCGCCGGTGGTTCCGAGCGCGGGTCCGGATTGTCCGAGCGGTTGCTACGCCCAGGCGCAGGCCACCGGCGAGGCCTTCGCCCGCGCCGTGCAGGGCGCGCTGGCCGGACTCGAGCCGCTGCGTTCCGGGCCGGTGGACTACCGGCGCGCGGAGTTCTTCGTGCCGCTGCAAAACAATCTGTTCAAGGCCGCCGCTGTGCTGGGCCTGTTCGGCGACCGCCTGACCTACCTCGCCGGCGTGCCGGCGGGACCGCTGGGCGATCAGCTCAAGACCGCGGTGGCGGTGCTGGCCCTGGGGCCGGATTTCCAGTTGCTCGCCAATCCGGGCGAGGCCTTTCCGGCGCTGATGCTGGGCAGCCCCTGGGGCATCGAGGATGCCGGATGCCCGGACCGGCCCAACCCGCCGGTGCCGACCTGGCATGCGCGTGCTCGCTTTCGTTTTCAGGCCGGACTCGCCAACGATTTCGTCGGCTACCAGATTCCGGCCTGGGCGTTTTCCGCCACGCCCGGCGTGTTCACCACCTTGTGCGTCAACGATCGCGACGACCAGGATCCCAAGGGACACCCGCACAAACTCGAAGACGAAGGCCTGGGTCCCGACGAATCCAATGCCATGGCGAGCCAGCTCACCGCGCTGCTCGACGAGACCCCGGATCCCGCGGCGCACATCGTGCCGGGCCGTTACGTGCATCCCGATGGCCAGGTGGATCGCAAGGCCGCCGGTGCCGTGGCGGTGTGGCTCGCCGCGCCCGGCGCCACGAAACTCGAGGCCAATGATGGGCGCTTGATCGCGCTGCCCGGCATCGCGCGCTTCGGCAGCCGCGCGGTGGATGCGCACGGCCAGTTCATGGATTACGACGGACAGCCGCAGGACGCCCCCGACCTCGCCACGCGCGGGATGGTGCGGATCGACGCCGGCGGGACGCTCGTCGAACGCGACTATCTGGATCTCTATCCCGCTTTGCAGACCAGTCCGCTCGGAGCCGCTGTTTATGGACCTTAGACGACCCCTCGCGTTCGGTGCACTGGGACTGCTCGTGGCCGGAATCGCCGGCGCCGCGGCGCGCGATTTCGAGCATCCGGCATCCAGCGACACCGCGCAGCAGTTCGCCTACGGCAAGCCGCTGGGGCCCGGCAACGTCCAGCGTCAGGACACGCCCAACGATCCCGATTACGATCGGGCCGAGCCGGACGACGAGGACGGCCGCGGCAGTACCAGTCTCTACGACGAACGCTTCGACCTGTTCGGCTTTCCTTCCCAGCTCACGCCGCTGGCGCTCTACAAGGACGGTCCGCACGCTTTGGCGCCGATGATCTCCGGATTCAACGCCGCCGGCGCCTGGAAGGCGGAACGCGGCCGGCCGGACGTGGTGGTGGCGATCCTCGACACCGGCGTGCGCTGGGAGCGGCCCGGCTTGCGCCGCCAGGTGCATTTGAACTGCGGCGAACTGCCGGCGCCGCAGCGCGCGGACGGCAGCACGCTGCCGGGCGCCGCGCCGGGCTGCAAGGAGCCGGACAAAAGCTACGACCTGGACGGCGACGGCGCGCTGGACGTGGACGATTATCGCGACGACCCGCGGGTGCGCGACGCCAACGGCAATGGCCTGCTCGACGCGCAAGACTTGATCCGCGCCTTCTCGGACGGCCACGACGACGATCACAACGGATTCGTCGACGACATCGCGGGTTGGGATTTCTTCGACGACGACAACGATCCTTCCGACGCCTCCAGTTATTTCGCCGCGGCCGACCACGGCTCGGACCGCGCCGAACAGGCCGTGGAGCAGGGCAACGACGGCGCCGGCTCGATCGGCGTGTGTCCGCACTGCCAGTTCCTGCCCGTGCGCATCTGGGACACTTTCGTTTCCGACGGCAACACCTTCGCCATGGGCATCCTCTACGCCACCGACCAGGGCGCGGCGGTGATCGAGGGCGCCAACGGCAGCATCACCCACAGCGCGTTCGCCGAAGCCGCCTCGCAATACGCTTACGAGCACGGCGTGGTGCAGACCTACTCCGGCGACGATCTCAACACCGGCAATCACAACTACCCGGCCAACTACGGCCACGCCCTGCTGATCCAGGGCACGGTGCCGGACACCCTCGGCCTGGGCACGAACGCCGGCAGCCAGGCGGCCGCGGCGCTGGCCGGCTTGCCGCTGGGCACCGAGCTGCCGGTGCTGACGTATTTCCGCGGCGCCAACACCACCCAGTACGGCGGCAAGAGCTCGCTGGCGATGGAAGGCGCCACCGGCTCCGAGAACGTGGCCAAGGCGGCGGGGGCGGCGGCCTTGGTGGTCGCCGCCGGCCGCGACGCCGGTCTGCGCCTGTCCCCGGACGAGGTACGGGAAATCCTCGAGCAGACCGCCGAGGACGTGAGCAGCGGCGACACGCTGGGGCTGGGGCTGCCCGACGCGGCGCAAACGGGTTGGGATCCGCATTTCGGGTATGGCCGCGCGGATCTCGGCGCGGCGGTGGCGCTGGTTCGCTCCGGCAAGATTCCGCCGGAGGCGGCGCTCGCTGCGCCGGACTGGTATGCGCCCTTGACCGGCGACAGCGTGACGATCACCGGCCTGGCGCGCGCGCGCTTCGCCTCGGGCGGCGCTTTCCACTGGAAGCTGGAATGGGGCGCGGGGCTCGCGCCCACGAGCTGGACGACCGTGCGCGAAGGCGACGCCAGCGGCACGCTGACCGATTTCGGCACGATCGATCTCAAGGCGGTGCGCGCGGCGCTGGCGAGCTATACCGTCCCGCTCGATCCCGGCGGTCCGACGTTCTCGGCCGGCGCACTCAATCCGTACCAGAATCAGTTCACCGTGCGGCTCACCGTCACGGCGGCCGACATCCCCACCGCGGGCCAGGACCGGCGGGTGTTCACCGCGCTCGCGGACGACACGCTGCGTCCCGGTTATCCGCGCCGGCTGGGCAGCGGCGGCGAAGCGCCGCTGCGCTATGCGGATCTCGACGGCGACAACGTGCCCGAGCTGATCGTGCCGACCGAGGATGGCTGGCTGCGCGTGTACCGCAAGGATGGTTCGGACTTTCCCGGTTTCCCGGTGCATACCCAACTCATGGTCCAGGCCGCCGCGCACACTGCGGCGCCGGGGTTCGCCGCGCTGCTGCAGAGCGCGCCGCCCTACGAGGAATTGCGCGGGGCGGCGGTGGGAGATCTGGACGGCGACGGCATCCCGGAAATCGTGGACGCCGCCGGCATCCACCTGTACGTCTGGGAGCCGGATGGCTCCTTGCGCCCCGGTTTCCCGGTGAGCCTGGACCGCGACCATTGCCGCGCGCAGGACGAAAGCCAGCCGCTGCATCACCGCAAGTGCGGCTTCGTCGGCAGTCCGGCGCTCGGTCATCTACAAGGCCAGGATCACGGACTGGACATCGTCGTGGCGGGACTCGACGGATATCTCTACGCCTGGGACGGAAACGGCCGGGCGCTGCCCGGCTTTCCGGTGAATCTCGTGGATCCGGAGATTCCCGCCGATCAGCAAATGCTGGCGGAATCGGTGAACGATCCGGCCATCGGCGACCTCGACGGCGACGGTGACGACGACGTGGTCATCGCCAGCAACGAGACCTACGGCGCCGAACCCTTGTTGTCCAACATCCAGGGCGGGCTCGCCCAGGCGTTCTCGAATCTGCTCGCTCAAGCGGCCGGCGGGTCCTCGCGCGTTTATGCGGTCAGCGGCAAGGACGGCCACCTGCTGCCGGGCTGGCCGATTCATTTGAACGGCGGCATCCAGTCCACCTTGCCGCTGATCGGACCGGGACACGACGCGGCGCTGGTCGAGCTCGGCGGTCAGCAGACCGTGGTGGTCTCCACCACCGGCGGCGCGCTGTCCGTTTATTCCGCCGACGGCCGCTTGATCCGCGACGCCCAGCAGAATCTCTACGGTCTTGCGTCCAACGCCACCGATCGCACGGGCGCGCTCAACCTGTTCGAGTCGGCCTCGGTGGGCGACCTCGACGGCAACGGCACGCCCGATCTCGTGAAGTACGAAGTCACGCTCGGCCAGGCGGCAAACCTGCTGCTGGTGGGCCAGAACGTGCCCTACAACCACCTCATCGCTGCCTTCGACAGCGGTACCGGTTTGCCCTTGAACGCCTTCCCGGTCGTCACCGACGACTATCAGTTCCTGTCGTCGAGCAGCATCGGCAAGCTGGTCTCGGGCGCTTCCAGCCAGGTGCTCGCCGGCACCGGCCTGGGCTTGGTGCACGCCTACGACGGCCGCAGCGGCGCCGACGTCGCCGGCTTTCCCAAGGTCACCGGCGGCTGGCTGTTCGCCCCGCCCGAGCTGTCGCAGGACCAAAGACTCGCGGCGATCACCCGCGAGGGCTATTTGTTCGAATGGAACGTACCGGACGCGCCGGCCTGCCAGAGCGAGTGGCCGGGCTTCCGCCACGACCTGCGCTCGAGCGGCAACTACGCCACCGACGGCACGCCGCCCGGCGCGGTCACCGCTTTGCAGGCGCGCGCCGAGACGGACGGCTTGCATGTGTCGTGGATCGCGCCGGGCGACGACGGCCTGTGCCCGGCCAAGGCCGTGGCGGGCTATCGCGTGCGCGTCGATGGCGCGCTAGCTGACACGTCCGGGCTGGTTCCGGTCGCTCCCGGCCAGACACAGACTTTGGCTCTCGCCGGTGCAAGCGGCACTCAAGTCACGGTGCAGGCGGTGGATGCCGCCGGCAATCTGGGCTATCCGGTGACGGCGAAGGTCGGCGGCGGCTCGGGAGGGTCTTCGGGCGGCGGTTCGTCGGGCGGTTCCAACAGTGGCGGGTCCTCGGGCGGCTCGTCGTCCGGGGCCGCGGGCGGCGGCGCGGCTGCGGGCGGGGG
>JADGHB010000029.1 GCA_019689635.1 Nevskia sp. | reverse complement strand
GTACACGCCCGGACTTGCTCCCGCGAATCAAGCTTCTGCGGGCCTGATTCGCGTCCGGCCCTCCCTGGCCGGCCTGAGCGCTTGAAAAATTCACAAGCTTTCAGCCGACGGTGATGATCTTCATGGTGTTGGTGCCGCCGGGGCCGGTGGCGTCGCCCTTGGTGAGCAGGATGCGATCGCCGGTCTTGACCACCTGGCGGTCGCGCAGCAGCTCGATCGCTTCCTGCGCCTGGGTTTCGGCGCTGCGCGGCTTAAACGACATCGGGTAAACGCCGCGGCACAGCGCCATCTTGCGGCGGGTGGCTTCGTAGGGCGTCAGGGCATAGATGGGAATGCCGGTCTGCGCGCGCGACATCAGCAGCGCAGTGTGGCCGGAATCGGTGAGCGCCACGATCGCCTCGGCGTGCATGTTGCGGGCGGTGTAGGCGGTGGCCATCGCCACCGCCTCGTCCACCCGCTGGAAATGTTTTTCGATGAGCCGGCGCTCGCGCTCCGGCGTGGGCGCGCGCTCGGCCGCCACGCACACCCGCGCCATCGCCTCCACCACTTTGACCGGCCAGCGTCCGGTGGCGGTCTCGGCGGACAGCATCACCGCGTCGGTGCCGTCCATCACCGCGTTGGCCACGTCGGAGACCTCGGCGCGCGTCGGCAGGGGATTGACGATCATCGACTCCATCATCTGGGTGGCGGTGATGACCATGCGGTTCATCTCGCGCGCCAGCGCGATGATGCGTTTCTGCCAGCCCGGCAGTTCCGCGTCGCCGATCTCCACGCCGAGATCGCCGCGCGCCACCATCACCGCGTCGGAGGCGGCGATGATGGCCTCCAGATTGGGCAGCGCCTCGGCGCGTTCGATCTTGGCGATCAGCGCGGCCTTGCCGCCGGCCGCCTGCATCAGCCTGCGCGCCTCTTCCAGGTCCTGCGCCGTGCGCGGGAACGAGACCGCGATGAAATCCACGCCCAGCGCGCAGGCGTGGCGCAGATCCTCGCGGTCCTTGTCGGTGAGCGCCGCGGCGGACAGCCCGCCGCCCTGCTTGTTGATGCCCTTGCGATTGGACAGGGGACCGCCGACCAGCACGGTGGTTTCCACGCGCGTGCCTGTGGTTTTCTCGACGCGCAGCGCGATCGCGCCGTCGTTGAGCAACAGCACGTCGCCGGGCTTCACGTCGCGCGGCAGATTCTCGTAGGCGCAGCCGACCGCGTGCTGGTCGCCGGCGTTGGCGCCCATCGCGGTATCGAGCGCGAACGCCTGGCCTTCGACCAGTTCCACCGGGCCGTTGGCGAAGCTTTCGATGCGGATCTTGGGGCCTTGCAGATCGGCCAGAATGGCGATGTCCAGCCCCAGCGCCTTCGCCACCGCGCGCGCCGTCTCGGCGCGCCGCGCCTGATCTTCGCTGCGGCCGTGAGAGTAGTTCAGCCGCAGCACGTCGGCGCCGGCGCGCAGCATGCGGGTCAGCACGTCGGAGTTTTCGCAGGCCGGGCCTAAGGTGGCGACGATCTTGGTGCGACGGGCCATGGGTTCTTGGAGCGGGTGGCGGTTCTGAAGACGGGCGATTTTGCGCCAAGCGCGCGGCGGCCGCACAATGAGGCGCGCTATTTTGCGCGCTCACGCGAAATTCCGCATGACACGCTTCGGTACGCCGCTGACGGAAGGGGCCCTGCGCGTGCTGTTGCTCGGCGCCGGCGAGCTGGGCAAGGAGCTGGTCATCGAGCTGCAGCGCTTCGGCGTGGAGACCATCGCGGTGGACCGCTACCCCTTCGCTCCGGCCATGCAGGTGGCGCACCGCAGCCACGTCATCGACATGCTCGACGGCAGCGCCATCCGGCGCGTGATCGAAGGAGAAAAACCGCGGTTCGTCGTGCCGGAAATCGAGGCCATCCACACCCCCACGCTGCAGGCGCTCGAGCGCGAAGGGTTCACCGTGATTCCCACCGCGCGCGCCGCGCGGCTGACCATGGACCGCGAGGGCATCCGCCGCCTGGCCGCGGAGGAGCTGAAGCTGCCGACTTCGCCCTACCGTTTCGCGGCCGACTACGACGAGTACCGCGCGGCTGTGCGAGCGCTGGGGCTGCCCTGCGTGGTCAAGCCGGTGATGTCGTCCTCGGGCAAGGGCCAGAGCGTGCTCAAGACCGAGGCCGATCTCGAGAACGCCTGGGACTATGCGCAGAAAGGCGGGCGAGCGGCCTCGGTTGGCCGGGCAAGGGACGATCGAAACATCGAAGCGTGCGCCGGGGATGGCGCAGAGATCGATTTGAGAAAAGTCATCGTGGAAGGCTTCATCGAGTTCGACTACGAGATCACGCTGCTCACCGTGCGTCATCTCGACGCCGACGGCCGCGCGACGACCCGTTTCTGCGCGCCGATCGGTCATTTGCAGATCGACGGCGACTATCGCGAGTCCTGGCAGCCGCAGCCCATGTCGCCGGCGGCGCTCGCCGAGGCGCAGCGCCAGGCGCGCGTCCTGGTCGAGGAACTATGCCGACCCGAGGGGCGCGGCGTGTTCGGCGTCGAGTTCTTCGTCAAAAACGACCACGTCATCTTCAGCGAAGTCTCGCCGCGGCCGCACGACACCGGCCTGGTGACGCTGATCTCGCAGGATCTGTCGGAGTTCGCGCTGCACGCGCGCGCCGTCCTCGGCCTGCCGATCCCCAACATCCGAAGCCGCGGCCCGTCCGCGTCCTGCGCGATGGTGTTCGAAGGCCAGGTGCGCGCGCCGGCCTTCGCAGGCCTGGAACGGGCGCTTGCTGAACCGGATACCGCCCTGCGCCTGTTTGGCAAGCCGGAGATCGCCGGCCACCGCCGCATGGGCGTGGCGCTGGCGCTGGGGGATTCCATCGAGCAGGCGCGCGACAAAGCGCGCCGCGCGGCGGCGGCAGTGCGCTTGGAGTCGGCATGAGCGTGCGCGTCGAGAAAATCCATCGCGTGACCACGGTGATCCTCGATCGGCCGCAGGCGCGCAACGCGGTCGATCGGCCGACGGCCGAGGCGCTCGCCGACGCGTTCCGCGCCTTCGAGGCCGACGACCAGGCGCACGTCGCGGTGCTGTGGGGCGCGGGCGGGCATTTCTGCGCGGGCGCCGATCTCAAGGCTTTCGCGGATGGCGCGCGCAGGAACCGCGTGGATCCCGAAGGCGACGGGCCGATGGGCCCGACGCGGCTGGTGCTCTCCAAGCCGGTGATCGCCGCGGTGGCCGGTTACGCGGTCGCCGGGGGACTGGAGCTGGCCTGCTGGTGCGACCTGCGCGTGGTCGAGGAGGACGCGACCTTCGGCGTGTTCTGCCGGCGTTTCGGCGTGCCCTTGATCGATGGCGGCACGGTGCGCCTGCCGCGCCTGATCGGCCAGTCGCGCGCCCTGGACTTGATCCTCACCGGCCGCCCCGTCGGTGCGCAGGAAGCTTTGCAGATGGGGCTGGCCAACCGCGTGGTCCCCAAAGGCCAGGCGCGCGCCGCCGCGGAAGCGCTCGCCGCCGAGCTCGCGCGCTTTCCCCAGCGCTGCCTGCGCAACGACCGCGCTTCGCTGCTCGCGCAGTGGTCGCTGCCCGAAGACGCCGCGCTGCGCAACGAAATCCAGCTCGGGCTGGACACGCTCGGCAGCGGCGAGAGCGCCGCGGGCGCGGCGCGCT
Source organism: Nevskia sp. (assembly GCA_019689635.1). Classification (GTDB taxonomy): domain Bacteria; phylum Pseudomonadota; class Gammaproteobacteria; order Nevskiales; family Nevskiaceae; genus Nevskia. The sequence goes on along the minus strand of JADGHB010000029.1, from coordinate 27,940 downwards.
TTGCGCGCGGCGCCGGCCGCGGCGGGGCGTTCGACGATACGAAGTGACGCCGCGCGCGTCCGCTAACGCACCGCGAAGCGATAGCCCCAGGGCAGGCGGCCGGGGCTTGCCGCGTCGGGATCGAGCCGACCGCCGCTACCGCCGCCGGCGTCCCCCGAGGGCGCTTGCGCCGGCGGCGCGGCCGGCGCTTCCAGGGCCGGCAGCTTGCGGTTCTGCAGCGCGCGATTGAGCGGCGGGAGGTCTTGGGAGAGCAGTTCGTCGAATTGGCCCTGGGCGTCGGCCAGCTCGCGCTTTAGCGCGTCGATGCGCGCGAGCTGGTAATCGGCGGGCCGGCCCTCGTAGGACAGGATCGCGCCGTAAAGCTCGTCGGTGTATTCGCGCAGTCGCAGCTCGCCGGTGATGGCGCCGCCTTCCTTGGTGGCGACGATCAGCTTGCGCACCGCGTCGGCTCGCTCGTCGAACGCCTGGAGCCGTTTGGCCAGACGCCGGTCCTTGCCCGCCGCGTCCAGGCGCTGGGCGATGCCGGCGCGCAGCGTCTGGATGCGCGCCACCAGATCGCTCTCGGCACCGAACAGGTCGCGCACGGCGAGCGCGGCGTCGAGCTGGGCCTTGCGGTCGGCAAGCGTGAAGCGATTGCGGCGGTCGAGTTCGACCTTGAGCGGGGTTTCGTACACCTTGCCGTTCTTGGTCAGGCGCACGGTGTAGGTGCCGGGCAGCACGCGCGGTCCCTGGGCGCTGTTGAATGCGAGCTGCGCGGCCGGCGGCACGCGCGGCGGGGCCAGGTGCATGTTCCACACCACGCGGTTGATGCCGCGGCGCGCGGACGCGGGCAGGCGGGCCACCACCCGCCCCTCGTCGTCCAGCACTTCGAGCTTGAGCTTGCCGAACAAATGCCGCGTTTTCTGGTAGTAGGTGATCACCGCGCCGTTGGGCGGATTGGGACCGGCGAAGCTCGCGTCACCGCGCGTCCAGCCGCCGTTGGCTTCGATGCGCTGCTGCTGCACCCGCCCGGGCAGGAACGCCGCTTGCGCGTCGAGCACCGCGGGCGTCAGTGCGCGCAGCGGGCTGATGTCGTCCACGATCCAGAGGCCGCGGCCGTGGGTGGCGATGACCAGGTCGTGGTCGCGCGGCTGGATGGCGAGGTCGCGCACCGCCACGTCCGGCAGATGCCCGCCCTTGAACTGCGCCCAATGGGCGCCGCCGTCGAGCGAGATCCACAGCCCGAACTCGGTGCCCAGGAACAGCAGCTGCGGATCGACCGTATCCTCCTTGATCACCCAGGCGTAGCCGCGCACGCCCTTGGGATCCTGCGGCGTCAAAAGCGGCGTCCAGGTCTGTCCGTAGTCGCTCGTCTTGTACAGATACGGCCCCATCTCGCCGAAGGTGTGGCGGTCGAAGGTCGCGTAGGCGGTGCCGGCGTCGAAGCGGCTGGCCTGCACCCAGGTGACCCAGGATTGCTTGGGCAAGCCGTGGACGCGGTCGATCACGTTGTCCCAGTGCGCGCCGTCGTCGCGGGTGAGCTGGAGATTGCCGTCGTCGGTGCCGACCCAGATCAGCCCCGCTTCCTTGGGCGATTCGCTGATCGTGTAGATCGTGGTGTAAGCCTCCGCGGCGGAGTTGTCCACGGTGACGCCGCCGGACTGCTCCTGCTTCTGCCACTCGGGATTGTTGGTGGTCAGATCCGGCGAGATGCGTTCCCAGCTCTGGCCGTGGTCGCGCGAGCGGAACAGGAACTGCGCGCCGATGTAGATCGTGCCCTTCTCGTTGGGCGACAGCGCGATCGGCGTGTTCCAGTTCCAACGCAGCTTCTCCTTATAGCCGGCCTTGGGCTGGATGTCGCGCGCCGCCAGCGTGTGGCGGTTGACGCGGCCGATGGTGCCGCCCTGCGCTTCGGTGTAGATGTAATCGGGATCGGCGGGATCCTCGAAGGTCCAGAAACCGTCGCCGCCGTAGATGTTCTCCCACTGCGCGCTGCCGATGCCGCCCGGATAGGCCGACACGCCGATCCAGTCGCTGTTGTCCTGCAATCCGCCGTAGACGTGGTAGGGATCGTCGTCGTCCACGCTCACGTGATAGAACTGCGAGATCGGGAGGTTGTCGCCCTTCCACCACTTGTTGCCGCCGTCGTAGGAATACCAGATGCCGCCATCGTCGCCGGCGATGACGTGCTTGGAGTCGCGCGGATCGATCCACACGTCGTGCAGATCGCCGTGGGTGGTCTGGAAGCCGGCGACCACCGAGAAGCTCTTGCCCGCGTCGTTGGAAACGATGAGGTTGCCGTCGGTCTTGAACACGCGGTTCGCGTCGTTGGGATCGACGATCAGATTGGCGAAGTAGAACGGCCGCCACACCATCCACTGGCTGTGGTCGCGTTCCTGCCAGGTGGCGCCGCCGTCGTCGGAGACGTACAGCGCCGAGTGAGGGGACTCGACGAAGGCGTAGAGGCGCCGGCTGTCGCTCGGCGCCACCGCCACGGCGATGCGGCCATAAGGCTTGGCCGGGAACCCGGGGTTCTTTTGCGGCGTGAACTCGACCCAGCTCTGGCCGCCGTCCTCGCTCTTGTACAGGCCGCTGCCGGAGAAGGCCTTGGGGCCGTCGCCGCCGGAGCGGAAAGTCCAGCCCTTGCGGCGGAAGTCCCACAGGCCGGCGTAGACCACGTTCGGGTTCTTGGGATCCAGCGCCAGCGTGGCGCAGCCGGTGGACAGGTTCGGACCTTTGAGCGCCAGCGACCAGGTTTTGCCGCCGTCGACGGTCTTGTACAGGCCGCGCTCGGCGGAGTCGCTCCACAGCTTGCCCGGCACGCAGGCGTACACCGTGTTCGAGTCGCGCGGATCCACCGCGATCCGGGCGATGCGCTCGGACTGCGGCAGGCCCATGTGGCGCCAGGTCTCGCCGCCGTCGGTGGACTTGTAGATGCCGTCGCCGATCGACACGGTGTTGCGCGTCCACGATTCGCCGGTGCCGACCCACACGGTGTCCGGATGGCTCGGGTCGATGGCGATGGCGCCGATCGACTGCACCGGCTGTTCGTCGAACACCGGCTTGAAGGTGGTGCCGCCGTCGGTCGATTTCCACACGCCGCCGTCGGCGGCGCCGACGAACAAGGTGGTCTTGCCGGAAGGATCGGCCCAGGCCGCGAGCGCCGCGATGCGCCCGCCGGTCACGGCGGCGCCGATGTTGCGCGCGGAAAGGCCGGAGATCGTGCCGCTGTCGAAAGGCGCGTCCGCGGCGGCGGCGCCGTAGGCCAACAGCGCGAACAGGGCGGCGAGCGGCGTGGCATTCATGCGATTCATGTCTCGCTCCTCACTTGGCCGCCGCGGCGGGAAAATGGAACAGCGCGTCGTCGAGTTCGAGGTTGGCCTGGCCGCGCTCGTACTCGATCTTCTGCTTGGCGGATTCCGGCGCGCCTTTGGGCCCCGAGACGATCTCGAACGGGAAATACACGCCGTTGACTTTTTCGTAGTCGCCGAAATCGCTGACCGTCTCCTGCGGCGCGCCGCGCACCAAGTGGCGCGCGACGATGCGGATCTCGAGGAAGTAATCGGGATCGAGATACACGTACAGCACGTCGCCGTCGGGCTTGGTCACCTGGATCTTGTGCGCCGGCGTGCCGTCCACGTCCTCGGTGCCCAGATATTCGAGCCGATAGTGCTTGGCGGCGTAATCGACCAGCGGCCCGTCGAGGTCGGCGTCCTCGATCAGGTCCTTGGCGTCGTCGGTCGACATCTTCTCCGGATCCTTGCGTCCCTGGAACGGCTGGATCTGCCAGGCCTGCGCGCCATCCCAGGCCTGTACCGCGGTCAGCCCCTGCAGACTGGCCTCGGCACGGATCATGTCCGGGCGCTTCTTGAGTTCGACGTAATCGAGCTGGTACTGGCCGTCGTTGAGCAGCAGCCGGCCGGACAGCTTGAGGCTGTGGATCGCGCGCAGCGCGTCGAGCCCGCCCTTGGCCTCGGCGTTTTTGGCCGCCAGCGCTTCGGCGGTCCAGTGCGGCTGCGGAGGGTCGAGCGCAAAAGTTTCCGGTACCGCCGCCGTGAAACACAGCAGCAGGAAGGCAGTCAGCTTGCTCATCGAATGCTCCCGGTGTGCGGCGCGCGGCGCCGTGTGCGCAGCCGCGCCAAGATGCGGCTTGGATGCTGCCGCGGCGCGGAAGGTTTGCTTGCTGAATGGATCTCCGCCACCGCGCGGCGTCAAGCCTCGGCCTCGACTAAGGTTGCGGATCGAGTCCGCTTGCCGAAGGCGCCAGGGCGGCGGGGTCGGGCATCAGTCTGCGGCAATCGGGCGGCAGACGATCGTAGGCGGCCTGGGCCTGCGGACCGACGCCGCCGGTCGCCGCGACCAGGCGCGAGACGCGCTGTTCGCAGGAGACCGAGTCCTGCGCCGCTGGCGCAGCGCCGCTTCCGTGCCAGGCGCGCAAGGCGAACCAGGCGAGCAGGCCGATGACCAGCAGCGTGAGCAAAAGGCTCAGTGCGCCGCCGCGCACGGCGGGCCTCACGGCGATCCCTCCGCGGTCCATCGTCAATCTCCGCACGACTACGAGGCACTTTAGCCGAATCACCCGCATCCGGCATCAGCCATCGCCCGCGGTCGCCCCGCCGTCGCTCTACGGTCGCTTTGTCACGCGGCTTGACGTACAATCGCGCGCCCTTGTGAGGTCCCGTCGCCATCGCGACGCCTGCGACGCAGATTTTTTCGACGAGGCGGCTTTGCCCTCCCACCCTAAAGCCGCGCCGGCGCCGCTCCAAACTTTTTGGTTTCCCCCGTGATCCAGCATCTCCGCAACATCGCCATCATCGCCCACGTCGATCATGGCAAGACCACACTGGTGGACAAGCTGCTGCGCCAGTCCGGCACCCTCGACGCGCGCCACAACCTCGGCGATCGGGTGATGGACAGCAACGATCTCGAGCGCGAGCGCGGCATCACCATCCTGGCCAAGAACACCGCGATCCGCTGGACCGATGCGCGCAGCGGCACGACGTTCCGCATCAACATCGTGGATACGCCGGGTCACGCCGATTTCGGCGGCGAGGTCGAGCGCGTGCTGTCGATGGTGGATTCGGTGCTCCTGCTGGTCGATGCGGTGGACGGGCCGATGCCGCAGACGCGCTTCGTCACCCAGAAGGCGTTCGCGCTGGGCCTCCATCCGATCGTGGTGGTCAACAAGATCGACCGGCCCGGGGCGCGCGCGCACTGGGTCATCGACCAGGTGTTCGACCTGTTCGACCGGCTCGGCGGCACCGACGCGCAGCTCGATTTCCCCGTGGTCTACGCCAGCGCGCTGCACGGCTACGCCGGCTTCGAGGCCGAGGTGCGCGAGGGCGACATGACCCCGCTGTTCCAGACCATCGTGGACAAGGTGCCGGCGCCGGACGTGAACGTGGACGGTCCGTTCCAGATGCAGATCACCTCGCTGAGCTATTCCAGCTACGTGGGCGTGATCGGCACCGGCCGCATCAAGCGCGGCAAGATCGCGCCCAACACCCCGGTCGCGGTGGTCGGCCGCGACGGCGCGGTGCGCCAGGCGCGCGTGCTGCAGGTGCTGGGCTTCATGGGCCTGGACAAGTTCGAGGTGCCCGAGGCGACCGCCGGCGACATCGTCGCCGTCACCGGCATCGAGGAGCTGGGCATCTCCGAGACCGTCTGCGACCCCAAGGCGCCGGAGGGCCTCCCCACCCTGCAAGTGGACGAGCCCACCATGACCATGGTCTTCGAGGTCAACAAATCGCCCTTCGCCGGGCGCGAGGGCAAGTTCGTGACCTCGCGCCAGCTCGCCGAGCGCCTGCAGCGCGAACTCAAGACCAACGTGGCGCTGCGCGTGGAGCCGGGCGAAACGCCGGACCAGTTCAAGGTTTCCGGCCGCGGCCTGCTGCACCTGGGCATCCTGCTGGAGAACATGCGCCGCGAGGGCTACGAGGTGGCGGTCGGCCGGCCGCAGGTGATCGTGAAGGAGATCGACGGGCAGGTGTGCGAGCCTTACGAGACGCTGGTCGCCGACGTCGAGGAAGCGCACCAGGGCGGCGTGATCCAGCGTCTGGCCGAGCGCGGCGGGAGTCTGCACAACCTGGTGCCGGACGGGCGCGGCCGCGTGCGCCTGGAATACACCGTGCCCTCGCGCGGCCTGATCGGTTTTGCCACCGAGTTCATGACCCTGACCAAGGGCACCGGCCTGCTGTTCCACAACTTCGAGCGTTTCGGGCCGAAGACGGAAAGCGGCGATCTCGGCCAGCGGCACAACGGCGTGATGATCAGCAACGACACCGGCAAGGTACCGGCCTACGCGCTGTTCAACCTGCAGGAGCGCGGCCGCATGCTCAGCGAGCCGGGCGACGAGGTGTATGAAGGCCAGATCGTCGGCATCCACGCGCGCGACAACGATCTGGTGGTCAACGTGCTGCGCGAGAAAAAGCTCACCAACATCCGCGCCGCCGGCAGCGACGAGAACGTGATCTTGACGCCAGCGGTGAAATTCTCGCTGGAACAGGCGCTGGAATTCATCAACGACGACGAGCTGGTCGAGCTGACCCCCAAGTCCATCCGCCTGCGCAAGCGCTTCCTGAAGGAACACGAGCGCAAGCGCGCGGAGCGCGCCGCGGCCGACGGTCCGCTCATCGCGGGAAGGGCGTGCTAGCATTGCGCGCAGCGCGGGGGTCGCGCTGCTGCAGCAGGCATGGACGAAGAGCCGGACGATCCTTTGAGTACGCGGCGCCGCTCGCCGGGAGCGCGCGCGTGAGCGGCACCGTGTCGTGAGCGGCCCCGACCGCGTTCCCGTTCGAGCGGCGGCGCACCGTCCCGAGGCTTCGTCGCGCGCCTCGGCCCGCGCCCGGGTCGGGGCCCTCCGCTCACTCCCGCACCCACGCTGGCGCGGCACCGTGTCGTGAGCGGTATCGTCGTCGTCGATCGCGGCGAAGACTGGCCGGTGGCGATCCCCGGTGTGGAGGTCGTCACCGCCTGGGATTACCTGACCCAGGATTCCTTCACCCGCCTGCGCGGCGTGCGGGTCTACAACCTGTGCCGCAGCTTCGGCTATCAGTCCACCGGTTATTACGTCTCGCTGCTGGCCGGCGCGCGCGGCCACAAGTGCCTGCCGGACATCACCACGGTGCAGGACCTCAAGCTGGCCGAGTCGCCTTCGGTGCTCAACGACGAGATCGAGGAGCTGATCCAGCACAGCCTGGCCCGGCTGGGGTCTTCCGAATACCTGCTCAACGTCTATTTCGGCGACAGCCCCTACGTGCGCCACCAGCGGCTGGCGCGGGCCTTGTTCAACCAGTTTCCGGCGCCGCTGATCCAGGCCCGGTTCGTCTGGCGCGGCGACTGCTGGCGCGTGGACACGCTCAGCGCGGTGGCGCTGGGCGAGGTGCCGGCCAGCCATCACGAGTTTCTGTATCAGACCGCGCGCGACTATTTCACCCGCCGGCGCACGCCGCGGCGCCGGCGCGAATCGGCGCGCTACGACCTGGCCATCCTGGTCAACGAGGACGAGAAGGAACCGCCGTCCAATCCCCGGGCGCTCAAGGCCTTCGAGAAGGCCGCCGAGGATCTCGGCTTCTCGGTGGATTTCATCGACAAGAGCGACTACGGCCACGTCGCCGAGTACGACGCGCTGTTCATCCGCGAAACGACCGCGGTCAACCACCACACCTACCGCTTCGCGCGCCGCGCCGCGCGCGAGGGTCTGGTGGTGGTGGACGATCCCGAGGACATCCTGCGCTGCGCCAACAAGGTGTATCTCGCGCAGTTGATGGAGCGGCACAAGATCCCCCAGCCCAAGACCCTGCTGGTGCACCGCGCCAACCTGGCCGACGTCGGCCGCGAGCTGGGTTTCCCGCTGGTGCTCAAGCAGCCCGACTCGCAGTTCTCGCGCGGCGTGATCAAGATCGAGAACGAGGCGCAGTTGAAGCGCGAGACGCGCGAGTTCCTGGAGCGCTCGGATTTGATCGTGGCGCAGGCCTACGAGCCCACCGAGTACGATTGGCGCATCGGCGTGCTCGACGGCGAACCGCTCTACGCCTGCCGCTATTACATGGCGCCGGCGCACTGGCAGGTGGTCAAGCGCGACGCCAACGGCGTCAAGCGCGAAGGCGAGCACCAGACCCTCGACGTCGGCGAGGTCCCCAAGACCGTGCTCGGCATCGCGGTGCAGGCCGCGCGCGCGGTCGGCCGCGGGCTGTACGGCGTGGACCTCAAGCAGTTCGGCAAGCTGGTCAAGGTGATCGAGGTCAACGACAATCCCAATCTCGACTGGGGTGTCGAGGATCTGGTGCTCAAGGAACAGCTCTACCGGCGGGTGATGGAGTTCTTCCTGAGAAAACTGGATGCCCAGACGCGCAGCCGCGCCTGACCGCCTGCCGTATCATTTCGCACCGGGCGCAAGGACACGACGGCCATGGGCCAGCACCATCACCATCACCATCGCGCGCATGCCCACGACCCGGCGGTCGCGCGCGACGCCGTCTCGGAGCGGCGGTTGCGTTGGGCGCTGGGATTTCTCGGCGCGTTCACGCTGGTGGAGGCGGCCGGCGGTTTCTGGGCCAACTCGGTGGCGCTGATGGCGGAAGCCGCGCACATGCTGGCCGATTCCGCCTCGCTCGTGCTGGCGGTGCTGGCGATCCGCGTCGGCCGGCGGCCGGCGAGCCCAAGCCGCACCTACGGCCACCGGCGCTACCAGCCGCTGGCGGCCTTCGTCAACGGCCTGGCGCTGCTCGTGCTGACCGCGGCGGTGGTGGCGGAGGCGCTGCGCCGCCTGTTCGCTACGCCGCCGGTGGACGGCGCGCTGATGCTGGTCGTGGCCGCGCTGGGCGGCGTCGCCAACCTCGCCGCGTTCTTCGCCCTGTCCGGCGGCAGCTCGCTCAACGAACGCGGCGCGCGCGCTCACGTGCTGGGCGATCTGCTCGGTTCCGCGGCGGCGACGGCGGCGGCGCTGCTGATCCTGATCTTCGGCTGGAAAATCGCAGATCCGCTGCTGTCGCTGGCGGTGTCCACGCTGATCCTGCGCTCGGGCTGGCGGCTCACCCGCGATTCCGCCCACGTGCTATTGGAAGGCGCGCCGCCGGACTTCGACATCGCGCGCGTGCAGCGCGAATTGACCGGCGTGCCGGGCGTGGCCGGGGTGCATCACGTCCACGCCTGGTCGCTGACCGGCGAGCAGGCGATGGTGACCCTGCACGCCGACCTGCTCCCCGGTGCCGACCGTCAGGCCGCGCTGTCCGCGATCCTGCGGCGCTTGCGCGAGCGGCTGGCGGTGACCCACGCCACGGTCCAGCTCGAAGAAGGCGCCTGCGCCGAGCCCGAGACGCCGCAGTGCCACGAGCACCGCTGAGCGCTCGTGATTTTTTCAAGCGCTCAGGCCGGCCAGGGAGGGCCGGACGCGAATCAGGCCCGCAGAAGCTTGATTCGCGTAGAGCAAGTCCGGGCGTGGACCGGACTTGCGACGGAAGAAATGCACAGATCGTGCTTTTCTTCACGGGCGCTGAGCCGCGTCACGACTCGAGCAACAAGACCGCCACCGCCAGCGTCAGCAGCACCGCGCCGAGCACGCCGTGCTCGTAGCGTTCCAGCCTGGCCAGCGGCAGCCGTTCCAGCCCCAGCAGCGTGAGCCAGGTCAGCAGCATCATGCCGGCGACGGTGGACAGCGCCAGCACCGCGCTCAAGAACGCGAACCCCGTCCAGCCCGCCCGTACCCCGGCGACGAACACCGGCAGATAGGCCTCGCAGGGCGAAAAGGTCAGCGCCGCGAACAGGCCGAGGATCACCGCCCGGTCGCTACGGCCCTTGGCCGGATAGCCGTCGGAAACCTGCGCCGGCAGCAGGGTTTCGTCCTCGCCGTGATCATGAACGTGGCCGAAATGCGCATGGCCGTGACCGCGGCCCAACGCCTGGCGCGAAAGGTAGTACAGCCCGAACGCCGCCAGCACGCCGGCGGCGATCCATGGAAACACCTCGCCGGTGGCGCGATCCACCGCCACGCCGAAGGCCGCCACCAGCACGCCGAGCGCGATCGTGAACAGCACGTGGCCGGTGCCGGCCAGCGCCGCCACCGTCAGGGTCTTGCCGCGCCCCCAGCGCTGGCCGCGCCCGGCGAGCACGAAGGGCAGCCAGTGCGTGGGCAGCGCGGCGTGCAAGAACGCGACCACGCCGCCGGTGGCCACCAGCGAGCCGAGCAGCAGGGAGTGCATGATTATTAGCGCTTGGCGCGAGCCGCCGAATTGAATCGGACTAAAGCATCCCAATCTATTCGGCCGGTAGTACAGAAACGTTTTCCGAAATCCGTGGTGAGCAGATTGACCTTCCGCGCGTATTCGTCACGGAATGCCAGTGATCGACGGTCCGCTTCATGAGCCAACGGTTTGATCAGATCGAGATATAGCGAATCGCTTCCAGAAATGTAGTTCCAGAAACGTTGCCCACAGAGCTTCCAATAATCACCTTTGTCGGGGTTGTCATCGCGGCCGTAGCAACAGCCGTTGATGGCCTTGACATTCAGTCCCGAATGGCTTGTGCGGAGTGTTTTTGCCGCATCTTTGAAGTCGGCGCGCATCTTGGCTATCTGACTGGCGTTACCCCAGTTCGGTCCCGACTTTATGGCTACGATGTTCCGATAACCGTCTCGATCAAACTCTAAATCGATGCCCCTCGTTGTGGACTTCCTGCCGCCGAAAACCTGACGACACACAAAAATCGCTACCATTTCAAGGAAGTTGCCGAACTGCGTTTCGCCGGCCGAACTGACATGGTCATCAATCAGTGCGCGGACGAACTCGGGGGCCGTTTCGAGATATTTGGATCGGAACAGGTATGGATTTTTGCGGCGCAGAAGATCGTCAAGCGTAAGTTCTTTTAACTTCGCGAGCCGTACTTCGTGAAATTTTTTGACGTTTTCTTCGACGTAAGCCTGGACGGCCTCGAAGTCAAGCTGCGCCATAAGTCGCTGCCGGTTCCAGCAGGCGGAATTGCTGCGATGAAAACTCCTCGGTCATGCGTTCGAAATATTCGCGCGAATTATCTATGCCGATCGCGGTGCGCCCCAGGTTCTTGGCTGCGCGCAGTGTCGTGCCGGAGCCGGCGAACGGATCGAGCACACAATCACCGGGTTCAGTGAAGAGCCGGATAAAGAACGAAGGCAAGGACTCTGGAAACGCCGCACTGTGGTTGCGATTTCCGCACTCCGTTGCTAAGTGGAGGACGTTAGTCGGATAGGCTTTATCTCGATCCAGCCAGTTAGAGATGTTTTTCCCAAAGCCGCTACCGACCCTGGATTCATAGCGGATTCGGTCGGTATCGCCGAGCTTACGCAACCGCGTCTTAGCCCAATCGCCTGTTGGTACCATCACCGCATCCTGGAACATCTTGAACCGTTTCTGCTTGTTGAACTGAAGCAACCGCTCCCAAGCGTCGCGGAACCTGTTGGGCCATTTCCCTGGATAACAGTTTTTCTTGTGCCAGATGTATTCCTCTGTCCACAGCCAGCCGCGACGGCGCATCTCCAAAATCAGTTCGAGCACGTATGTGTGTCGCTCTCCGTCAACCACGCGCTCCTTGATATTGAGGATGAATGTGCCAGTCGGCCTTAGCACACGCCATAGTTCGGCGGCAATGGGCATGAACCATTCGACGTAACGATCCGGTTTGATGCCGCCGTAGCTTGCCACGCGCTGGTCGGCGTATGGCGGCGAAGTGACGATCAGATCAACCGAGTCGGAGGGGACTTCGGTGAGGACTTTTGCCGCGTCGCCGAAGAGGATCACGACTGGATCGCGTGTCATGCCGGGTAGCTTAATCGGTTTTGAGCACGACATAAAATTGGGGCATGCATAACGATCGAATCAAGGCGCCTCCGGCACGGCCGCCGCCTCGCGCGAACGCAGGAAGGACCAGGACAGGCCGACGAAGCCGGTGTAGCCGAAGTGCGTCTGGAATAAGGGGCTGCCGGCGTTCGCCGCGCCGTGATAGTCCTCCAGCCGGCTGTAGAAGAACACGTGCACGCCGCGCGCGATCGGACGGTTCACGCCCAGTTCCAGGCGCGCGCCGAAGTAGCCGCCGTGGGCGTCGTAGGCGGGACGGCCGGGCCGCGCGTAGATCGGATCGACCTGGTAGAAGTAATCCTGGAAGCGGCCGCTGGCGAACTCCGGTCCGAGATCGAAATAACCGTTCCAGCGCGTGCCGAACAGGCCGCGCTGGCGCGCTCCGAGGTCGGGCGAGAACGTGAGCCCGCGATAGTCCAGACGCGAATGGCCGTTGGTGGAGATCACCGCGCGCAACGGCAGTTCCAGAAACCAGGCCGCGGTCGGTTCCGGCCGCGCGAAGCGGTATTTGAGCTTGGGGCCCAGCTCGAGCAGGTAGTCGAGGTCCGGCATGCCGGCGCGCGGGCCGGAGCCGCTGCTGTGGGTGGCGAAGGAGGCGCTGCCGCTGACTTCCAGTTCCCAGTTTTGGCGCCAGCTCGCGCGCACGCGCGCGCCGCTTTCGTCGGAGCGGAACACGCGGCCGCGATAGACGAAGTAGGGGAACGGCAGGGCGCGCACGCGGTAACGATCGGAGGCGGGATAGTCCGCGACCGTGCCGACCGCGCCGGCGATGCCCAGCTCCCACAAGGGCGGCGCCGGGCCGTCCTGGGGCTGCGCCGGGTGATCCGCGTGCGCGGCCGCCGCGGCCAGCGCCGCGAGCAGCACCACAGGTGCGCCGCGCGGCGCGCGCCTCACGGCCAGTCCTTGCCGGCGGGCGCGGGATCGGCGGGCAGCGCCTGCGGCGGCGGGATCGTCACCGGCGGGAAGCCCGCCGCGCGCAGTCGCGCGTCGAGCCGGGGCAAGTCGGTGTCGCGCAGCTTGCGCCATTCGGCCAGCCGCGCGTCGAGTTCGCCGCCGTAATCGGCGAGCAGCGCGCGCTGGCCCGCGGTGGGCGCGCCGTCGGCGGATTCGAGATCGGTTGCGAGCGTCGCCAGGGCATCGCCGATCGCCGCGAGATCCGGCGTTTCATCGGACTCGGCGGTCTCCGGCTTGCCGGCCAGCGCCGCGTTCAGCGCCTGGACCTCGCGCCGCAGATCGGCATGTGCCGCGTCGTTTTCGAGCCGGGCCTCGAGCGTGGCGAGTTGCTGGCGCAGCGCCTGGCGTTCGGTGGCGGCGGCGTAAGCCTGCTCCAGCCGCTGGCCGACCGCCTGGGAGAAATCCAGCGCGTCGCGCAGGGCGACTTCGTCCGCCGACACGCGCGGGTCGAGGACCACGGTCAGCGGCGCGCTCACCGAGCGCTGGTCGTCCTTGAGCACCACGACATAGCGGCCGGGCAGGGCGTAGGGGCCCTGCGGCGTCAGCGGCGTGTCCAGTCCGAAGACGGCGGCGATGCTGTATTCGTATTTGAGCGCGCGCGGCCGCGGCCAGCGCAGGTCCCAGACGAAGCGGTGCATGCCCGGTGTGGCGGACAGTCGCGGGGCGGGTTTGAGCCACTCCGGTGCGAAGTAGCGCGCGGCCTTGAGCCTGGGTGGCGGTTCGTCGCTGGCATAGCGGCGCACCAGACGATTCTGGGCGTCGTAGATCTCCAGCCGCAGCGGGCCGGAGGGCGGTGCGCCGATCCAGTAATCGAATACCGCGCCCGCCGGCGGGTTTTCGCCCAGGGGTTCCTCCGGCGGCAGCGGCGTGTCCTTGTTGTTGTTCGCGTGCACGCGGTAAGCGGTGGCCGGCGCGAACAGGCGCAGCGGCGCTCGCGTCGCGGCGGCGCTGAGCTGGCGCAGCGGCGTGAGATCGTCCAGCACCCAGATCGCGCGCCCTTGCGTGGCCGCGACGAGGTCGTCGGCGTGGACCTGCAGATCGCGCATCCAGGCGTGCGGCAGATCGAGCTGCAGGCTTTGCCAGTGCGCGCCGTCGTCGAAGGAGACATAGACGCCTTCGTCGGTGCCGGCGTAGAGCAGGCCGCGTTTTTCCGGATCGGCGCGCAGCACCGAGACGAAATGCCCGGCCGGCAGGCCGGCGGCGATCGGCTGCCAGGTCCGGCCGTAGTCGCGCGTGCGCCAGGCGTGCGGCGCGAAATCGTCCTGGCGATGGTTGTCGGCGACGAGGTAGGCGACGCCGGCGTCGAGCGCGGAGACCGCGATGCTGTTGACCCGCGCCCACACGGGCAAGTCCTGGGGCGTGACGTTTTGCCAATGGACGCCCGCGTCGCGGGTGAGCCACACCAGGCCGTCGTCGGTGCCGACCCAGAGTTCGCGTTCGTCGCGCGGGCTGGGCGCGATGCTGTAGATCACGCCATAGCCGCAGGCGCGCGCCGCGGCGATGGCGACCTCGCCTCGGCAATCCTTGGCGTTTCGTTGCTTGCCGGTGAGGTCGGGGCTGATCACGCGCCAGTGCTCGCCGCGGTCGCGCGACTCGAACAGCACCTGCGCGCCGGCGTAGAGCGCGCGCTCGGTGGTCGCGAGCGGCGCGATCCAGGTGTAGCGGTACTTGACCGTGGTCGGCCGCGCGCCGTAGCTCGACACCGGCCAGGGCGAGACGTTCTTGACCTGGCCGGTGCGCGCGTCCCAGCGCGAGATGCGCCCGCCCAGGCCGGAGCCGTAGACGATGTCGGGATCGTTCGGATCGGGCAGGTCGGCGTCGCGCTCGTCGCCGCCCACCGGATGCCAGTCGCGCGCGCCGATGCCGCCGTAGTCGCTGCGGCTGGCGATGGCCACCGTGCCGGAATCCTGCTGGCCGGAATAGATCCAGTACGGAAAACGCCGGTCCGTCGCCAGACGGTAAAACTGCCCGGTGGGCTGGTTGTACCAGCTCGACCAGCTGCGGCCGCCGTCCACGCTCACCGTCGCGCCCTGGTCGGAGGCGGCGATCCAGCGCTCGGGATACTTAGGATTGATCCACAGGAAGTGGTAGTCGTCGCCGCCCGGCGCGCCCTTGATCTCGGTCCAGGTCTTACCGCCGTCGCGCGAGCGGCGGATGGATTGCCCCATGGCGTACAGCGTGTCGGGGTCGCGCGGATCGACGGTGAGCCGGCTGAAGTACCAGTTGCCGAACGTGTCCGCGTCGTCGTTGACGCGCGTCCAGGTGTCGCCGCCGTCGTCCGAGCGCCACACGCCGCCCTCGTGCTCCGCGTCCAGGGTCGCGTAAACGCGCACGCCGCCGGCGGTGTCGGTCACCGCTAGGCCGATGCGGCCGAGCGCGCCGGAGGGCCAGCCGCCGCCGGTCAGGCGCTGCCAGGTCCGGCCGCCGTCACGCGAGCGGTAAATGCCGCTGTTTTTTCCGACCAGGGGAGTGAAATAAGACAGCCACGGCCAGGCGCGCGCCTGCCAGGCGGCGGCGTAGAGCAGATCGGGATTCTGGGGATCGGCGGCGAGATCCACCGCGCCGGTCTGCTCGTCGATGGCCAGCACCTGGTTCCAGGTCTGGCCGCCGTCGCGCGACTGGTACACGCCGCGCTCGGGATTGGGGCCGAACCAATGGCCCAGCGCCGCCACGGTGACCACGTCGGCATCGCGCGGATCGACGAGGATGGCGCCGATGTGACGCGCGCCTTGCAGACCGAGATGCGTCCAGCTGCGCCCGCCGTCCGTGGATTTCCACACGCCGTCGCCGGCGGCCACGTCGTAGCGCGGTTCCGGCTGGCCGCTGCCGACGTAGATCACGGAGGGATTCGAGGGCGCGATCGCCAGGGCGCCGACCGAAACGATGCCGGCGGCGTCGCTGATCGGCGACCAGGTGCGGCCGGCGTTCTCGGTCTTCCACACGCCGCCGCCGGCGGCGCCGAAATAGAACGTGTCCGGCGCGTCCGGCACGCCCGCGGCCACCGTGGCCCAGCCGCCGCGGAACGGTCCCAGCAGCCGCCAGTGCAGTTCGGGCAAGGGCAGGGGATCGGCGACCGCCCGCGCGGCGAGAACCAAGGCGATCGAGACGGCGAAGCGGGCCGGGCGCTGCATGGCGTTCCCCCAGGAGCGGGATGCGGTGACGAGGCGATGCGGGCATTATCGCGTGAAACCACGGGCGAAGATGGGCCGGTGAACGGAAAGACACGGTTTGGCCAGTCGGCGCAAGCAGGCCGCATCCGCCGCGCGCGCGCGGCGGACGCCGCCGCCATCGTCGCGCTGGAGGAACACTTTCCCGGCGACCGCTTGTCCCTGCGTTCGGTGCGGCGGTTCCTGAACAGTCCCAACGCGCGCGTCTGGATGGCGCAGCTCAATGGCGCGCCGGCCGGGAATCTGATTCTGCTCACGCGCAAGAACTCGCGCATCGCGCGCATCTATTCGGTGGTGGTGGCGCCGGCGGCGCGCGGCCGCGGTCTGGCGCGGCGTCTGGTCGCCGTGGCCGAAGCCCAAGCGCGCCGGCTCGGCTCGGACGCCGTGGCGCTGGAAGTGCGCACCGACAATCGCGCGGCGCGCGCGCTTTATGCCGGGCTGGGCTATGTCGAAGTGGCCCGCCTGCCGGAGTACTACGAGGACGGCGCGGCGGGCTTGCGGCTGGTCAAGCAACTGCGCCGCTGACGCGCCCTAGGCGGCGTGTTCCGGCAGCGTGATGTTCAGCTCCAGCACTTCGAGGCCGCGTTCGCGCTGCAGCGAGAATTGCACCGCCTCGTCCGGCACCTGCACGTACTTGCGTACCACGCTCACGATCTCTTCGCGCATCTTCTGCAGATAGGGCGGCACCTGGGACTTGCCGGCGAGTTCGGCGCGCTGGATCGCCACCGCCACCATCAGCCGGTCCTTGGCCAACTGCGCGCTGGTTTTGCGCTCGCCGCGGAAAAGCTTGAGCCAGTCGATGTTCAAGGCCATCGCTCAGCCTCCGAATAGCTTGCTGAACAAGCCTTTCTTCTGGTCGAGGAAACGGTGCGGCCGCTCCTCGCCGAGGAAGCGCGCCACCAGGTCCTGATAGGCCAGGCCCGCGTCCGCGTTTTCCTCGCGGATCACCGGCACGCCGGCGTTGGAGCAGGTCAGCACCGCCTGCGACTCGGGGATCACGCCGAGCAGCGGGATGGCGAGGATCTCCTTGACGTCGTCCACCGACAGCATCTCGCCCTTGGCCACGCGCGCGGGGTTGTAGCGCGTCAGCACCAGGTGCTCGCGGACCTTGCCGTCGCCGCGCTCGGCGCGCCGCGTCTTGCTCGCCAGCAGGCCCAGCACGCGATCGGAATCGCGCACCGAGGAGACTTCCGGGTTGGTGACGACCAGCGCCTCGTCGGCGAAGTACATCGCCAGATGCGCGCCGCGCTCGATGCCGGCCGGCGAGTCGCAGACCACGTACTCGAACTCCGCCACCAGCTCGTCGAGCACGCGCTCGACGCCCGCGGCAGTGAGCGCGTCCTTGTCGCGCGTCTGGCTGGCGGCGAGGATGGACAGGTTCTCGAACTGCTTGTCCTTGATCAGCGCCTGCTTGAGCGTGGCCTCGCCGTGGATCACGTTGACGAAGTCGAACACCACGCGCCGCTCCACGCCCATGATCAGGTCCAGGTTGCGCAGGCCGACATCGAAATCGACCACCGCGGTCTTGTGCCCGCGCGCGGCCAGGCCGGTGGCGAAAGACGCGGCGGTGGTGGTCTTGCCTACGCCGCCCTTGCCGGAGGTTACAACGACGATTTTGGTCAATGAAGCTCCTTGCAATAACTAACAGCTCATACCTTGTGCGGCTCGATCTTCAGCCGCCCGTGTTCCAGATAGGCCTGCGCCGGCGCCCCGCGCGGCCCGTCCTTGATCTGCTCGGCCACCGCGTAGATGCCGGCGATGGCGATCAGCTCGGCCTCCAGTTTGCGGCAAAAAATGCGCGCGCGCTCGTCGCCGCGGGCGCCGGCGATGGCGCGGCCGGCGAGCTTGCCGTAGACGTGGATGCAGCCGTCGGCGATCACCTCGGCGCCGGGGCTGACGGTGTTGAGCACGATGAGATCGCCGGCCTGCGCATAGATCTGCTGGCCGGAGCGCACCGGCGTCTCGACGATGCGCGCCGCGGCCACGGGCGACGGCTGGGCGGCGGCGCGCGCCGGCCGCGGGTCCGCCGGCACCGCCGTGTCGGCCGAGGGCGCGGTGGCCTTGCCGGCCTCGCGCGACAGTACCGCCAGCCCGAGCGCGCGCGCGCGTTCCGCCAGCGGTCCTTCGGAAACGCCCAGCGGCTGCATGCCGACGGCGCGCAACTCGCCCAGCAGTGCCGCGAGCTCGCAGTCCACTTCGCTGTCGATCACCGTGGCCATGCCCTTGACCGCGGCGGGCATCTGCCGCGAGAAGGCCGCGAGCTGCGCGCGGATGGCGTCGAGATCGGCGTCGAGCACCCGCACCCGCGTGATGGACAGCCAGCGGCCTTTGAATTCGAGCGCGTTGCGCGATCGGGTCATGCGCTTGTTGTCTGATCCGGGCCGCGGGGCCGACGTTTTATTGCAGCTAGGTTAGAGAGCGCGCAAGCTAAGATCAATGCGGGGCGCTCCCTCGGGGGGTGCGCCCATGGCAAACTGACCTCTCGCCACGGAAAAAACTCATGAGCGTGCCCACCATCGAATTCTTTTGGGACGCCGCCAGTCCCTACACGTATCTCGCCTCGACCCAGATCGAGGCGCTCGCCGAGCGGACCGGCGCGCGGCTCGCCTGGCGGCCGTTCCTGCTCGGCAAGGTGTTCGAGGCCACCGGCAACCGCATGCCGGCGGCGGTGCCCGCCAAGGGCAAACACCTGTTCGCGGACCTGCGGCGCTGGGCGACGCACTACGGCGTGCCGCTGACCATGCCGCGCGTGTTCCCGGTCAACAGCCTCCTCGCGCTGCGCGCGGGCCTGGTCGCGGCCGAGGCGGGGCAGGACGCGGCCTTCGCCAAGGCGGTGATGCGCGCCTACTGGGGCGAGGGGCGCGACATCTCCCAAGCCGAGGAAGTCGCCGCGGTGGCGCAGTCGCTCGGGCTCGATCCGCCGACGCTGCTCGCGCGCGCCGGCGAACCGTCGGTCAAGGAGCGGCTGCGCGCCAACACCGAGGAGGCGGTGCGGCGCGGCGCCTTCGGCGCGCCCAGTTTTTTCGTGGGCGAGGCGCTGTTCTGGGGCAACGACCGGCTGGTGCTGCTGGAAGAATTCCTGCGCGGCCGGCTGGCCGCCTGAAGCCGCGTTGAAGATCCTCCCCAGTCGTTCGGAGTTCCTGCGCGCGCGGGGTTTGCGTCATCACGTCCGCTGCTGGCCCGCGCAGGCGCGCGCGGACGATCCGCGGCCGCCGGTGTTCCTGCTCCATGGCTGGGGCGACGTGTCGGCGACGTTCGCGCCGCTCGTCGCGCCGCTCGCCGAGCGCTTCCGCGTGCTGGCGCCGGATTTCCGCGGTTTCGGTCTGTCCCAATGGCCGCCGGACGGCTACTGGTTCGCCGATTACGTGGCCGACTTCGAAGCGCTCGCCGACCACTATTCGCCGCATTCGCCGATCCTGCTCGTGGGGCACAGCATGGGCGCGCAGGTCGCCAGCCTCTACGCCGGACTGCGCCCCGCGCGGGTGCGCAAACTGGTCCTGCTCGATGGCCTGGGTCTGCCGGACATGCCGCCTGAGCGGGCGCCGGCGCGCTTCCGGGGCTGGCTCGACCAGTTGCGCGCTCCGCCGCAGCAGAAGTTCTACGCCTCCTTCGCCGAGCTCGCCGCACGCATCCGCCACCGCCACCCGCGGCTGTCGGCGGAGGCGGCGGAATTCGTCGCGCGCTGCTGGGGCCGGGAGGACCGGGACGGCCGCATCGCCCTGTGCGCGGATCCCCGTCACCGCCTCGACATGCCCGGCCTGTACCGCCTCGCCGAGGCCGAGGCGATCTGGAAGGAAGTGACCGCGCCGACGCTGTTCATCGACGGCGGCGCATCCGCGCTCGCCGCGCGCGTGCCGGCCGCGCAGCGCGCGAAAACCCGCACCTGCTTCCGCGACCGCCGGGAAATCGTGATCGAAAACGCCGGCCACATGCTGCACTTCGATGCGCCGGAGGCGACCGCGCGGGCGATCGCGGCCTTTCTTTCGGAATGAGGGCGCGGGCGGACTAGAATTGAGACATGCGCCTGAACCTCAGCCAGCTTTCCGCCGCGCTCGAGCGGGGGCTGGCGCCGATCTACGTCGTCGCCGGCGAGGAGCCGCTGCTGGTTTTGGAGGCGCTCGACACCATCCGCGCCGCCGCGCGCGCGCGGGGTTTCGCCGAGCGCGAAGTGCTCGACGCGGAGCGCGGCTTCGATTGGCAGCGCCTGCTCGACACCTGCCATAGCCCTTCGCTGTTCGCGCCGCGGCGCATCGTGGAGCTGCGCCTCGACGTCCTGCCCGACGCGGCCGGCAGCGAAACCTTGCAGCAGCTCGCGCGCCGGCCGGCGCCGGACGTGCTGCTGCTGGTCGCTGCCGGCAGGCTGGAATGGAAGACGCGCAAGGGCGGCTGGTATGCCGCGCTCGCCGCCGCCGGCGCGGAGCTGTACTTCGAGGCCGTGACGCCGGCGCAGCTCCCGGTCTGGATCGAGCAGCGCCTGCGCGCGGCCGGCTTGCAAGCCGACGAGGAAGCGGTGCAGTTGCTGGCCGATCGCACCGAAGGGCATCTGCTCGCGGCGCGGCAGGAGATCGAGAAGCTGGCCTTGCTTTATCCGCACGGCCGGATCGGCGTGGCCGAAATCGAAGCGGCCGTCGCCGACTCCGCGCATTTCGAGGCCTTCGACTGGCTGGACAAGCTCGTCGCCGGCGACGCGCGCGGCGCGGTGCGCGCGCTGGGACGGCTGCGCGAGGAGGGCGCCGAGCTGCCGCAGCTCACCGGCGCGCTGGTTTTCGACCTGCACAACTGGCTGGCGGCGATCGCCGGCGGCGCGGTGCGCGCGCCCCGGCGCCGGCAGGCGCTGTTCCAGCGCGCCGCGGCCCGGGCGGATGCGTCCCGGGTGCGCGGCTGGCTGCGCGACTGCGCGCGCATCGACGCGCTGGCCAAGGGCAGCGGCACACAGTCCCAGGCCTGGGAAGAGTTGCTAACATTGGCGCTGGCGGCCACTTCGGCCGGCCCGGCGAAGGCGCCGGTTTGAACCACGGCATGGCGATCGCGGCGAAGGAAACGGCGAACAGGCGAGGCGGCAAGGACTCCATCGCGAGCTACATGCGCGAGCTGGGCGGTCGCGCGCGCGCGGCCGCGCAGGCGATGGCGCGCGCCACCACCGGCGAGAAAAACGCCGCGCTGTTCGCGCTCGCCCAGATCCTCGGCGAGGAGTCCGCCGCCATCCTCGAAGCCAATGCCCGCGACCTGCGCGCGGCGCGCGACAACCAGCTCGACGAGGCGCTGCTCGACCGGCTGGAGCTGAATCCCAACCGCGTCGCGGCGATGGCCGACGGCGTGCGCCAGGTGGCGGCGCTGCCGGATCCGGTGGGCGAGATCCTCGATCTCAAGTTCCGGCCTTCCGGCATCCAGGTCGGGCGCATGCGCGTGCCGCTGGGCGTGGTCGGGATCATTTATGAGTCGCGACCCAACGTCACCGCCGACGCCGCGGCGCTGTGCCTGAAATCCGGCAACGCCTGCATCCTGCGCGGCGGTTCCGAGGCGCAGGAATCCAACCGGGCGATCGCGCGCTGCATCGTGCGCGCGCTGCGCGAGGCCGGACTGCCGCCGGAGGCGGTGCAGGTGGTGGAGACCACCGACCGCGCCGCGGTCGGCCATCTGCTGACCATGCCGGAATTCGTGGACGTGGTCATCCCGCGCGGCGGCAAGAGCCTGGTGGCGCGCGTGGCGCAGGAGGCCCGGGTGCCGGTGATCAAGCATCTGGACGGCAACTGCCACGTCTACATCGACGCCGAGGCCGACGTGGAGAAAGCCATCGCGGTGGCGGTCAACGCCAAGACCCAGCGCTACGGCACCTGCAACACCATGGAGACTTTGCTGGTGGACGCGGCGATCGCCGAGCGCGTGCTGCCGGAGCTGGGCCGCATCTACGCCGGCCACGGGGTGGAGCTGCGCGGCTGCGAGCGCACGCGCGCCATCCTGCCGCAGGCCAAACCCGCCCGGCCCGAGGACTGGGACACGGAATTCCTCGCGCCGATCCTGGCGGTGAAAGTGGTGGAGGGCCTGGACGAGGCGATCGCCCATATCAACCGCCACGGATCCAAGCACACCGACGCCATCGTCACCGAGAACTACACCAAGGCGCGGCGCTTCCTGCGCGAGGTGGATTCCAGCTCGGTCATGGTCAACGCCAGCACCCGTTTCGCCGATGGCTACGAGTACGGGCTGGGCGCCGAGATCGGCATCTCCACCGACAAGTTCCACGCCCGCGGCCCGGTCGGGCTGGAAGGGCTCACTTCGATGAAGTGGATCGTGCTGGGCGACGGCCATGTGCGCTGAACGTCCGGGACGCCAGGCGTGAGGGAAAAAACGCCCGCCGCCTCCCGACGCGAGCCTGCGTTCCGCGCCTTGCCTTGCCCGTCTTCCGGATGAAGGCCATCGGCGTGTTCGGCGGCACCTTCGCGCCGGTGCACAACGGTCATCTGCGCTTGGCGATCGAGCTGCGCGAGCGTCTGGATCTCGCGCAAGTCCTGTTGATCCCCGCCGCGCAGCCTCCGCATCGCAAGGCGCCCGCGGTGGCGCCGGCGCGGCGCGCCGAGTGGCTGCGGCTGGCGATCGCGGACGAGCCGGGCCTGGCGGTGGACGAGCGCGAACTGCACCGCGCGGGGCCGTCTTACACCTACGACACCCTGGCCGAGCTGCGGCGCGAGCATGGCGCAAGGCCTTTGCTGTTGCTGCTGGGCGAAGACGCCGCCGCCGCGCTTCCCACCTGGCACCGCTGGCGCGAGCTCTACGGCCTGGCGCACCTGGTGCGGATCGGGCGGCCCGCTCCCGAACCGGGTCCGGAGGGAGCGCCGCAAGCGCTCGCCTTCCCCAGCGAGCGCCGCGCGGCCGATGCCAACCAGCTCCGGACGCAGCCCGCCGGGTGCTGGCTGCCGGTCTCCATCCCGCCGCTGGCGATTTCTTCTTCCCGGATCCGCCGGCTGCTCGCCGCCGGCCGCAGCCTGCGCGGCCTGGTGCCGGAGCCGGTGTTGCGTTCTTTCACCGCAGAGGATCTGCGCGCCCTAAGCCGAGATGAAAACCCCGAAACCGACTGAAGCCGACCCCTCAGACCGCCTCGCGGCACTGGCCGTGGCGGCGCTCGAAGCGCTCAAGGCCATCGACGTGCGGGTGCTCGACGTGCACCGCCTCACGCCGCTGACCGATTACATGGTGATCTGCACCGGCACTTCCAGCCGCCACGTCAAGTCCATGGCCGACAAGGTGCTGGAGCAGGCGCGCCAACACGGCACGCCCGCGCGCGGCGTGGAGGGCTTAAGCGAAGGCGAATGGGTGCTGGTGGATCTGGGCGCGGTGGTGGTGCATGTCATGCAGGCGCAGGCACGGGCGTTCTATCAGCTCGAAAAGCTCTGGGATCTGAGCGAGACCGAAGCCCGTGCCCGCGCCAGTTGAGCAGCAATGCGTGTGCGTCTCGTCGCCGTGGGAACCCGCATGCCGGACTGGGTGCAGTCGGGCTTTGAGGACTACGCCCGCCGTCTGCCGCGCGAACTGAGACTGGAATTGGTGGAAATCCCCACGCCCGCCCGCAGCGGGGCGGCGGATCTCGCTCGCCGGCGCGCGGCCGAAGGCGAAAAGCTGCTGCGCGCGGCCGGCCAGGCGCGCCTGATCGCGCTCGACGAGCGCGGCGCCTCGCTCGACACCGCCGCCTGGGCGCGGGCGCTCGAGGGCTGGATGCGGGACGGAGGCGACGTAGCGCTCGCCGTCGGCGGGCCGGATGGCCATGCGCCGGCGGTGCTGGCGGCGGCGCAAGCGCGCTGGTCGCTGTCGCCCCTGACCCTGCCGCATGCCCTGGTGCGGGTGATCGTGGCCGAGCAGCTTTACCGCGCCTGGACGGTGCTGGCGGGACATCCCTATCACCGCGCCTGAAGCGGCGCACCAAGCGGTTATAAACGCCCGTTCAAAAGAAATTTCCTTGCCGCCGTCACCGTCGGGCGCCGACAATACGTTGGGAATCCTCGAGCCCACGACCGCGAGCCGCGCATGCCGACCCGTTTCGAACTCGCCAATGCCATCCGTGCCCTGGCGATGGACGCCGTGCAGAAAGCCAACTGCGGACATCCCGGCATGCCGATGGGCATGGCGGACATCGCCGAGGTGCTGTGGAACGATTATCTGGTCCACAACCCGGCGGATCCCAAGTGGTTCAACCGCGACCGTTTCGTGTTGTCCAACGGTCACGGCTCGATGCTGCTCTACGCGCTGCTGCATCTGACTGGCTACGCCCTGCCGATGGAGGAGCTGAAAAACTTCCGCCAGCTCCACTCCAAGACCCCGGGCCACCCCGAGTACGGCCACACCCCGGGCGTGGAAACCACCACCGGACCGCTCGGCCAGGGCCTGGCCAATGCGGTGGGCATGGCGCTGGCGGAGCGCCTGCTCGCTGCGCGTTACAACCGCGACGGATTTCCGATCATCGATCACTATACCTACGTCTTCGCCGGCGACGGCTGCCTCATGGAAGGCATCTCCCATGAAGCTTGTTCGCTGGCCGGCACCCTGGGCCTGGGCAAGCTCGTGGTGTTCTACGACGACAACGACATCTCGATCGACGGCAAGGTGGCGGGCTGGTTCCGCGACGACACGCCGGGCCGCTTCGAAGCCTACGGCTGGCAGGTGGTGCGCAAGGTCAACGGCCACGACCCCGCCGAAGTGAAGCGCGCGATCGAGACCGCGCGCGCCCAGCAGGAGCGCCCCACGCTGATCTGCTGCAAGACCGTGATCGGCTTCGGCGCGCCCAACCGCGCCGGCACCGCCAAGGCCCACGGCCAGGCCCTGGGCGAGGAAGAAGTCAGGCTCGCGCGCGAAAAACTCGGCTGGAGCCATCCGCCCTTCGAGATTCCGCCGGAGATCTACGCCGGCTGGGACGCGCGCGGCCGCGGCCAGGAACGACAGGCCGCCTGGAGCGAGCGGTTCGAGGCCTACGCCCGGCGCTATCCGCAGGAAGCGGCGGAACTGACCCGGCGCATGCGCGGTGAGCTGCCGGCGGATTGGCGCGCGACGATCGAAGGCGTGATCGAGAAGGCGCGCGCCCAGGACAAACCCGTGGCCACGCGCAAGGCGTCGGAGAACGTGCTCAACGCAATCGCGCCGACGCTGCCGGAGTTGGTCGGCGGTTCGGCCGATCTGACCGAATCCAATCTCACGCTGTGGCACGGCGCCAAAGTCATCGGCCCCGGCGATCTCTCGGGTCAGTATCTGTTCTACGGCGTGCGCGAGTTCGGCATGTGCGCGGCCATGAACGGTCTGGCCTTGCACGGCGGCATGATTCCCTTCGGCGGCACTTTCCTGGTGTTTTCGGATTACGCGCGCAACGCCATCCGCATGGCGGCGCTGATGCGCCAGCGGGTGATCTACGTCTTCACCCACGATTCGATCGGCTTGGGCGAGGACGGGCCCACCCACCAGCCGGTCGAGCATCTGGCGTCCCTGCGCCTGATTCCGCATCTGCGCGTCTGGCGACCGGCGGACGCCTTCGAGACGGCCATCGCCTGGCGCGCCGCGGTCGAGCGCCGCGACGGGCCGACGGCTCTGGCGCTGTCGCGCCAGAACCTGGCCCCACAGCCCCACACCCCGGCCCACGCGGACGGCGCGGCGCGCGGCGGCTACGTGCTGTGGGAGCCGGCGCGGCCCCCGGAGGCGGCGATCGTCGCCACCGGCTCGGAAGTCGAACTGGCGGTCAAGGCGGCGCAGATGCTGGCCGCCGAAAACCGCGCCGTGCGCGTGGTGTCGATGCCCTGCCTGGAAGTGTTCGAGGAACAGGATGCGGTTTGGCGCGAGCAGGTGCTGCCGGGTGCTTTGCGCAAGCGCCTGGTGATCGAGGCCGGCGTGAGCCGCGGCTGGCGCGCGCTGGCGGGCGCCGAGGGCGCGGTGCTGGGGATGGACGATTTCGGCGCTTCGGCGCCGGCGGCCAAGGTCTTCGCCGAATTCGGCTTTACCGTGGACAACGTGGCGCAGAAATTGCGGGCCTTGCTCGGCTGAGGCGAAACCGTCCTCGCCGCGCGGCAGCAGAATCCCGCGAATGGCAGGGGTAAAACACGCGCTTGCCAGCGCCGGGCGAGCTAGCTACCATGCCTGCCTTTCGGAGCCCGGGTATTGGCGAGCGCATTAATTAACCGCCGCCGGCCTTTCGGTGCGAGAGCCCAAATTGGAGTCCATCCGTGTCACTTTCATTCATCGCCATCGCCGCTGAGGCGGCGGACAACGTCGCCGTCGTCAATCCTGCGGATCTTTCGATCCAGCACCTGGTGTCGCAGGCCGATCCGGTGGTCAAGGTCGTGCTGGTGCTGTTGGTGCTGTTTTCGGTGTGGTGCTGGACGGTCATGTTCGAGAAGCTGTTCGCGATGATCAGCGCCTTCCGCGCCGCGGATCGGCTGGAGAAGACGCTGGAGAGCGGCACGCTGGAGGACATGATCAACTACCACGACAAGCACCCGGTAGCGCAGATCATCGCCGCCGGCACGGCGGAATGGCGCGAAGGATCCGGCGAGCACGAGCACGAGGCCTTGCACGAGGTGCGCGACCGCATCGAGCGCGCCATGCGCCTGGAGCTGTCCAACGAAACGCGGCGGATCAACAAGCGTCTGCCGTTCCTCGCCACGGTCGGTTCTTCCGCGCCCTTCATCGGCCTGTTCGGCACCGTGTGGGGCATCATGAACACCTTCACTGGCATCGCCGCCTCGCACGACACCAGCCTCGCCACGGTGGCGCCCGGCATCGCCGAGGCGCTGATCGCCACCGGCATCGGTCTGGCGGCGGCGATTCCCTCGATCATGGCGTACAACAGCTACGCCACCAACGTGGGCCGCTACATCGGCCGCCTCAACACCGCCATCGGCCTGTACGCCGGACGACTGTCCAAGCGCTTCGCTCCCGCCGCGAGGGCTTAAGCCGTGGCGATGAGCGTCCAATCCCCGGCGCGCGCAGGCGACGATGGGGAGCTGGGGCCCGTGGCGGAAATCAATGTCACGCCGCTGGTCGACGTCATGCTGGTGTTGCTGATCATCTTCATGGTCAGCATGCCGCTGATGATGTCGCAGCTTCCGATCACGCTGCCCAAACCGAGCCTGGTGCAGTCGGACAAGCCGCCGGAAAAGCTGACGGTGTCCTTCGACGACCAGGGCATCTACTACATGCAGATGGGCGACGGCCCGCGCGAACCGGTGGCTTACACCGAGCTGCCGGCGCGGCTGCACGCCATCGCCGAACAGGAGCCGGACAAGCTCGTCACGGTCTGTGCCGAGAAAGACGCGATCTATGACCGCGTGGTCGACCTGATGTCGATCGTGGGCACGTCCGGCTTCTACAAGGTGACGCTATGTCCATGAGCACCCAGTCCAGCTTCAGCCTGGCGGAAGAGGACGACATGGCCCCGGTCGCCGCCATCAACGTCACGCCGCTGGTCGACGTCATGCTGGTGCTGCTGATCATTTTCATGGTCACCGCACCCTTGATGCTGTCGCAGGTGCCGATCACCCTGCCCAAGGCCAGTCTCCAGGAGATGGGCAAGCCGCGCGACCCGCTGATCGTGTCCTTCGACCTGCAGAACAACTACTACATCGACACCGGCGGCGGGCACAGCGAACTGGTGCCCTACGACCAGTTGCCGGCGCGCTTGCACCAGATCGCGCTGACCATGCCCGACAACCTGGTCTATATCCGCGCCGACAAGAACACCACGTTCGACCGCGTGCGCGACGTGCTCAAGATCGCGGCGGAGGCCGGTTTCTACCGCGTTTCGCTGATGTCGCAGGCTCCGCAATAAGAACCGGGGCCGAACGATGAGAAAGACGCAAGACAACAAGCGCGTCAGCGCCGGCATGGTTGTATCGCTGGTGGTGCACGCGGCGCTGATCCTCTACCTGCTGCACATGGTGCATCCCACGCTGCTGATGCCGCCGCAGCACAAGAATCTGCCCACCATCGTGCTGGAGCCGCCGCCTCCGCCGCCGCCACCGCCCCCGCCGAAGAAGCCTCCAC
>JADGHB010000067.1 GCA_019689635.1 Nevskia sp. | reverse complement strand
ACGACGCTGCACCTGGGCGGGCGACGACTCGCTCATGCAGGCTTACCACGACCGCGAATGGGGGCGGCCGCAGCACGACGAGCGTGCGCTGTTCGAGTTCCTGATTCTGGAAGGCGCGCAGGCCGGCTTATCCTGGCGCACCATCCTCGGCAAGCGAGAGCACTATCGCCGTGCCTTCCACGGCTTCGACGCCGAAGCGATCGCGCGCTACGGCGCGAAGGATCGCGCGCGACTGCTCGCCGATCCGGGCATCGTGCGCAACCGTCTCAAAATCGACGCCGCCATCGGCAATGCGCGCGCCTATCTCAAGCTGCGCGAGGCGCAAGGCAGCCTCGACCGCTGGCTATGGGACTGGGTGGACGGCGAGCCGCTGGTCAACCGCTGGCGGACCGCGGCGCAGGTGCCGGCGCGCACGCCGCTGTCCGACCGCATCAGCCAGGCGCTGCGGCGCCGCGGGTTCCAGTTCGTGGGTAGCACGATCGTTTACGCTTACCTGCAGGCGGTGGGCGTGGTCAACGATCACCTGTTGTCCTGTTTCTGCCATCCGCAAGCGGCGCCGTCGGCCGGCGGACGGCGCGGGTCACCGCCCGTGGCGCCGGCGCGGAAACGGGAGCCTTGCCCATGAAAGCGACGAAACCTTCCGAACGTTTTTTCGCCACGGTCAACCCCGCGACCGGCGAGACGCTCGAGCGTTACCCACTGCTTGAAGCGCGCGCGCTCGACCGCATCCTGGAAGCGGCGGCCGGCGCGCAGCGCGCCTGGGCGCAGAGCCGCTTCGAGGAACGGGCACAGGGGTTGCGCGCGGCCGCGGAGCTGTTGCGCCGCCGCGCTTCGGCTTGGGCCGAGCTGATGGCGCGCGAGATGGGCAAGCCGCTCAAACAGGGCGTGGCCGAAGCCGAAAAGTGTGCCTGGGCCTGCGAGTTCTTCGCCGAGCGGGCGCCGCGCTGGCTTGCGCCGCAGCCGGTGGATACCGGCAGCGGCAAGAGCTTCGTCGCCTTCCGCCCGCTGGGCGTGATCCTGGCGATCATGCCCTGGAACTATCCTTTCTGGCAGGTGTTCCGCTGCGCCGCGCCGGCGCTCGCCGCCGGCAACGGCGTGCTGCTCAAGCACGCGCCCAACGTCACCGGCTGCGCCTTGGCGATCGAGAAGATCTTCCGCGAGGCCGGCTTTCCGCCCGATGTGTTTCGCACCCTGGTGATCGACGAGCGCCAGGCCGCGCGCGTGATCCGCGATCCGCGGGTGCGCGGCGTGTCGCTCACCGGGAGCGTGCGCGCCGGCCGCGCGGTGGCGAAAATCGCCGGCCAGGCGCTCAAGAAAACCGTGCTCGAACTCGGCGGTTCGGATCCCTACGTGGTGCTCGACGACGCCGACCTCGAGCACGCGGCGCAAGTCTGCGTCGCCGCGCGCCTGGTCAACTCCGGTCAGAGCTGCATCGCGGCCAAGCGCTGGATCGTGGTGAAAGCGCGCCGCGCCGCTTTCGAGGAAGCGGCGCTGGCCAGGCTGAAGGCGCAGCGCGTCGGCGATCCGCACGATCCCGCCACCACCGTCGGCCCGCTGGCGCGCGCGGATCTGCGCGACCAGCTCCATCGTCAAGTGCGCGGCAGCATCGAGGCCGGCGCGCGCTGCGTGCTGGGCGGCGCGCCGCTGACCAGCCGCGGGTTCTATTATCCGGTGACCTTGCTGACCCAGGTCGGGCCGGGGATGCCCGCCTACGGCGAGGAGTTGTTCGGCCCGGTCGCGGTGCTGATCGAGGCCGCCGACGAGCGCGACGCCCTGCGCATCGCCAACGACAGCGCCTACGGCCTGGGCGGCGCCGTGTTCACCGCCGATCGCGCGCGCGGCGAGCGCCTCGCCGCCGAGCGGATTGAGGCCGGTGCGGTGTTCGTCAACCAGCAGGTGGTGTCCGACCCGCGCTTGCCTTTCGGTGGCATCAAGGACAGCGGCTTGGGCCGCGAACTCTCCGAGTTCGGCTTGCGCGAGTTCGTCAACATCAAATCGGTGAGCGTCGCCTGAGCGCGAGCCGTTACGCTTGCTCCGCGTCCGCGGCGCGCGCACCCGACAGTAGCGCCAGCAGCGTCAGCGCCGCGACCGCGGCGAGGTACAGGCCCACCGCCGACAGCGCATAGCGGCTGGCGAGCCAGGTGGCGAAGTACGGCGCCAGCGAGGCGCCGAAGATGCCGGCGAGGTTGAACGCCAGCGAAGTGCCGGTGTAGCGCACGGCGGTCGGAAAAGCTTGCGCCAGCGCGGTGCCGAGCGGTCCGTAGGTCAGGCCCATCAGGAACATGCCGAGCGCAAGGAACGCGAACGTCGCGCTCGCGCTGCCGGCCACGAACAGGCGCGCGAACGACAACCCGAACAAGAAAATCAGGAGCGTGGCCGCGATCAGCACGACGCGCGCGCCGTAGCGGTCCGCCGCGCGCGCCGCGAGCGGAATGCCGGCGGCGAAGAACGACATGCTGAGCAGTTGCAGCAGGAGAAATTCGCGACGCGGATAGCCGAGCGCCGAGGTTCCCCAGGACAGCGCGAACACGGTCATCAGATAGAACAACAAGAACGTGGCCAGCGCGCTGAGCAGGCCGTGCAGCAAGGCGCCGGGCTGCCGCGTCGCCACGGCGGTCAGCGGAACGCGCACGCGCTCGTCGTTCTCGAGCGCGCGCAGGAACGCCGGCGTTTCCGTCAGTCTCAGGCGCACGTAGAGTCCCAGCGCCACCAGCAAGGCGCTGGCCAGGAACGGGATGCGCCAGCCGTAGGCGAAGAATTGCGCGTCGTCGAGCGTGGCGGTCAGCAGCAGGAACACGCCGCTCGAACAGACGAAGCCGAGCGGCGCTCCGAGCTGCGGGAACATGCCGTACCAGGCGCGCTTGCCGGGCGGCGCGTTCTCGATCGCCAGCAGTACCGCGCCGCCCCACTCGCCGCCCAGACCCAGACCCTGGCCGAGCCGGCACAGCGCGAGCAGCAGCGGCGCGGCGAGCCCGATGGCGTGATAGGGCGGCAGGAGTCCGATCGCGACGGTGGACAGGCCCATGGTCAGCAGCGCGGCGACCAGGGTCGCCTTGCGTCCGATGCGGTCGCCGAAGTGTCCGAACAGCGCCGAGCCGACCGGCCGCGCGAAGAAGGCCAGCGCGAAAGTCGCCAGCGACTGTAGGGTGGCGGCGGTGGCGTCCTGCGCCGGGAAGAACAGCTTTGGAAACACCAGCACCGCAGCGGTGGCGTAGATGTAAAAGTCGAAGAATTCGATGGTGGTGCCGGCCAGGCTGGCCAGCAACACGCGCAGGGCGCCGTTGCCGGCGCGAACCGCCGCGCGCTGCGCAACCGCGCCCGGACTCATCCGTCCGCCAGCCGCCAGCGCGTGCCGCCGGGCACGTCCTCGATCAGCACGCCGCGCGCTTTGAGCGCCTCGCGGATGCGGTCGGCTTCGGCGTAGTCCTTGGCTTTCTTGGCGGCCGCGCGGCGCGCGATGGACGCCTCGATTTCCTGGGGCGTGGGAACCTCGGCATTCGCGGGTTTCCAGGCGAACCATGCCTGCGGCGATTGCTGCAGCAGGCCGAGCAGGTTCGCCGCGGCGCGCAGGCGACCGGCCAGTCGCGCCTTGTCGGCCGCATCCTCGCTCTTGTTCAGCGCGCGCGCCAGCTCGAAGAGGACGGCCAGCGCCGCCGGCGTGTTGAGATCGTCTTCCAGCGCCTCGACGAATTCCTGCGGCGCCTGCGCCTCGTGCGCCGGGGCGAGGTCGCCGGCATCGCGCAGCGCGCCGTACAGGCGGTCGAGCTTGCGGCGCGCATCGGCGATGACCTCGTCGTTCCACTCCAGCGGCTGGCGGTAGTGGCCGGAGAGCAGCGCCAGGCGCAGCGCTTCGCCGGGCGCGTGCTTGAGCAGTTCGCGCACCAGACGCACGTTGCCGACCGACTTGGCCATCTTCTCGCCGCGGTCGGTGAGAAAGCCGTTGTGCACCCAAAAGCGCGCGAAGAGCTTGCCGCCGTGCGCGCAGGTGGATTGCGCGCGCTCGTTCTCGTGGTGCGGGAACACCAGATCGTGGCCGCCGCCGTGGATGTCGATGGTTTCGCCGAGCACGGCTTCGGCCATCGCCGAGCATTCGATGTGCCAGCCGGGGCGGCCGCGGCCCCAGGGCGAGTCCCAGCCGGGCAGCTCCGGCGGGGAAGGCTTCCACAGCACGAAATCGCCGGGATCTTTCTTGTACGGCGCCACTTCCACGCGCGCGCCGGCGAGCAGCTCGCGCGGATCGCGCCTGGACAACTGGCCGTAGTCGGGATAGCTCGGCACGTGGAACAGGACGTGGCCTTGCGCTTCGTAGGCGTGGCCGGAGTCGATCAGCCGCCGGATCATGGCGAGGATCTGCGGGATGTACTGCGTGACGCGCGGTTCGAAATCCGGCGGCGCCACGCCCAGCGCGGCGAGGTCTTCGTGATAGGCCGCGGCGTAGCGGCTGGTGAGTACGCCGATGTCCACCCCCTCGGCGCGCGCGGCGGCGTTGATCTTGTCGTCGATGTCGGTGATGTTGCGCGCGTAGAGCACCCGCGGATAACGGTGCCGCAGCACGCGCGCGAGCACGTCGAACACCACCGCCGGGCGCGCGTTGCCGAGGTGCGCGTAGGAATAGACCGTCGGCCCGCAGACGTACATCGTCACGCGCTTCGGATCGAGCGGCTCGAACGGCTCCTTGCGGCCACTGGCGGTGTTGTGGAGTTGCATGGCGGGCAAAAGTGTAAAAACCGCGCAAGAATACCCGTGCCCGGCGGCGCTGGACAGGGGCCGCGATGAAAGGACGACCGATGCCGCGTTATCGCAACCGCTATCCCTATCCGCCGCGCGCGGGTTTCAGCGCATTGCGCTTCCTGCGCGAGCTGCGGCGCCAGGCGCGCGTGCCAGTCGCGTTTCCGCGCGGCCGCCACGATGCGGCCTGGCTCGCGGCCAACCGCCGCGAGACCAGCCTGACCTGGATCGGACATGCAAGCTTCCTGCTCCAGCACGGCGGGCTGAACCTGCTCACCGACCCGCACCTGTCCGGGCGTGCCTCGCCGTTTTCGTTCGCCGGTCCCGCGAGGCTCGCGCCGCCGGGGCTCGAGTTTCACGAGCTGCCGCCGATCGATGCGGTGCTGATCTCGCACAACCACTACGATCATCTCGACGCGCTCACGGTCCGGCGTCTGGCGCGCGAGCATCCTGGCTTGCGGTTCTTCGTTCCGCTGGGACTGGCGGACTGGTTCCGCCGGCGCGGCATCGAACGCGTCACCGAGCTGGACTGGTGGCAGTCGGCCGAACTCGGCGCGGGCGCAGGTGCCGCGCGCGTCACCGCGGTGCCGGTGCAGCATTTTTCCGGTCGCGGGCTGCGCGACCGCAACGCCACGCTGTGGTGCGGCATGGTCTTCGAGCACGCGGGCGCCAAGGTCTTCTTCGCCGGCGACACCGGCTATTCGCGCGATTTCGCCGACATCGCCGCGCGCTTCGCGCCTTTCGACCTGGCGCTGATCCCGATCGGCGCTTACGAGCCGCGCGGGTTCATGGCGCCGGTGCACGTCAATCCCGAAGAGGCGGTGCGCATCCACCAGGAGCTCGGCAGCCGGCTGTCGGTGGCCATGCACTGGGGCACGTTTCGCCTCACGCTGGAGCCGATGGACGAGCCGCCGCGCCGTCTGGCGGCCGCGCTCGCCGCCGCCGGCATTCCGCCCGAGCGGTTCATCGTGATGCGCCATGGGGAATGCCGGCGCCTGGATTTTTCCGACGCCCGCGCCGCGCCGCCTACGGCTCGCGCGGCTTGCGCATGAGGTCGATGGCGTGGAACCCTTGCCTGCCGAGCGCGCGATCTTCGAAGAAAAACTTCAGGCTGTGATAAATCGTGGGAAAGGCGATCTCGTCCCAGGGGATCTCGTCCTCGCGCATCAGCCGCGTTTCCAGGCTCTCGTCGGTCGGACCGTGGTGTTCGCCGAGCAGGCGCGCGCGGTGGATCATGTAGATCTGGCTGACCTGCGGCACGCCGATCACCGCGAACAGTTCGCCGACCTCGACCTTGGCCTGGGTTTCCTCCAGCGTTTCGCGCGCGGCGCCGTCGCGGCTGGTCTCGTTGAGCTCGAGAAACCCCGCCGGGATCGTCCACAAGCCCAGCCGCGGCTCGATCGCGCGCCGGCACATGAGGATGCGGCCATCCGCGGCTTCCGGCACGCAACCCGCGATCACCTTGGGATTGCGGTAGTGCACCGCGCCGCAGTGGACGCAGACATGGCGCGGCAGATGGTCGCCTTTCGGCGTCCTGAGTTCGAGCGGATGGCCGCAGGCGCTGCAGAATTTCATCTCGCGCTAGAGTAGCAAATCGCGCCACCGCGCAGCGCTGGATTTAACGCGGAAAATCGGTAATCATCGCCGCCATAATTAAAATCCCAGCTCCGCGGGATCCGAACCTTCAAGCAGGGGGAGACATGAAAAGACTGCTGGCTTTGATGGCACTGTGCGCGACCGCCCCGCTTTTCGCTCAGGGGGGATTGACCCGCAGCCTGCCCGGTGGCGGCGGCGGTGGTGGTGGCGGCGAAGAGGAAGCCGCTCCCGAGCCGACCACCTACAAGTACCGCTTCTACGTCGGGGCGGACTTGCAGGACGCCAAGCTGTCGGTGTCCGACTCCAATGGCCTGAATGGTCTTCCACCGGGGGGCTACGACACCAAGTTCTGGGACGTGCGCGCGGGTTATCGCGTGCTCAAGGCCGTGGCCCTGGAAGCGCACTACGGCTTCAAGGAGCAGGACGACAACGATCCCGGCCGCTTCAAGGTGGACAACTACTGGGGCATTTTCCTGGTGCCCACCGGCCACGTGCTGAATTTGTTCGAACTGTCCTTCCCCATCGGTTATGTGCGGCAAAACATCACCGCGCCCATCAACAACACGCCCACCGACATCCATTTGCACAGCATCGCTTTCGGCGGCAACCTGGAAATCCCGATCCGCGAGTTCTGGAGCGCGCTTCCGGACATCCGCCTGACCGGCGGCGGCATGGTCTATTACCAGCGCTCCGACGCGCGCGAGTACGGCTTCCACTACGGTCTGCGTTACGACTTCGGCTTCGGCAAGACTCAGTAGTCGTCGTCCGCGCCGCGCTTCCGCGGGCATTCCCCTGAACTGCGGCTGAACCCGCGCGCTCAGCGCGGATTCATCGTGCTGGGTCTAGCGTACCCCCGTGCCCGACTTGGGCCGATCGAGGAATCATGGAGGGTGCGCCGATGAAAAAGCTCGCGTGCTCATGCTTGCTCGCCATTGCCGCGCTCGCCGCCGCGGGTCCGGCCGCGGCCGGCGTATTCATTTCGGTGAACATCGCACCGCCGCCACTGCCGGTTTACGAACAGCCGCCATGCCCGGCGCCGGACTACATCTGGATCCCGGGCTACTGGGCCTGGGACCCGGACGTCGGCGCCTATTACTGGGTACCCGGCACCTGGGTGCTGGCGCCGCGGCCCGGCCTGCTGTGGACGCCGGGTTGGTGGGGCTGGAGCGCCGGCGTCTACGTCTGGCATCCCGGCTACTGGGCGCCGCACGTCGGGTTCTATGGCGGAATCAACTACGGTTTCGGTTACTTCGGAACCGGCTTCGTCGGCGGCTACTGGAGCGGACCGCACTTCTACTACAACCAGGTGGTCAACAACGTCAACGTCACCGTGGTGCGTAACGTTTATGTGAACAAGACGGTGATCGAAAACGTCACCGTCAATCGCGTGAGTTACAACGGTCCTGGCGGCATCCAGCGCAGGCCGCTGCCGGATGAACTCGCCGTCGAGCGCGAGCGTCACTGGCAGCCGACGCAAGAACAGGTGCGCCAAGTGGCCTGGGCGCGTGAGAACCGCGCGCAATTCGTGGGCGCTCGGGGCGCTGGCCATCCGCAGGTATTCGCCACGCCGCGTCCGGGCGCTTTCGCCGGACACGAGGCTCACGCACCTCCGGGTACGGGGCATGGACCTGCCGCGCCGGTCGTGACCCAGCGTCCGCAGGCTCCGATGACGAATCCGGCGCCGATGCCGCCGCGTGTGGTAGAGCCGCGCGTCCAGCCCCACATGCAGCCCCCCATCCAACGCGATTCCGGACCGTCGATCGCGCATCCGCAGCCCATGCCGCGTCTTGAGCCGCGCATCGAGCCGCTGCAGCCCCAGCCGCGTGAAGACCGCGGCGAACGTCCGCCCCAAGCCGACCCACCGCGGATCGTCGAGCGCCCCGCCATGCCCCCCGCCATGCCCCAGGAGA
>JADGHB010000066.1 GCA_019689635.1 Nevskia sp. | reverse complement strand
AAGAACTGCGCGAAGTCGCGGTCGGAGAGCGTGTTGTACGCGCCGCCGCCCCAGAACCAGGTGTAGCCGAGGCTGAAAGACAGCGCCGACTTGTAGCGCGTTTCGACCAGGGTGTTGACCTGTTTGCGGCCGGCGACGAAGTTGCCGCCCGGCCCCGGCGCGGTGCCCTGGACGTCCTGGGCGTAATAGAGCGTCGGTTGCAAACCGACGCCGGGCAGCACGTTCTCGTACTTGAAGATGCCGATGAGACGGTAGCCCCAGGACAGCTTGTCGGGATAACCGGTCGGATCCTGCTGGTGCGGATTGAAGCGCAATCCATCCGGCCCGTAGGTGCAGTCCGGCGTGGTCGAGCAGGCCTGGCGCGAACCGTTGGCGCCGGATCCGTCCGCGCCGGCGCTCGCGGCATAGTTGGTGTTCGGCGCCTCCAGTTGCAGGACATCCAGCGGCGGCAGTTGCGGCACGAAGGTGGCGCCGAACTCGCCGACGATCAGGATCTGGTCCGCGCCGAAGGGATTGTCGGTGGCGCCGAGCACGCGAGTCGCGCCCAGGTTGAATTGATAGACCTGGAAGCGCTCGTAGCCGCGGATGTAGCTGTTCGGCGGATTCTCGCCCACCACGCCGCCGCGGTAGGGAATGATGAAATTGGGGAAGGAACGCGCCGCACCCGGCAGCGCGCCCTCGATCACGTTGATCGTGTCCGAGTAGGGCACTCGACCGCTGGCGTCGGTGAAATCGCTGCGGCCATAACCGACCCGGTTGCCGTTCTCGTCGAAGCCGACGCCGGACGACAACAGCCCCGGCGCCAGGCCGGCGGTGCCGGCGCAGCCGACCTTGGGATCGCTACAGCTCGTCAGCGTCGGCCCCAGCGCGGCGAAGGCCAGATCCTGTTCGTCCACCTGCAAAGGCAGGTTCGGCCGGTAAGCCACCTCGCCCTGGATCGAATAGTTGCCGAGCGTGGTGTTGAACGAAACGCCGATCAGATCGATGTCCTGCGGGTATTCCAGCAGCAGCCTGACCGAATCGATCGCCTCGACGCTGCTCGTGGCGCGGGCGGGATCGAAGGGATGCAGCAAGGGCAGATCCGGACAGTCGAGCAGGAAACTCGCCAGATCGGTGGCGTCGTCGTGTCGCGGGTTGCCGGCCGCCCGCGCGCAGCTCGCATTGGCCGAATAGAAGCTCACGTAAGGCAGCCGCGAGTGGTAGTGCATGTAATAAGCCGCCAGCTCGGTGCCGTTGTTGAGCCAGTCGGCGTAATAGTCGAGCTTGAGTCCGTACTGGCCGCTGGTGCGCGGCTCGCGGTCCGGCAGGCGCTGGGCGGTGAGCGTGGTATTGGTCAGCAGCGCCAACGGGTTGTACTGCAGCGCAGCGACGCTGTCGGGATCCTCGGCGCCGCCGGCGAAGCTGATGGCCGCCGTGCGGCCGGCGTTGTTCGTGCCGAGATCCGCGTCCGAGAAATAGCTGCCCGGTGCGGGCGCCTCCACCGGCTTCCATTCGAGCTGGTAGAAACCTTCCATGGTGGCGTTCTCGAACGGCTCGAAGCTCAAGTCAACCATATTGATCGGCACGAAGTCCTCCTCGACCTGGTTGCCGATGCGGTAGAAATTGTTGGCGTTGATTGGATTGGCCTGGTTCAAGCTGTTGAGCACGAGAGTCGTGCTCTCGCCCCAGTTCACGAGCTGGCGGCCGAGCTTGAAGCTGAGGCTCTTGCCGTCGGTGAAGGGGATCGGCAGTTTGCCGTAGAAGTAACTGTCGAGGTACTGCAGGTCGGTGCCGATCTGTCTCAGGACTTCGCCGTCGCTGCGCTTGCTGCGCACCCGTGCGCCCGGGCCGTAGACCTTGCCGCCGGGATAGGGCAGCAGCAGCGGCGTCAAGGGACTGACGCCGACGTTGGGATCGTCACGGTTCTGCGCGGTGATGCGGTTGGGATGGGTCTCGGTGAAATCGTTGTTGACGAAGTCGTAGAAATACAGCAGGCGCGCGAAGACGCCGAACTCCTTGTAGCTCAGCGTCAGGTCCGAGGTCAGCTTGGCCGGCGCCTGGAAGAAGTGGTACTTGGAATAGTTGAGATCGCCGTCGTCGCCGTTGACCGCGGCCGCGCCCGGCGAGCGCGCCAGTTTCTGCGCCGGGAAGATCTGATCCTTGAAGACACCCTGGCAGGATTGGTACGGCACGCCGCAGACGTTGCGGTCGAGGTTGCTCTTGCCGATCAGCTCCACGTTCGGCGACTGCATGCGGATGCCGCCGCCGACGGTGAAAGTGTTGTTGAGGACCATCTTCAGCTCGTCGCCGCCGACGTTGAACGACTCGCTGAGGGCGTGGGCGTTGCCGCTGACGCCGAGCAACGAAGCCAGGGCGAATACCGCAAGCAGCCTGTCCGTGCCGGATTTGGGCGGACGAACCTGCAATGCAGACAAACGATCATGACGGTCAGTCATCGGCTTCCCTCTCTTTATGCGGCTAGTGTCGCGAAACGTCGGATCATTGGCGCCTGCAGATAAAACGGGCCAGGCGGCTTATTTCACCCGCCGCACTCGGATATGCACCCCGCTGCCGACGAACCCCATCCAGTAATTGCCGAGAAAATTGCGCTTGATCCGCACCGCGGGATTCTCGGCGGCGTAATCGGCATAGGGCTGATCGTCCACGCAACGCCAGACCTGACCATTGTCCAGGACCAGATCCATGCCCTTGGCCAAACCCTCGATCCTGCCGAGGACGTGGGCCTCGAGCGTGTCCTTGGCCTTGTCCACCGGCGGCGGCGGCAAGGCCTCGGCGCCGAAGTCGCGTTCCGGGTTGCCGATGGCCGGCCGCACGGGCGTCTGCGCGGCCGGCCCCGGCGCGACAGGGGATGGTATCGCAGGTGCCGCAGGCGCCACGGCGGCGGGAGGCTTCGCATCTCCGAATTCCCGATCGTAACAAGCCAGGCGCTGCGCATCGTCGGCGATGTCGCGGCACGCCGACCCGTTCGCTTCCCCTGCGGCCCATGCCGGCGTGGCGATCAGCAGGAACGCGACGACCGCGGCGATCCATCCGCTCCCTGGAGTCGAGGTGATGGAGACCAACATGCTCTCGCTCGGAACCTTGGATGCGCACGACGGCGCACACCGCAAAGCTTATCGCGTACCGCGATTTCTTACAGCCCGCCCGAGGACTTCGATCCTGCACGTCGCTTGGCGGATGCGGCGGCCGGTCAAAGAGCCACTCAAGAAAAAAGCGGCGGGTCTTTCAACCCGCCGCCCTTCAAAGGCCCGTCGTGCGGTGCGGCTCAGTAGTTGGCCGTCACGCCGAAGTACAGATAACGGCCGAGCACGTCGTAGGTCTGCGCATAGGTGTTGCCGTTGCACGGACCCGTTGGGCAAGCGCCCGCACCCACGGTGGGTGGATCGCGATCGAACACGTTGTTGATGCCCAGCCGAATGTTGTAGCGCGTCAGCACATTGATAGCGCCGTAGACGTCGAAGTAATCCCGCGAACCGAGATGCGTGTCCCGGTTGTTGGTATTACCGATCGTCACCGTATCCGCGCTGACGCCGTTGATGTGCCGCCAAGCGACCGAGAACGTGGGTTCGCCCACCCAGTCGTTGCCCCAGGGCGAGCTGTACACCAGCCTCAGGCGGTGGCGCCAGATCGGATTGGGCGCCAGGCTCGGCGCCTGTCCGCTCGAACACTGGCTGCCATAGCGTCCCTGGCAGTCGAACACGGTGGTGGGATCGCCGGGAATGGCCTGTTCCTGGTAGCGCAGCAGTCGGGTCCCGACGAATTCGGCGCGGAGGAAGCCCGCCTCGTTGCTGAGGCCGAGCTTCGACAGCCGGAACCGGTAGTTCGCGGAAAAGTCGATGCCGCGCTCCATCACGTAGCCGGTGTTGAGCGTGGTGTCCACGACATAGCCGTTCGGATTCAGCCACAACGTGCCTTGCGACAGTCCCGGATTCGGGTCGCGATGGATCAGGCCGCACAAACTCTGGTTGCCCTGGAGGTAGCATTCGCTGAGGATGGTGTCCGCACCGATGGTCCCGATCAAGTTGACGATCTTGATCTTGTAGTAATCCACGGTGAAATCCAGATCCTTGACGAACGTCGGCGTGAAGACGAAGCCGAACGTGGTGGTGAATGCCGTTTCCGGATTCGCGTTCGGATTTCCGCCCTGAAGACCGTTGTACTGCTCCGCCGGGTTGTCCTTGATGTTGCCGTATAGTCCGGGATTGGCCTTGATCAGAGGGTCATTCGCGCACTGTGCAGCCGTAGCGCTGGGCGTGGTTCCGGCACAGGGATCGGTCGCGCCGTCGAGGGCGACGGACTGCGGGTTGAACAGCTCCACGACGTTCGGCGCGCGCACCGCACGGTTGTAGGAGCCGCGGAACTTGACGTCGCGCGTGGGTGCCCAGGCCAACTCCAGCTTGTAGGTATTGGTGTCCTTGCCGGTCGAGTAAGTGGAATAACGGTAACCCGTGTTGAACTCCAGGCTCTCGACGAAGGGCTTGTGCTGGATGATGGGCACGGCCAGCTCGGCGAAGGCCTCCTGCACATCGTATGCGCCGGCCACCGGCAGGGTCGCACCGCCCTGGCCGTTGAGGTCTCCGGTCTGGAACTCCACGTCGGTGTCCAGGGACGACTGTTCGCGCCGATACTCGCCGCCGAAGGCGAGGTTCAGCGGCTGGTCGGCCAGCGGACTCTTCAGACCCAGCCGCCCCAGCGGACCGGTGAAGTAGAGGTTGACCACCTGCTGGGTGGTATTGCCTCTCTGGAAACCGGGGGTCTGCAGATAGCTCAGTCCGGACGGCGAAACGCCGCCGATCTGCCAGATGTTCCAGGGCACGCAATTCGGATCGCTGCCGTCCACCACCGAGGCGCACACCGGCTGGCCGGTGTTCGGATCGGCGACGACGTTCAGTGCCCGCTGCACGCGGACGAACGAGAAGTCGTTCTTGTATTCCTCGGAATACAGCGCCTGGTCGAACTGCGCGGACGCGTCGTAGCTCCAGTCCCAGAACACGTTGCCGCGCAACCCGATGGCGATGCGGTAGTCGGTATGCCGCAGATTGTCGTCGCGGCCTCCGCCTTCCTTGTTACGCCGCCCGATCAGCACCGGCGCACTGGCGGTGCTGGGCAGCGGATTGCCGTTCTCGTCCACGCAGATCTTGCTCTGTTCGTCGGACGACAGCAGCGGATTGTCGCAGTTGATACTGAACTGCTGCAGGAAGGCGCCGCTGGGCGCGATCACCGCATCGGTGCGGTCGTCCATAAACATCAACTGGGTGTAGGGCTCGAAATGCTCGTTGATGGTGTAATGGCCGAAGGCACCGAAGGTATAGCGCTCGTCGTTGCGCTGGTAGTAGTTGTAGGGGCCGAAGTTGAACAGGTCCGTCGCTCCGTTGAAGTCGCGGAACGTGTTTCCGGTCGCCGAGTCAATGGTGAAGTCGCCGGCGTTGGTGATGAAGCGGCCGGGGTAAGTCGTGGAAGAACCGCCGCAGGCGAAATTGTTGGCGTCGGCCTCGCCGAGGCTGCAGGCGCCGTAGTCGCGCTGGGCCTGGGTCACCGGGTCTTGGTGCAGATAGGTGGCGTAGGCGGTGAGATTGCCCTTGCCGTCCGGACTGTTGATGCCCATCAGCAGGGTGAAGTTTTCCGCCCCGCCGTCGAAGGTGGTGTTGCCGGCGGGCCCCTGGAAGCCGGCGGCCTTCACGTCACCCTGGAGATCCTTGGCGCCGTTGTGGTGCCAGTAGCCGCTGCGCTGGGCGTCGATCTGGATCCCCTCGAAGTTCTTCTTCATGATGAAGTTGACCACGCCGGCCACGGCGTCCGCACCGTATACCGCCGAAGCGCCTCCGGTGAGGACATCCACCCGCTCGATCAGGCCGGCAGGGATGAAGTTCACGTCGGCGCTCAGGGTGCGGGGATCGCCGGGCACCATGCGCTTGCCGTCGATCAGCACCATGGTGCGATTGCTGCCCAGGCCGCGCAAGTTGACGGCGGCGGTGCCGTCGGAACCGTTTGAAAACGCACTGCCCTGGTCGGCGAAGACCTGCGGCAGGTTGTTCAGGACGTCTTCCGTACGGGTGGCGCCTTCGTATTTGATCTCCATGCTGTCCACAGAAGTCACCGGGCTGGTGCTGGTGATGTTCGGTGCCCGGATGCGGGTACCCGTTACCTGGACACCAGTCAGGACTTCCGCCTTCTGCGCCCCGTTGGCAGATCCCACCGGAGCATCCGTTGCCGCCTGTTGCGCCCAGGCACCCTGTGCAGCGACGCCAACTCCTACGGCAAAAGCCGCATGCACGGCGAGCCGGAGCCGGCCCTTGTCGTTCAGCTTCATGAAATTTCTCCCGTTAGTCGCATCGGCCAGCAGCGCCTCAGCGTTGCGCACGCGAGTGCGCTGCCCCCTTCTTGCGTTACATTTTTGAGACTACCCTCACACTCCCGAAGCCGTCAAGCATTTTTATTGACCCGCATTCTTATCCCGCCCACAGTGCGAACCGATGGCAAAAACGGCGCCGCCCATGCCTTCCCTCCGGCCATGCCCGACAGTACTAGCCCGAAGAGGGGTGTACAGTTTTTGTCCGCCGCCGCCTCAATAATCGATGCGGCACAAGGAGACTGAAACAGACGTGACCCCGAACGTCATCCCGGCTTTCATCGTTCCTTTCGGGCAGGCCAAACTCGCGCTAGCCGACCGCCTCAACGCGGAGCTGCGCGACTTGTTCCTGGCCTGCGAAAGCGAGGGCGAGCGTTACCGCAATCCCCACCCGACGATGAGATTCTCCGCGCGCCTGTACGAGAGCCGCTTCGATCTTTTCAAATGGCCGCAGCCCTGCATCGCGAAGCTGCGCGAATTCTGCCTGACGCAGCTGTATCGCTTCGTCGCCGATCTGACGCAGCGTGGGGAAAACGCACCGCCGCTGACGGTGCACGCCGACGCCTGGTTCCATCTCACGCGGCGCGGCGGCCACTTCGGCATCCACAACCACCCGATGGCCACCTGGTCCGGCGTCTATTGCGTGGATCCGGCCGGTAGCGATGCCGATCCGGCCTTGGGCGGCAGGCTGAGCTTCCCCCACCCGCTGGCGAGCGCCGCGATGTTCCGCGACCCGACCGTGAACGCGCTCAAGCTGCCGTACGGTTACAGCACCCTGGAGTACCGGCTCGAAGCGGGCGATCTGGTGATCTTTCCATCTTGGCTCATGCATCACGTCACGCCCTATTACGGCGAGGGCGTCCGCGTCACCGTGGCTTTCAACGCCTGGTTCAGTCAAAGCTGAAACGAAAACGGGCGCCGCGGCGCCCGTTTCCCTGCTTGCTCTTGGAATCAGGCCGATGCCGCTTCGGCAGTCGTCGCCTTTGCCGGCCGGTCCACCAGCTCGACGTAGGCCATCGGTGCGCTGTCGCCGGGGCGGAAGCCGCAGCGCAGGATGCGCAGGTAGCCGCCCGGCCGTGACTGGTAGCGCGGTCCCAGTTCGTTGAACAGCTTCTGCACCGCCTCGCGGTCGCGCAGACGGGCGAAGGCCAAGCGGCGGTTGGCCACGCTGTCGCTCTTGCCGCGGGTGATCAGCGGTTCGGCGACGCGACGCAGTTCCTTGGCCTTGGGCACGGTGGTGCGGATCAGCTCGTGCTTGATCAGCGACACGGTCAGGTTCTGCAGCACCGCCTTGCGATGGCTGGTGGTGCGGCCGAGGCGGCGTCCGGCGACTTTGTGGCGCATGGCTTAAATCCAGTGGCTGGTGGCTGGTGGCTGGTGGCTGGTGGCTGGTGTTCACGACTCAGTGGCGACCTCGGTTCTTTGCTAACCACTAGTCACTAAATCACTAACCACTGCTTTTTCAGGCGGCAACCTTGGGCGACGACCAGTTGTCGAGCTTCATGCCCAACTCGAGCTCGTGGGCCTTGAGCGCTTCCTTGATCTCGTTGAGCGACTTCTTGCCGAGGTTGGGCGTCTTCATCAGCTCGGTCTCGGTGCGCTGCACCAGGTCACCGACGTAGTAGATGTTCTCGGCCTTGAGGCAGTTGGTCGAGCGCACGCCCAGCTCGAGGTCATCGATCGGCCGGAACAGGATGGGGTTGAGATCGCGCTTGGCGCCGACCGCGACCGCTTCCTCCTCGCCTTCCAGCTCGACGAACACCGAAAGCTGGTCGCGCAGGATGCGCGCCGCAAAGCGC
Organism: Nevskia sp.; assembly: GCA_019689635.1. Lineage (GTDB taxonomy): Bacteria > Pseudomonadota > Gammaproteobacteria > Nevskiales > Nevskiaceae > Nevskia. The sequence goes on along the minus strand of JADGHB010000066.1, from coordinate 516 downwards.
ACGGCCTCGGCAGCCTCGATGCCGCCGTTGGTGTCCACGTCGAGGATCAGCTTGTCGAGGTCGGTGCGCTGTTCGACGCGGGCACGCTCGACGGTGTAGCTGACGCGGCGCACCGGGCTGAAAGAGGCGTCCAGGCGCAGCACGCCGATGGACAGGCCCTCGTCCTCGTTCGTCTGCGCGCGCGCCACCGCCGGCTGGTAGCCGCGGCCGCGCGCCACCTTCAGCGTCATGTTGAGCTTGCCGCCGGTGAGGTTGGCGATCACCAGCTCCGGATTGACCACCTCGACGTCGTGGTCGAGCTGGATGTCGCCGGCGGTCACCGGGCCCTTGCCGGACTTGACCAGCTTGAGGGTGGCGGAATCGCGCGAGCTCATGCGCAGGGCCACGTTCTTGAGGTTGAGCAGGATGTCGATGACATCTTCCTGCACGCCTTCGATGGCGCTGTACTCGTGCACCACCCCCTCGATCTGGGCTTCGACGATGGCGGCACCGGGAATCGAGGACAGCAGGATGCGG
>JADGHB010000065.1 GCA_019689635.1 Nevskia sp. | reverse complement strand
CGGCTTGCCCTCTTCCACGGCCCGCGCTGCCTGGCGCATTACGACGCCGAGGGACACTTGCAGGAACCCGATTTACAGGTTGCCGCGTAGGTCCGCCGCGGCACCTGACTCAGACACCCTTCCCAGTAAAAAAGCGGACAGTTTATGTGCTACGAAACCGGACAGTTCTATTTGTTGGCAACACAGCCGGCGCCCCTTGCCCGGCGCTTTCACTGCAAACCAGGCGCGTTCAAAGATCGAACGTCTGGCCGAGCTGGGGCCTCTCGACCCGCGTGTTCTGCAGCCGCGCGGCGAAGCTCTGCATCACCTGATCATCTCCGTGCACCAGGAAGGTCAGCGGCGACGCCACGCGCCGTTGCCAGGCCAGCAGTTCGTCGCGGTCGGCGTGGGCGGAAAAGCCGTTGATCGTGTGAATCCCGGCGCGCACGCGGATGTCCTCGTCTAGGATGCGCACCTGCTGGGCGCCGTCGATGATCGAACGCGCCAGCGTGCCACGCGCCGCATAACCGACGAACACCACGCTGCACTGTTCGCGCCAGAGGTTGTGCTTCAAGTGATGGCGGATGCGGCCGCCCGTGCACATTCCGGCGCCGGCCATGATGACCGCGCCGCCGGAAAAGCGGTTGATGGCCATGCTGTCGGCCGTATCGTTGGTGAAGTGCAGTCCCGGCATGCGGAACGGATCGCGTCCGCCGCGGAACCAGTCGGCGATGCCGGGGTTGTAGCATTCGGGATGGCGCTGGAAGATCGCGGTGGCCGAGATCGCCATGGGCGAATCGAGGAACACCTGCATCAGACGCGGCAGCCGACCGCTGTCGACGCCCTCACGCAAGACGTAGAGAATCTCCTGCGCGCGCTCCAGGGCGAACGTCGGGATGACGACGTTGCCGCCGCGGCGAAAAGTTTCCTCCAGGACCTGATAAAGCTCTTCGATCGAAGGCGCCACGGGTTTATGCAAGCGATCGCCGTAAGTGGTCTCCATGACCACCGCGTCGGCCCGGGGCGGCACCACCGGCGGGCGCAGCAAAGGCCGGCCGGCGTTGCCCAGGTCCCCGGAGAACACCACGCTGAGATGCCCTCCGCCGGTCTGCGCTTCCAGACGGATGCTGGCCGAACCGAGAATATGACCGGCATCGTAATAGGTGGCGTGCAGGCCGGGCGCTAATTCCAGAGACTCGCCGTATACGGCTTTGCGCCCGAAGAATTCCATACTGTTGAGCGCATCAAGCACGGTGTACAGGGGCGCGCCGCCCTCGCTGTCCTGCATGCGCTGGCGGCGGCGGGCACGGTAGCGCGCCTCTTCCTCCTGCAAACGCGCGGCGTCGAGCAATACCACGCGCGCCAGCTCGCGCGTCGCGGGCGTGGCGATGATCTCGCCGCGGAATCCGCGCTTGACCAGCAACGGAATCCGTCCACAGTGGTCCAGATGCGCGTGGGTCAGCAACAGGATGTCGATCGCTTTCGGATCGAAGCCGAACGGTTCGCCGTTCTCCTCCGCCAGTTCGCGACTCCCCTGATACAAGCCGCAGTCGACCAGGATCCGCTTTCCCGCATGTTCGAGGAGGTGACAGGAACCGGTGACGCTGCGGTCGGCGCCGTGAAAAGAGAGCTTCATCGCGATTGTTCTTAGGCGTTCGCCTGTATGCTGTGCGCTCCGCGCAACGCGCCGCATTGACCTGGATCAAGCGCGCTTTCGCCCTCGCAACGAAGGCTCCCAAAAACCGGAACCCAACATCGAGTGGGGTTTCTTGTTTGAGTGTGGCGGAGAGAGCGGGATTCGAACCCGCGATAGAGCTTTTGACCCTATACTCCCTTAGCAGGGGAGCGCCTTCGTCCACTCGGCCATCTCTCCGGAAGGCGGGTATTGTACGAGAAAATGCCGCGCTTTCCGGGCCGCGAGCCGAGCATCAACTCGGCCCGCCGCGGAATGACCGCGCGAGGGCCGAAGCCGGAACGAATCAACCGGTCAGGACGAGGGGGTCGGCGCTGCGCTCGACCTGGATCCGCTCGAAGATTTCCTGCCGGTGCACCGCGACGTTCTTGGGGGCCTTGATGCCGATACGCACCTGGTTGCCCTTGATGCCGAGCACCGTCACCACCACCTCGTCGCCGATCATCACGCTTTCGCCCACGCGCCGGGTCAATATCAACATGGCTGCCTCCATGGCCTAGGCGCAGTATCAGACGCAGGGAGAAGCGTCGGACAGTCGCAAAAACACACTATGCCGTTTGCCTCGCCATCAATACCGCGCATCGCGATTCCCTGCATTGATCTGGATCAAGCCCCGCCCCCGCCGGCCAGGCCGAAGGCCTTGTGCAGCGCGCGGACCGCCAGTTCCAGATATTTGTCTTCGATCACCACCGAAATCTTGATCTCGGAGGTGGAGATCATGCGGATGTTGATGCCTTCGGAGGCCAGGGTCTTGAACATCTTGGCCGCAATGCCGGCGTGACTGCGCATGCCCACGCCCACCAGCGAGACCTTGACGATGTCCAGCGCGCTCCTGACGGCCTTGGCCTGCAGATCCTCGGCCACTTTGCGCGAGATTTCCATGGCGCGCTCATAGTCGTTGCGGTGGACGGTGAAGGTGAAATCCGTGGTCCCGTCGGCACCCACGTTCTGCACGATCATGTCCACTTCGATATTGGCCTCGCCGATCGGCCCCAGGATCGCGGCGGCGATTCCGGGCCGGTCCGGCACGCCGGCCACGGTGAGCTGGGCCTCGTCACGGTTGAAGGCGATGCCCGAGATGAGCGGTTCTTCCACGTCGCGTTCCTCCAGAGTGATCAGCGTGCCGGGCCCTTCCTGGAAGGTGGACAGCACGCGCAGCGGCACCTTGTACTTGCCGGCGAACTCCACCGAGCGGATCTGCAGGACCTTGGAGCCCAGGCTGGCCAGCTCCAGCATCTCCTCGAAGGTGATGCGATCCAGCCGTCGTGCGCGCGGTTCCACCCGCGGGTCGGTGGTGTAGACGCCATCCACGTCGGTGTAGATCTGGCATTCGTCGGCCTTGAGCGCGGCGGCCAGCGCCACGCCGGTGGTGTCGGAGCCGCCGCGGCCCAGCGTGGTGAGGTTGCCGTCCTCGTCCACGCCCTGGAAACCGGCCACCACGGGCACGGCCCCCGCCTCGCAATCGGCCAACAGGTTCCGGGTTTCGATACGGGTGATGCGCGCCTTTCCGTAAGCACGGTCGGTATGGATCGGCACCTGAAACCCGAGATAGGAACGCGCCGGCACGCCGCGCTTCTCCAGTGCCATGGCGAGCAGTGCGATCGTCACCTGTTCGCCGGTGGCGAGCAGCTGATCCAGCTCACGCGGGTCGGGTCGCGGATCGATGCTTTTGGCCAGTTTGAGCAGGCGATCGGTCTCGCCGGACATCGCCGAGACCACCACCACGATGCGGTGCCCGCGCTCGCGCGCGGCCGCCACTTTGCTGGCGACATGCTCGATGCGCTCGACCGAGCCGACGGAGGTGCCGCCGTATTTCTGGACCAGGAGAGCCATGGGCGTGAAGTTGGCGCCGTCGCGCGGCGCGGCCGCGGATTTTAGCCTGAGAAGTCAAAGCCTGCTTTCGATCCAGGCGCGCGCCGTCGCCAGCGCCGCGGGCAGCTGGTCGGGCCGGTTGCCCCCGGCTTGGGCCATGTCCGCGCGCCCGCCACCCTTGCCGCCGACCTGCTGGGCGGCGAGGTTGACCAGCTCGCCGGCCTTCACCTTGTCGGTGAGGTCGGCGGTGACGCCGGCGATGAGGCTTACTTTTTCGCCGTTGGCACTGCCGAGCAGCACGATCCCCGAGCGCAGCTTTTCCTTGAGCTGGTCGAGCAGGCCGCGGAGCGCGCTCCCCTCGATGCCATCGACCCGTGCGGTCAGCACCTTGACGCCGCGCACTTCGCGCGCCTGCGCCGCCAGCTCCGCGCCGACGTCGGCGGCACGCCGGGCCTTGGCCTCGGCGAGCGCTTTTTCCAGTTCGTGCATGCGCGCGAGCTGCTGCTCCAGCCTGGGGACCAGCTCCTCGCCGCCCACGCGCAGCAACCGGGCCGCGGACTGAATCCGCTGCTCGAGGGCGCGCAAATAAGCCAGGGCGTTCTCGCCGGTGATCGCCTCCACCCGGCGCACGCCGGCGGCCACGCCGCTTTCGGCGACGATCTTGAACAAGCCGATGTCGCCGGTGCGCGCGACGTGCGTGCCGCCGCACAGCTCGATGGAGAAATTGTGCTCCGGCGACCCCATGGTCAGCACGCGCACCACGTCGCCATACTTCTCGCCGAACAAGGCCATCGCGCCCGCTTTGAGCGCTTCGTCGTATTTCATCTGCTGGGCGCTCACTGGCACGTTGGCGAGGATGGCGCGGTTGACGCGGTTTTCGACCTCGGCGATCTCCTCCGCCGTCAGCGGCTTGGGATGCGAAAAGTCGAAGCGCGTGCGGTGTTCGTCCACCAGCGAGCCTTTCTGCTCCACGTGACTGCCCAGCACCTCGCGCAGCGCGCGGTGCATCAAATGCGTGGCGGAGTGGTTGCGCATGGTGGCGCGGCGCAGGCTTGCGGTGACTTCGGCGGTCAGCGTGTCGCCGACTCGCATCACGCCATGCTCGAGCACGCCGTGATGGCCGATCGCGGCCCCCTTGATCTTTTGGGTATCCCTGACCTCGAAACGGATTCCCGGCGCATGCAAGGTCCCGCGGTCGCCGACCTGGCCACCGCCCTCGGCGTAGAACGGCGTGGTGTCCAGAACCACGGTGCCGGATTCGCCCGCCGCGAGTTCCGGCACCGGCTGGCCATCGCGGTAGAGCGCGAGCACGCGGCCCTGCCCGCGCAGCGTGTCGTAGCCGATGAAGCAGGTCTCGGCGCCCTGGTATTCGAAACCGCCGCCGGCCTTGAACTGGCTCGCCGCCCGCGCGCGGGCGCGCTGCGCCTCCATCTCGCGCTCGTAGCCTTCGAGATCCAGCTTGAGCCCGCGTTCGCGCGCGATGTCGGCGGTGAGATCCACCGGAAAGCCGTAGGTGTCGTAGAGCTTGAACACGGTTTCGCCGGAGATGACGCCCGCGGCCTTGGCGATCGCCTCGTCCAGCAGCTTCATCCCGCGCTCCAGGGTTTCGGCGAAAGCTTCTTCTTCGGCGCGGATGCGCGCTTCGAGGTGCGCGCGCTGTTCCACGAGCTGCGGATAGGCGCCGCCCATCGTTTCGGCCAGCGGCGCCACCAGCTTGTGGAAGAACGGCTCGTTCAATCCCAGCTTGTAACCGTGGCGGATCGCGCGGCGCATGATCCGGCGCAGCACGTAGCCGCGGCCCTCGTTGCTCGGCAATACGCCGTCGGCGATCAGAAAGGCGGTCGCACGGATGTGATCGGCGATCACCTTCTGGGAAGCGCTGGCGTAGGGGGCTTCGCCCGCCAACTGCGCGGCGGCGGCGATCAAGCGCTGAAAGAGATCGATCCGATAGTTGTCGTGCACGCCCTGCATCACGGCGGCGACGCGCTCCAGGCCCATGCCGGTGTCCACGCTCGGCTTGGGCAGGGGCACCAGCGCGCCATCCGCGCGACGCTCGAACTGCATGAAGACCAGGTTCCAGATCTCGACCCAGCGGTCGCCGTCCGCGTCGGCGGAGCCCGGCGGCCCACCGGGAATGCCGAGCGTTCCGTCCGGATCGTGGTCGTAAAAAATCTCCGAACACGGACCGCAGGGACCGATGTCGCCCATCGCCCAGAAATTGTCGGAGGCATAACGCGCGCCCTTGTTGTCGCCGATGCGCACGATGCGCGATTCCGGCACGCCGATCCGGTCGCGCCAGACCGCATAGGCTTCGTCGTCCTCCTGATACACGGTGACCATCAGGCGCCGGGGATCGATGCCCAGCCCGCGCGGGTCCGTCACGAATTCCCAGGCGTAGGCGATCGCCTCTTCCTTGAAGTAATCGCCGAAGCTGAAGTTGCCCAGCATCTCGAAGAACGTGTGGTGCCGCGCGGTGTAGCCGACGTTCTCCAGATCGTTGTGTTTGCCGCCGGCGCGCACGCACTTCTGGCTGCTGGCGGCGCGCGTGTAGGGACGCTGCTCGGCGCCGGTGAACACGTCCTTGAACTGCACCATGCCCGCGTTGGTGAACAGCAGCGTCGGGTCGTTGCCCGGCACCAGGGAACTGGACGGCACCACGGTGTGCCCGCGCTCCCGGAAGAATTCCAGGAAGCGTTCGCGCAGCTCGTTGCTGTTCATCCTCGAAGGTCGATGCGGCGGGTCAACGGGGCAGGCATGTTAGCCTGCCGCGCTCGGCACGGCTAGGTTTTTACTCGCCCGCTTCCGCGGGGTGCGACTCGGGATCGAAATCCGGGGGAGGATTCAACGCGGCATAGATGTGCTCGGTTTCGAAGCCGCGGCCGGCGAGATAGCGATACTGCTTTTGCCACTCGGCGGCACTGGCCGGCGCGCGCCGGAAGCGCCGCCCATGAACCGAAACCGCCAGCGCTTTCCAGTCGGTATCGGCCAGCGCCGGGCCGATCAAGGCTTCCGCCGCCCCGGCCGCTTCCAGCTCGGCGCGGATGCGCAGCGGACCGTAACCCTGCCCGACGCGCAGCCGCACGAGAGAACCGACGTAGCGCGCGTCGCTTTGCCAGCCGTCGCGGGACAGCGCCTCGACCGCTTCGGCGGCAGCCGCCTCGGCCACGCCGCGACTGGCGAGCTTGCGCTTGAGTTCGGCGGCGCTGTGTTCGCGCCGCGCGAGCAGACGCAGCGCGCGCAACCGGGCGACTTGCGGATCGGCCGGATCTTTATTCCGCGGCGGCCGCGACACGGGGAGTGCGCGCCGGCATCAGCTTGGCGCGCAGGGCTTGATCAATCGCCTCGGCGACCTCCGGGTGTTCCTTGAGATAGGCGCGGGCATTGTCCTTGCCCTGACCGATCTTCTCGCCGCCGTAGGCGTACCAGGCGCCGGATTTCTCGACGATGCCGTGCTCGGTGCCGAGGTCGATCAGTTCGCCGAGCCTGGAGATGCCCTCGTTGTAGAGGATCTCGAAATGCGCCTCGCGAAACGGCGGGGCCAGCTTGTTCTTGACCACTTTGACGCGCGTCTCGTTGCCGACGATCTCCTCGCCGCGCTTGACCGCGCCGGTACGGCGGATGTCCAGGCGCACCGAGGCGTAGAACTTGAGCGCATTGCCGCCGGTGGTGGTCTCGGGACTGCCGTACATCACGCCGATTTTCATGCGGATCTGGTTGATGAAGATCACCAGAGCGTTAGCGCGCTTGATGTTGGCGGCGAGCTTGCGCAGCGCCTGGCTCATCAGGCGCGCCTGCACGCCCACTTGGGCCTCGCCCATTTCGCCCTCGATCTCCGACTTGGGCACCAGCGCGGCCACCGAGTCGATCACGATGACGTCCACGCTGTTGGAGCGCACCAGCATGTCGGCGATTTCGAGGGCCTGCTCGCCGGTATCGGGCTGGCTGATCAGCATGTCGGCCACGTTGACGCCGAGCTTCTCGGCGTAGTTGGGATCGAGCGCGTTCTCGGCGTCGATGTAGGCGGCCACGCCGCCGCTCTTCTGCACGTTGGCCACGACCTGCAGGGCCAGCGTGGTCTTGCCGGAGGATTCCGGCCCGTAGATTTCCACCACGCGCCCACGCGGCAGACCGCCGATGCCCAGCGCCAGATCCAAGGCCAGCGAGCCGGTGGGCACCACGTCCACGTCGCGCGCCTCGTCGTCGGCCCCCATGCGCATGATCGCGCCCTTGCCGAACTGGCGCTCGATCTGGCCGAGCGCCGCCTCCAATGCCTTGCGTCGGTTGTCGTCCATCGCGCCCACTCCCGCAGCGGCCGCTGCCGTTTTCGCCATCGTCATTTCCCGACGCGACCGAGGTACTCCCCGGTGCGCGTATCGACCTTGATCACCTCGCCCTGCTGCACGAACAGCGGCACGCGCACCACCGCGCCGGTTTCCAGCGTCGCCGGCTTGCCGCCGCCGCCGGAGGTGTCGCCGCGCAGGCCGGGGTCGGTCTCGGTGACCTTGAGCAACACGAAATTCGGCGGCTGCACCGACAGCGGCACGCCGTTCCACAGCATCACGACGCAGGTTTCCTCGCCCTTGAGCCACTTGCGCGCCTCGGCCATCGCCGCCTCACCGGCCTGGATCTGCTCGTAAGTTTTCGGATCCATGAAGGTCCAGAAGTGACCGTCGTTGTAGAGATACTGCATCTCCACCGTTTCGACGTCGGCGACCTCGAGGGAGTCTCCCGACTTCAGCGTGCGCTCGATGACGCGGCCGTTCTTGAGGTTGCGGACCTTGAGCGTGTTGGTGGCCTGGCCTTTACCCGGTTTGCGATATTCATTGTCGATGACGGCATAGGGTTCGCCGTCGATCAGGACCTTGGTGCCGGCCTTCATCTCGTTGGTGCTGACGGTCGCCATGGGTGCGGTACGGAGTCTGCGTGGATCGAAAGGAGCGTCATGATAACGGAAGCGCAACGCGCCCACAGCCCGAAATCGAGAGGACGATCACGTTGCGCAGGCGTTTCAAACGCTTGTTGCCGCCGTGGCGAGGACCTATACTTGCGCGCCTCACGGGGCCATAGCTCAGCTGGGAGAGCGCTTGCATGGCATGCAAGAGGTCGCCGGTTCGATCCCGGCTGGCTCCACCACTCACTGGCCAAGCTCCGCGCGGCCATCCATGGCGCGACGTCGGCGGTTTCGAGAAACCCCACGCTCGCCATCCTTGGCTCGCGGACTTGGCAAGCGCGAACACC
>JADGHB010000028.1 GCA_019689635.1 Nevskia sp. | reverse complement strand
CCGCTTCGCCAATGTCTGCGTGCGGGATCGACGTGGGCGCGGTCTCGCGACGCTAGGATCCCATTGCTTCGCAATGGGGCCCTCCACGCTGCTCGCCGCTTTACTTCTTCTTCTCTTCCTTCTTGGGTTCGGAGGGCTTGGCCTCGGCTTCGCCAGGCTTGGCTTCTGCCTTTTGGGCGGTCGCCGGTACTTCGGCGCTGGGCGTGGCTTGGGTGGGCGCTTCCTCGACCGCTGCGCGCGGCAGGTGCACGGCCGCCACCGAGCGGTCGTTGCCGTGCTTGAGCTCGACCAGGGTCACGCCTTGGGGCAGCTTGAGCTGCGACAGGTGCACCGAGTCGTTGACGTTGAGCTGCGACAGATCGACTTCGATGTACTCCGGCAGGTCCTTGGGCAGGCACTCGACCTCGACCTGGATCAGATGGTGTTCGATCAGGCCGCCGCCGGTTTTCACGCCGGGACATACGTCGCCGCCCTTGAAGTGCAGCGGCACGTGCATGCGCAGCAGCTGATCGGCGCGCACGCGCAGCAGGTCCATGTGCAGGATCGTGTCGTCGCGCACCGGATGGCGCTGCAGGTCCTTGAGCACCGCCTGCTCGCTCTTGCCGTCGAGCTTGAGGGTGAGGATGTGCGAGTAGAACGCCTCGGCCTTGAGGTGCTTGGCGAGTTCGTTGTGGTCGACGGCGATCGGTTGCGGTTCGCTACCGCCGCCATACAGGATGGCGGGGACCTTGCCCTCACGACGCAGGCGGCGGCTCGCACCCTTCCCGTGCGCCGAACGGGTTTCGGCATTCACGACAAACGTTTCTTTCATGGGAGTTCTCCAGGACGGCGCCGCGCCCGCGACCAGGCGCAGCGGGGCGCGGATTATAGAGATTCGCGGCCCAAAACGCGAACGCCGGCGGCGTCAATCCACGTACAGCGAGCTGACCGACTCCTCGGCCGACACCCGGCGAATGGTCTCCGCCAGCAGGCCGGCGATGGACAGCTGGCGGATCTTGGGGCAGGCGGCGGCTTGTGGCGACAACGGGATGGTGTCGGTGACGACCACCGCATCGAGCTGCGAGCGAGTGATGTTGTCGATGGCATTGCCCGACAGCACCGGGTGGGTGACGTAGGCGACGACTTTGACGGCGCCGCTGTCTTTGAGCGCTTCCGCGGCTTTGGCCAGGGTGCCGGCGGTGTCCACCAGATCGTCAACCAGCACGCAGGTCTTGCCCGACACGTCGCCGATGATGTTCATCACCTGCGCCTCGTTGGGCCGCGGGCGGCGTTTGTCGATGATGGCCAGATCCGCGTCGTCGAGCTGCTTGGCCAGGGCGCGCGCCCGCACCACGCCGCCCACGTCCGGGGAAACCACGATCAGTTTGTCGTACTTCTGGCGCCAGAGGTCGCCGATCAGCACCGGGCTGGCGTAAACGTTGTCCACCGGGATGTCGAAGAAACCCTGGATCTGGTCGGCGTGCAGATCGACGGTGAGCACGCGGTTGGCGCCGCATTCGCCGATCAGGTCGGCCACCACTTTGGCCGAGATCGGCACGCGCGCCGAGCGCGGCCGGCGGTCCTGGCGGGCGTAGCCGAAGTAGGGCACCACCGCCGTGATGCGCCCGGCCGAGGCGCGTTTCATGGCGTCCAGCAGCAGCAGCAGCTCCATCACGTTCTCGTTGGTCGGCTGGCAGGTCGGTTGAATGATGAACACGTCCTTGCCGCGCACGTTCTCGAGGATCTCGATGTGCACCTCGCCGTCGGAAAAGCGGTCCACGATCGCCTTGCCCAGCGGCAGCCGCAGATAATTGGCGATGTCGCGCGCCAGGCCGGGATTGGCGTTGCCGGAGAACAGCATCAACTGGGAGAGCGTGTCGGTCATCAGGCGCAGACCTTCGGTGCGGGCGTCCATGGGCGGGAGTCAGGCGAAGGGGGTCGAGTCAAACTCCATCGGCGCGCTCCTGGGCTCCCGCTTTTGCGGGGACGCCCGTTTTTTCCAAGCGCGCCGGGCGCTCGGAAAAACCGGATGGCTGGGGCGGATGGATTCGAACCACCGAATGGCGGGATCAAAACCCGCTGCCTTACCACTTGGCTACGCCCCATGACGCGTCCGTGTCGAAATTATAACTTTTGGTCCACGAGAAGGGGGCACCGCGCACGCCTGACGCGGCTGCGACTGCATCAAGGCGCAAGCGACCACTGGTCGATCACCACGCGGAAGCTGCGCTGCGCGTCGCTGAGCGTGAACTTGCGCGGCAAGCGGTAGCCGTCGGCGGTTTGGTATTCCAGATAATCCAGGTGCCAGCCTTCCTGATCCATCGACTGCAACAAGCCCTCGGGGTTGAGCCTCAGTTGCGGCGTCGTTCCCGGTGCGGGCAGGCCTAGGACCCAGTAGCGCAATCCGTCCACGGGCAGGCTCCAGCCCAGCTTGTCCTGCATGAGCTGTTCCGGCGCATCCGTTTCGTAGCTGCCGTCCTTGGTGCGGATGTTCACCTGGCCGGGTTCGCCGTCGATGGCGACCGCGCCGACGCCCAAGGGGCCGTAGAAGTGCACCTCGAAGTGCGATCCATCCTGAATCCAGGAGAGTTCGCCCGAAAAACCGCCGAAGCCCGTCTTCGCCAGACGGCCCCGCAGGGCGAAAGTCCCCAGTCGCGCCAAGGCCGTCTGCTGCGCCTGCCAGGCCGCGCGCGCCGCCGGGGTCTCGGTACCGGCCGGAGCCGTGGGGCGCACCGTGCCGGCGCAGGCCGCGAGCCACAGCGCGCTCATGCCGGCGGCGGCCTGCGCCAGAGCGCGCCTCACGATCCGCCGAGACGCTTGATGGTGTCGCGCAGGACCGGATTGTCGGGATCGTCCTTCTGCGCCTTGGTCCACAGCGCGCGCGCCTCATCTTTCTGGCCCAGATTCCACAGCACTTCGCAGAGGTGGGCGGCGACTTCGGGATCGGCGAACTGGGCATAGGCTTTCTGCAAGAGCGACAGCGCTTCCTGCAGGCGGCCCTCGCGGAAACGTACCCAGCCCATGCTGTCGATCACCGCCGGATCGTCGGGGGTCTGCGCCAGAGCCTGGCTCACGAGCCGGTCGGCCTCGTCCAGACGATCGGTGTGCACCGCGAGGGTATAGCCGAGCGCGTTGAGCGCGCGGGCGTCGTCGGGCGATTTCTGCAGGATCGCCCGCAGATCGGCCTCGGCGTCGGCGATGCGGTTCATGCGTTCGTACACCAGCGAGCGCGAATAGCGCAGGTCGTCGTCGTCAGGCTGTTGCTGCAAGGCCTGATCGTAGAGTTTGAGCGCCTGATCGTAGGCGCCGGCGTCGAGCAGGATCTCACCTTCGGCGAGCAGGAAGCGTTCGGACAGCGGCGGGTACTGTTCGCGCAGTTCTTCCATCAAGGTGCGCGCCTCGTCCAGACGACCGAGTTTGCCCAGCATCGCCGCGCGCCGGACCTCCGCATCCAGCGCCTGCGCGCCGCGGTCGACCTTTTCGTAGTGTTCCAGGGCCTGTTGCGGCTGATGGCGGAGCTCGGCGATGCGTCCCAGGAAATATTCCGCGTCGGCCCGGTGGTCGGCCATTTGCGCCAGACGTTCGAAATAGGCTTGCGCCCCGTCGATCTTGCGCTCGTCCAGCGTCAGCGTGCCCAGGGTGTAGAGCGCGTCGGCGTCCTTGGGATCGCGCTTGAGGATTTTCTCGAGCAGCACGCGGGCACGCGCGCGTTGATCGGCGTCGATCAGCAAGCGCGCATAGCCCAGTCGCAGGGTGTCGGCGTCGGGGTTGTCGCGCAGCAGCCCGTCCATGACCTGGTCGGCCGCGTCGATGTCGCCTTTCTTGACCAGCGCTCCGACCAGGAGCAGCGAGGCCTCCTTGGATTTGGGCGTCAACGCCAGCGCGCTGCGCGCGGCGCTCTCCGCGAGCTGCGGTTGATTGAAGGACAGCGCCAGCAGACTCTGCGCCTGGTAGGCGCCGGCCTGTTTGGGATACTGCGCCACCAGTTTCTGCATCAGCGCCAGCGCCGCCTGCTGCTTCTGAGGTTCCTGCGCCAGCAGCAGCGCGACCATGCGGAAGCCGTCGCCGATGCCGCCGGGGTGGTCGCGCACGATCGCCGCGCACTGGGCGTAGGCCTCGTCGTCCCGGCCGGCACGCAAGGCCAGGCGGGTGATGATCTGACGCGCTTCCAGACTGGTCGGATCCAGTTGCAGCCATTTGTTCGCCGCCTCCAGCGCCAGCGGTTCGTCCTTGGCCGCCAGCGCCAGTGCGGTGGCGCGCGCGGCGAGCTTGGCGTCGGGGCTGTATTGCAGGGCCTGCAGGAATTCCCGTGCGGCGAGTTGGGGCTGCTGGCGCCCGGCGGCCATCTCGCCGGCCATGACGTGGAACTGCGCGCGTTCCTCCGGCGTATCCAGTGCCGGCGCTTGCGGCTGCGCGTCGGAGGCGGCCGGCTCCAGCGCTGCCCTGGCATCGCCGGAGGGCGTCAGCGCGCAGCTGGAGAGCAGGCTCAGGCCGAAGCTCAGGCCGAGCGACCAGCGCAGGGAGAAGGGAGCGGACACGGCGGCGATTCGGAAGGTGCGCGTTATTCTACTTGAAGCCGGACGGCGCTTGTTTACGCCGGCGCCTTGCCGGAAAATCGGCCATTACGTTCACGCCGGTCTTCCATGTCCTTACTCGTCCTCGGCCTGAGCCATCACACCGCGCCCTTGCCGGTGCGCGAGCGGCTGGCGTTCACGGAGGCCGAGCTGCCGGCGGCGCTGACGCGCCTGCGCGCGCTGCCCGGGGTCGCCGAGGCGGCCTTGCTGTCCACCTGCAATCGCACGGAGATCCTCGCGGTGGCGCAGCCCGAGGATGAGGGGCGCCTGGTGGGATGGTGGCGGCGCGAGCGCGGGGTGCCCGCCGGCACCATCGAGCCGCATCTGTTCGTGCTGCGCGACCAGGGCGGCGTGCTGCATGGGCTGCGCGTGGCCTGCGGGCTCGACTCGATGGTGCTGGGCGAGCCGCAGATCCTCGGCCAGATGAAGCAGGCCTATGCGCAGGCGCGCGACGCGGGCAGCCTCGGCCCCATTCTGTCGCGTCTGTTCCAGCACTGCTTCGCCGTGGCCAAACTGGTGCGCAGCCGAACCCAGATCGGTGCCCACCCGGTGAGCGTCGCTTACGCCGCGGTGCAGCTTGCCCAGCACATCTTCGCCGACCTCGGCAGCCAGACCGCGCTTTTGATCGGTGCGGGCGAAACGGTGCAACTGCTCGCCCGCCATCTCAAGACCCGCGGCATCGGCCGCGTCATCGTCGCCAATCGTTCGCTGGAGCGCGCCCAAGCCCTGGCCGCGACGCTGCACGGCTACGCCATCGGTCTCGACGATCTCGGCCTGCACCTGCCAGAGGCGGACCTGGTGATTTCCGGCACGGCCAGCCGCGGATACGTGCTCGGGCGCGAGCGGGTCGCGGCCGCCCTGTCCCGGCGCCGGCGCAAGCCGATGCTGATGATCGACCTGGCGGTGCCGCGCGACCTCGATCCGGCCATTGGCAGGCTGGAGGACGTGTATCTCTACAGCCTCGACGACCTGCGCGCGGTGATCGCCGAAAACCTCAAGGTGCGCGGCGCGGCGGCCGAGCAGGCCGAGGCGCTGGTGGAAGACTACGCGCGCGAGTTCGAGCGCTGGCTGGAAAGCCGCGACGCGGGTGCCACGATTCGCCGTCTGCGCGAAAGCGCGCGCGCCAGCCGCGATCAGGTGCTGGCCAAGGCGCGGCGCAAGCTCGCCAACGGCGAGTCGCCCGAGGCGGTGATGGCCTTCGTCGCCGACACCCTGGCGAACAAGATCCTGCACGCGCCGAGCGAGCGCTTGCGTCGCGCCGGAGCCGTGGAGCAGGCCCTGTTGCTGGACGCGGCGCACAAGCTGTTCAACCTTCGCGAGACAGAGGATTAGGGCGCGCGATCGACCGGCAACGGGTCGGTCAAACGACTCGCGCCGTTCGCCATCCTCCGCGTTGGGCGTCTTCCATGAAAGACTCGCTGCTCAAACGGCTCGAACAGGTGGCCGAGCGCCGGGAAGAACTGGCGCGCGAGCTGGCCAGCCCGCAAACCGCCGCCGATGCCGAGCGGCTGCGCCGTCTGGCGCAGGAATACGCCCAGCTCGGCCCGCTGGCCACGGCCTACGAGGCTTATCGTGCCCTGGCGCGCGAACTCGCCGAGCTGGAAGCGCTGCGCGGCGACGCCGAGCTGGGGGCGATGGCGGAGGCGGAACTCGCCGCGGCGCGCGCGCGCCGCGCGGCGCTGGAGGAGGAACTGCGCGGCCTGCTCGCGCCACGCGATCCGCTCGACGACGCCAACGTCTTCCTCGAAATCCGCGCCGGCACCGGCGGTGACGAGGCGGCGATCTTCGCCGGCGACCTGTTCCGCATGTACGCACGCTATGCGGAGCGTCGCGGCTGGGACGTGGAAGTCTTGTCGCGCAATCCCGGCGAGCACGGCGGCTACAAGGAGATCGTCGCGCGCCTCGCCGGTCAGGGCGTCTATGGCCGGCTCAAGTTCGAGTCGGGCGTCCACCGCGTGCAGCGCGTGCCGCAGACCGAGGCCGCGGGCCGCATCCACACCAGCGCCGCCACGGTGGCGGTGTTGCCCGAAGTGGAAACCGCGCAGGAAGTGCAGATCAATCCCGCCGAACTCAAGATCGACACCTACCGGGCCAGCGGCGCCGGCGGGCAGCACGTCAACAAGACCGAGTCGGCGATCCGCATCACCCATCTGCCGAGCGGCATCGTGGTCGAATGCCAGGAAGAACGCAGCCAGCACAAGAACCGCGCGCGGGCGATGGCGCTGTTGCAGGCGCGGCTTTCGGAAATCGAGCGCGCGCGGCGCGAGCGCGAGACCGCCGCCACGCGCAAGCGGCTGGTGGGCAGCGGCGACCGCTCCGAGCGCATCCGCACTTACAACTTTCCGCAGGGTCGCGTGACCGACCACCGGATCGAACTGACGCTGTATCAACTCCCGCGCGTGCTCGAGGGCGATCTGGATCCGGTGATCGAGCCGCTGCTCGTCGAGCAGCAGGCCGAACTCCTGAGCGAAGCCGGCGAGGCGGCGGCATGACGGCCGGCATCCAGAGCGTCATCGCCGCGGCGCCGGAAACGGTGCGTGAGGCACTGCGCCGCGCGCAGGCGTGCCTGGCCGGTTGCGTCGAGGACGCGCCCGCCGAGGCCGAGATCCTGCTCGCCGCGGCGCTCGAGCGCAATCGTGCATGGCTGATCGCCCACGACGACGAATCGCTGCCGCCGCCGGTTGCCCAGCGCTACGCGCAATGGATCGAACGCCGCCGCCGCGGTGAACCGGTGGCCTATCTCACCGGGGAGCGCGAATTCTGGTCGCTGCCGCTGCGCGTGACGTCCGCGGTGCTGATCCCGCGGCCGGAAACCGAAACCCTGGTCGCCTGGGCCTTGGAGCGCCTTGCGGATCTGCGCGCCCCGTGCCTTGCGGATCTCGGCACCGGCAGCGGCGCGATCGCCCTGGCGCTGGCGCGCGAGCGGCCGGACGCGCGGGTGATCGCCACCGACCTCAGTACCGCCGCGCTGGCGGTGGCGCGCGACAATGCGCGGCGGCTTGCGCTCGCCAACGTGGAATTCCGGGCCGGCGACTGGTGTGCGCCGCTGGCCGGCGAACGCTGCGACCTGATCGTTTCCAATCCGCCCTATGTCGCGCAAGCCGATCCCCGCCTCGCGCAACTGCGCTGCGAGCCGCCGCTGGCGCTGGTCGCGGGCACCGACGGCCTGGCCGCGCTGCGCGCGATCGCTGCGACGGCGCGCGCGTCCTTGCGCGCCGGCGGCTGGCTGCTACTGGAGCACGGGGCGGAACAAGGCGCCGCGGTGCGCGCATTGCTGCGCGAGCGCGGTTACGCGGCCATCGAAACCCGGCGCGATCTCGCGGGACTGGAACGCGCCACCGGAGCGCGCGCGCCGTGAACGATCTGTCGCGTTATGCCCGCCAGATCGTGCTGCCCGAGGTCGGAGTCGCCGGGCAGCAAATGCTGGGCGATTCCAGCGCCCTGATTCTCGGCGTCGGCGCGCTGGGTTCGGCAGCGAGCCTGTATCTCGCCGCCGCGGGCCTGGGCCGGCTATGGCTCGTCGATCGCGACCGGGTGGAACTGTCCAATCTTCAGCGCCAGGTGCTGTACCGCCAGGCCGACGTCGGCCGCGCCAAGCTCGAAGCCGCCGCCGCCACGCTATCCGCCCTCAATCCCGACTGCGCGATCGAGACGCTGACCGGGCCGCTGACGCAGGACGCGCTGCTCCAAGCGGTGCGGCGCGTGGACATCGCGCTCGACTGCAGCGATAACTTCGCCGCGCGGACCGCGCTCAATGCCGCCTGTGTGAGCGCGCGCAAGCCCTTGGTGTCCGGCGCGGCGATCCGCTTCGAGGGCCAGCTCGCGCTGTTCGATCCCGCGCGCGGCGGCGCCTGTTACGCCTGTCTGTATCCCGATCCCGGCGACGACGCGGAACGCTGCGAGGACGCCGGCATCCTCGGCCCGGTCGCCGGCGGCATCGGCGCGATGCAGGCGCTGCTCGCGCTCAAACGGCTGCTCGGCCTCGGCGACGACGCCGGCCGTTTGTGGCTGTGGGACGCGCTGCGCATGAGCTGGCGCAGCGTCGCGATTCCACGCGACCCGGCCTGTGCCGTGTGCGGAGGCGTCCGATGACCGGGCCTGCGGATCCGCTGAGGCTGCCGCGACGGCTGGCCCTCCGTCTGCTGCACGAGGCGCAGGCGCGGGGTGGCGCGCCACTCGTCGGGGTCGTGGCCGGTGAAGGGGGACCACGGACTTTCCTGCCGCTGGAAGAAGACGGCGATCTCGCCCTCGCGCTGGCGCGACTGCGCCGCGACGGGCTGCGCCCGTGGGCCGTGTTTCTCTACCGGCCGCAGTGGTCCCAAGCGCCGACGGCCGAGGATTTCGGCCTCGAAGCCGCGCTGCCCCGACTGACCGCATCGCTGGCGACCAAGGGCGTGTTGCAGCTGCGTGCCTGGGTCTGCGAAAACGGCCGGGTCCGCGAGCGCGAGCTGCACCTCGAGGACTGAAGTCCCCAAGCTGTTTCACGATGGGTATGGCCAGAGCGCCGAACGTGCGCCAAAAGTTCAGCGCGCATTCAGCGCGCGCGCCCTAGGGTGCGCGGCAAACCACACGTGGAGATCCGCGATGAAAAAAATCCTGATCCTCGGCCTCGGCACGGCCGCGTTGTGCCTGTGGCAGACCTGCGCGGCTTACGGGTATTACGCGGTGCCGCGCGGGAATCTCTCGCTGTATGGTTCCTACATGGATCAGTCGGCCGACCAGACCTCCCTCGCTCCGAGCGGCGGCGGCGGCGGCGTGCAGCTCTCGCTCAGCCTGACGCCGAATTTTTTCATCGGCGGCAGCTATCAGTACAACTTCCTGACGCAGAACGACGCGAACGGAGCGGACCTCGGCCTGCCTTCGGGTCAGACCGCTTACGGGCTCAAGCAGAACCAGGGCCGCGCCGGCGGCGGTCTGGTGTTCCGGTTGCCGGAGGCGCCGCTGGACCTGTTCGGCAAGATCGAGTACGTGCACTACGATCTTCAGTACGTGCACGTGACCGACGAGGGGTTGCCGGCCGGCAACAGCGACCGCGTCAACGACGACGGCGTCGGCTATCACGTGGGGTTCCAGAGCCGCTGGCCCGGGTTTTCGATCTACGGCAGCGGCGGTTATCTGGATCTCTCCAAGCACGCCGGCCTGGAAGCGATGGCCGGTTTCCAGTTGCCGCTGGCGCCGCGCACCTGGGGCTTTTTCGAGTACCGTTACGACAACCTGCGCGGCGAGGATAATTACCTCAAATACCGCTCCGACGACTATCGTGCCGGCGTGCGCTTCGTGTTCTGAAGCGCCGGGTGGCGCGTTCAGCGGATCGGACGGCGCGGCGCCGGGCGCTCGCTCGGCACCTGGATGGGAACGATGATGATTTCGTGACCGGCGCGCTGCAGCCGCCGCTGCATGGCCAGCGGCATCTGGTTGTGGAGCAGGCGGGTCCACCAGTTCTCGCGCGCGAACATTAGCTTGCTCGCGAAACACACGGCCTGCGGGAAACGCGCCAGCACCTCGTCCACCAGGCGGCTCAGTTCTTCCAGCGGATCGGCGCCGTAGGCCTGATAGGAGGCTGCGGCCAGGCCGCGACTGACGCAGTAGCTGGTGAAATAGCGCAGCGAGTTGTCGATGCGCGCCTGCAGCGTCTTGATGGCGCGCGCGCTGTCGAAAGCCTGCTTGTCCACTTCGCCGACCGACACGAAGACGTGGTTGCGGAAGCGCCCTTCGAAGTGACGCAGCACCCATTGCAGCATGTGCATGGCGGCGCCGCGGTTGCCGCCCACCAGATAAACCGCCGTCGGCAAGGCCGGATCCAGCGGCGGCGACGGAGCCTCGTCGTCCCAGGTCATCGGCAGGGAGTAGGCTTCGTCGATGCGTTTCATGGCCGTCTGCACCGCTTCGTAATGACGGCGGATCGCAACGCATACGCCGATCACGCCGCTGGTGATGAGCAAGGTCAGCCAGCCGCCCTCGGTGAATTTCTCGACCACGGTCACGACCAGGATGAAGCCGGTGACCGCAAGGCCGATCACCGACAGCGCCAGCCGCCGCCGCCAGTGGCGCGAATACAGCCGCTGTTCCCACCAGTGACGGCACAGGCCGAACAGCGACAGCGAGAACGTGAGGAACACGTTGATGCTGTAGAGCACCACCAGCACCGACACCGCGCCGCCGCTCCACAGCAGGATCGCCAGGGCGGCGGTGCCCATCAAGAGCACGCCGTTCTGCGTCACCATGCGGCTGGACAGCTGGCGGAACTGGCGCGGCACCCAGCGGTCGGCGGCCATGTTGGCCATGACCGCCGGTCCGCCGAGGAAGCCGGTGTTCGCGGCGACCAAGAGCAGGCCGCCTTCCAGCGCCAAAGTCGCGGCCAGCACGCCGTGCCGCCAGTGCGGCGAGGACCAGCCGAGGCTGTCGATGACGTGCTCGAACACCACCGCGTTGAGCGTTCGATCCGGCGCCGGCGCGGCGTGCCAGAGCAAATACAGCAACACGATGCCGCCCGCGGTGAAGGCCAGCGAGCTGGCCATGTAGAACATGGTGAGGTGCCCGGTGCGTACGCGCGGCTCGGCGAGATTGTTGATGTTGTTGGACACCGCCTCGATGCCGGTGTAGGTGCCGCCGCCCAGCGAATAGGCGCGCAGGAACAGGGAAATCGTGAACAGCCAGCCGGATTCGCGCCAGACGCGCTGCGTTTCGTGGAGCGTCGCCGGCAGCAGGGTGTCCAGTTCCGCGGATTTGCGGATCACGCCGTAAACGATGAGCAGCGCGTGGGACACGAAGAACCCGAGGAAGATCGGCAGCAGGACCTGGATCGATTCTTTCATGCCGCGCAGATTGAGCAGGATCAGCAGGCCGATCAGCCCGATTTCGGAAACGAATTTGTATCCCTGCCAGGCCGGCAGCATGCTGAACAGCGCGTCGGCGGCGCTGGCCACCGAGATGGTGATGGTCAGCACGTAATCCACGATCAGCGCCGACCCCGACACCAGTCCCGCGTAGGGGCCGATCAGGTGGGTGGCGGCCTTGTACCCGCCGCCGCCGGAGGGGAACAGTTCGATCACCTGGTTGTAGGCCAGCGCGATGATGAACACCGTCGCCGCCATGGCGAACGCCAGGTACAGCGCCAGATGCGTGTGCTCGCCCAGCGCGAGAAAGGCCTCCTCCGGGCCGTAACAGGCGGAGGACAGGCCGTCCGAGCCCAGACCGATCCAGGCCAGCAACGCGACCAGCGCGAGATGCTGGCGGGTGCGCGGGTTGAGCGGATCGAGCTTGGCGCCGAGAATCAGGCGCCGACAGTAGGCGAGCGCGTTCATGCGCGTTGGCGCGGCGTAGCGCGGGCGCTAGAACGGGCGATGGACGGAGGACATCGCTGGCATTATATCGCGCCGGCCGCGCCGGGCCGTGCGGGGCCAGCGGCCTGCGTTAAAATCCCGCCGTCCGTCCCGACCTCCCCAGCCAGGATCCGCCGCACGGCGCGGCGCGCCAGGAAGCCCCATGCGTCTTTCGCAGTTCCCGCTCGTGACCACCAAGGAGACGCCCGCCGACGCGGAGGTCGTCAGCCACCAGTTGATGCTGCGCGCGGGCATGATCCGCAAGCTCGGCGCCGGCATCTACACCTGGCTGCCGCTGGGCCTGCGCGTGCTGCAGAAGGTGGAGGCGATCATCCGCGAGGAGATGAACCGCGCGGGCGCGCACGAGATCCTGATGCCGGCGGTGATCCCCGCGGAACTGTGGCAGGAATCCGGGCGCTGGGCCAAGTACGGACCGGAGCTGCTGCGCTTCAAGGACCGCCACCAGCGCGATTTCGTGTTCGGTCCCACGCACGAGGAAGTGGTGACCGATTTGATTCGTCGCGACATCCGCTCGTACAAACAACTCCCGGTCAACTTCTACCAGATCCAGACCAAGTTCCGCGACGAAATCCGTCCGCGCTTCGGCGTCATGCGCGGGCGCGAGTTCCTGATGAAGGACGCCTACAGTTTCCATCTCGACGCGCAGGATCTGGAGCGCGAGTACCAGAACATGCGCGCCACCTATGCGCGCATCTTCACCCGCATCGGCGTGGAATTCCGCGTGGTCAAGGCGGACTCCGGCGCGATCGGCGGCGATCGCAGCGAAGAGTTTCACGTCCTCGCCCAGTCCGGCGAAGACGTGCTGGCGGTGAGCGACGGCTCGGATTACGCGGCCAATCTCGAAGCGGCGGAAACCCGGCCGCAGTCCGCGCGCCTGCCCGCCGCGGCCGCCCTCGAAAAAGTCTCCACGCCGACGCAGAAGACCTGCGAGGAGGTCGCGGCTCTGCTGGGGATCCCGCTCTCCAGCACGCTCAAGCTGATCGTGGTGAAAGGCCGCGACGGCGGACTGGTCGCACTGGCCTTGCGCGGCGATCACACGCTCAACGCGATCAAGGCGGCCAAGCATCCCAACGTCGCCGCGCCGCTGGCGCTGGCCAGCGACGCCGAGATCCGCGCCGCGTTCGGCTGCGAACCCGGTTTTCTCGGGCCGGTCGGCGCGCAGGTCCCGGTGATCGCCGATCATGCCGCGGCCGCGTTGTCCGATTTCGTCTGCGGCGCCAATCAGTCCGGCTTTCACCTGCGCGGCGTCAACTGGGGCCGCGACGCGGCCGAGCCCGAGAGCGCCGACTTGCGCAACGTCGTGGACGGCGATCCTTCGCCCGACGGCCGGGGCCGGCTCAAGCTGGTGCGGGGTATTGAGGTGGGCCACATCTTCCAGAACGGTCCGCTCTACACCCAGGCGCTCGGCGTGACCGTGCTCGACGAGCAGGGCAAGGCGCTCACGCCCACCGCCGGTTGCTACGGGATCGGCGTCACCCGCGTGGTGGCCGCGGTGATCGAACAATGCCACGACGACCGCGGCATCCGCTGGCCGGAGGCCATCGCGCCGTTCCGCGTCATCCTCTGCCCGATCGGTGCGGAAAAATCCGCGGCCGTGAAAACGGCGGCGGAAACGCTCTACGCCGAACTCCTCGCCGCCGGCGTGGAGGTGCTGTACGACGACCGCGGGCTGCGACCGGGGCCGATGTTCGCGGACGCCGACCTGATCGGCATCCCGCATCGCATCGTGATCGGCGACAAAGGCCTCGCCGAGGGCCGCTACGAATACAAGCGGCGCGACGCGCAGACGGCGGAGCCGATTCCGGCGACTTCGGCGGCGGTGCTGGAAAAGCTCCGACCGTGAGGCGCCACGCCGCGCAGGCGCGCTTGGTCCTGCTCGCCGGACTGCTGTTGACGACCGGCGTTCACGCCGGGCCGACCGGCGAGCCGGAACCGGCATTGCGCGCGCGGCTGGAGGCCGCGATCCGCGACGCCCGCGAGTTCGACGACCGCTACGCCGCGGAAGTCTGGTTCGTCGACATGTCCGCGCGTCTGGCGCGTTACGCGCCCAAGGCGCTGCCGGACGCGGGGCAGCGGCTGGACTTCCTGCGCGTGGTGCACGCCGAAGCGGCGCGTGCCGGCGTCTCGCCGGAGCTGGTGCTGGCGGTGATCGATGTCGAGAGTGGGTTCGACCGCTACGCGATTTCGGTATCGGGCGCCGAGGGCTACATGCAGATCATGCCGTTCTGGCTCGCCGAGGTCGGCGCCGAAGGCGACAACCTGTTCGATCCGCGCACCAATCTGCGCATGGGCTGCACCATCCTGCGCTACTACCTCGACCAGGCGCGCGACAGCTACGTCAAGGCGCTGGCGCGTTACAACGGCAGCGGCGGCAAGCCCGACTATCCGTACCGCGTGCTGGAGCTGCTGAACCATCGCTGGTCGCCCAATTGAAGCGCTGGGCCGGCGGTCGGCCCGGTGGGAGATCGAGCCAGCCAGGTTTTCTAGCTGGCGGCGGTCGATACTAAAATCCGCTGACGATGCGCCCTTGCGGCACGGAGGCTTAAAGAATGTCCATGACGGCCGAAAGTCCGATCGCGCCCGCCGACCTCGCCCGGCTGCGCAGCCGCGCGCATACGCTGGCACTTCCCCGCAGCTTGCTGGGCCGCCTGGGGCTTGCGCTCCAGAACGCCCTGGAAGCCTGGGTCGTGCGCGTCTCGCGGCTGCCGGACACGCCGGTGTACGATCCGGCCGATTTTCCCTGGGTGCGCGGGATCCAGTCGCAGTGGCGCTCGATCCGCGAGGAGCTGGAAGCCGTGCTGGTGGATCGCGACCGCATGCCGAGCTTCCACGAGATCCTCAAGGAAGTCGGCACCATCACCCGCGACGACCAGTGGAAGACCTACTTCCTCATCGGCACCGGGATGGACTGCCGCGAAAACGCGCGCCGCTGCCCGCAGACCATGCGCCTGTTGGAGACCATTCCCGGGGTGTGCACCGCGTTCTTCAGCCTCCTGGCGCCGGGCAAGCACATCCCCGCCCACCGCGGCGCCTATAACGGCGTGCTGCGCTTTCACCTGGGGCTGATCGTGCCGCAGCCGCGCGAGCGCTGCCGCATCCGCATCGCCGATCAATTCCGCACCTGGGGCGAGGGCGAAGCGCTGATTTTCGACGACAGTTTCAACCACGAGGTGTGGAACGACACCGACGGCTGGCGCGCGGTGTTGTTCGTGGATTTCGCACGGCCGCTCAAAGCGCCGTGGGACTGGTTGAATCGGCGGCTGATCCGCATGGCGGCGCTGGCGCCGATTTTGCGCGAGGCCGGCGCGCGCCAGCGCGAGTGGGAACGACGGTTTTATCAGTCGCCGGAAAAAAGCGGCGATCAGGACGCGCGCGTTTAGCGCCTTTCAGTTCGCCTGGGCGGGATGCGCGGCCGGCAACTGCGCCTGGGCCAGGTCGCTGCGATGCGCCTCGTCCAGCGCCTGCGCCACTTGCGCCGCGGTGGGATGCGCCGGAACGATCAGGCGCAGTCCGCGCTCCAGACGTGCGGGATCGGCGACCCGCTCGCGGTTGGCCTGCCACAGCAGCGGCCACAGATCGGGATTGCCGTAGGCCTCCGGCCGGGCGGCGACGTCGCGCAGGCTGCCGCCGTGTCGCACGGTGTAGGTGCGCACCTCGCTGGCCAGTTCCTCGTCCAGCGGGCGCAGGATGGCCAGCGCGCCGGCCGCGTCGCCGGCGTCGATGCGCGCCTGCGCCTGGCGCAGACGCGCGAGCTGCGGCTGCGACAGGTCGAGACGGTTCTGCGCGTTCTGCAGGATGCTGCGCGCCTCGGCCAGATTCGCCGGCCGCTCGCGGCTGGCAGCTGCAGTGCGGGAGGCCCGTGGCGGCGCGCTGCGGTCGGCGCGCGCCAGAGGCGGCAGATTGGGCAGAGGCAGATTCGCATCGGCGTCCGCGGAGTTCGTGGTTTTTCCGGGACCGGAGGGCGTGTTGCCGTGATCAGGCGCGCGGTCGGGTTGAGCCGGCGTCGCCGTCGGCGCGGGTGGCGCTGCCGAGGCGCATTCCGGCGTCTGGCGCAGCGCGGTGCCGCCGGGAATCTGGACATAACAGCTCTCGGGAGGGTTTTGCGGCGCGGTGGTGGGCGCGGTCGCCGCGGCAGCGTTCGTCGAATCCGCCGGAGCCGGCGTTTCGACGCGATGCGGCACGGCTTTGCAGGCGGCCAGCAGCAGGATGCCGCAGCCGCAGGACAGGTGAGCGATCCATGGACGTTTGCGCATGACAGACACCCCCGGGCGCGGGGCTGGCCCGCAGTACCGCTAGAATAGCGCCGCCCAAAGACGCCCGCATGTCCGAAATCCTGGTCCTTTACTATTCGCGCACCGGCGCCACCGCGGCGATGGCGCGCCAGGTGTGCCGCGGCGTGGAAAGTGTGCCCGGCATGCAGGCGCGGCTGCGGACCGTGCCTCCCGTCACGGCCCGGACCGAGGCTCTTTTACCGGCCGTGCCGGAAGAAGGACCGCCGTACGCGGCCACGCGCGACCTGCGCGAATGCGCCGGCCTGGTGCTGGGCAGCCCCACGCGCTTCGGCAACATGGCGGCGCCGCTCAAGCATTTCCTCGACGGGACTTCGGATCTGTGGCTGTCCGGCGCGCTCGCCGGCAAGCCGGCGGCGGTGTTCACCTCGACCGGCACTCTGCACGGCGGCCAGGAAAGCACCTTGATTTCGATGATGCTGCCGCTGCTGCACCACGGCATGCTGCTGCTCGGTCTGCCCTATACCGAGCCGCGCTTGTCGAGCACGGTTTCGGGCGGCACGCCCTACGGCGCGAGCCACGTCGCGGGCGTGGCGGGCACGCCGCGCCCGCTGACGCGCGAGGAGGCCGAATTGTGTCAGGCGCTGGGCCGCCGCGTGGCCGAGTTCGCGCGCCGGCTCGGTTCACCCGCGTGAACCGCGTACGCGCCGCGACGCTGGTCTTGCACCTGCTCCTGATCGCGGCGCTGGCGCTGTGGGGCGGCTGGCCGGGCGGGGCGCTGCTGGTCTTGCCCTTGCTGTTGCCGCTGCCTTTCCTGTGGCGCGGCCGCTCGCGCGCGGCGGCTGGGGCGGCGATGGTGCTGGCGTTTTACGTGGCCGGACTGCTGGCCGAGGGCGTGGCGCAGCCGGCGCGGCGCAACCCGAGCCAGGCGCTGGCCGGGCTCGCGGCGCTGGATTTTTTCAGCCTGATCCTGTTCGTCCGTCTGAACGGGCGAGCATCTGCTGCACGAAGGGAATCGTCAGTCGGCGCTGAGCGCTGAGCGAGCCGCGGTCGAGTTCCTCCAAGGCCTCGAGCAGCGCAGCGGGTGCGCGCGGCAGCCGGCGCAGCAGGAAATCCGCCACCTCCGGTGTCAGTTCCAGGCCGCGGGATCTGGCACGCGCGATCAGCAAGGCGCGCAGTCCGCGCTCGTCCAGCGGTTTGAGACCGAATACCGCGCAGGCGGAAAGCCGCGTGCGCAGGTCGGGCAGATCGCAAGGCAGTCGCTGCGGGGGGGACGCCGCCGCCAGTGCGTATCCGCCGCCGTGTGCGCGCACCGCATCGAGCAGGCGCAACAGCCGCGGCGCGAGCGTGGCGCTTTCCAGCGCCGGTTCGATTTCGTCGAAGCACAGGAGTTCGAGCCGCTCGAAGCCCACAAGCGCCGCGGGATCTTCGCCGGCAAGCCGGGCGATGGGCAGATAGGCGGCGCGGCGACCGCGCTGCGTGGCCTCGCGCGCGGTCGCTTGCAGCAAATGGGTTTTTCCGCGGCCAGCGGGGCCATGCAACAGGATGCCGGCCTCCGCGCCGCCCGCGGCGAGCCGGCGCAGCGCCGCCACCGCCGCGGCGTTGGCGCCCACCTCGAAGCTGTCGAAAGTCGCCGTCTCGCGCAGCGCCACCGCCAGCGCGAGCTGGGGGCCGATCGGCTGGGGACGTGAGGCGGATGCGGTCATCGCCCGGCTAAAATAACACTTCTCCTTTCTGCTTCCCTTCCATGAACACGCCTTTGAACTACCGCGACGCCGGCGTGGACCTCGAGGCCGGCGACGCGCTGGTCGAGGACATCAAGAAAATCGTGCGCGCCACGCGCCGGCCGGAAGTCCTGGCCGGCGTCGGCGGTTTCGGCGCGCTGGTCAGCCTGCCGAAAAAATACCGGAATCCGGTCCTGGTCAGCGGCACCGACGGCGTGGGCACCAAGCTCAAGCTCGGCATCGAGGCCGATCGTGTCGAGGGCTTGGGCCAGGATCTGGTAGCGATGTGCGTCAACGACGTGCTGGTGTCGGGCGCCGAGCCGCTGTTCTTTCTCGACTATTACGCCACCGGTCAGCTCGAGCCGCGCGTCGCGGCGCGGGTGATCCGCGGCATCGCGCAGGCTTGCAAGCTCGCCGGCTGCGCCCTGGTCGGCGGCGAGACGGCGGAGATGCCGGGGATGTACGCGCCGGGCGATTTCGACCTCGCCGGGTTCTGCGTCGCGGTGGTCGAGCGCAACCGCATCGTGGATGGCCGGAGCATCGAGCCTGGGGATGTGCTGGTCGGACTGCCGTCTTCGGGGCCGCATTCCAACGGCTATTCGCTGATCCGCAAGATCCTCGCGCGCGGCGGCCATACGCTCGACGCCGCCTTCGGGCGCGGCACCCTGGCCGACGCCTTGCTCGCACCCACGCGCATCTACGTCAAGCCGGTGCTCGGCCTGCTCGCCGCCGGCGTGCCGGTGCGCGGCATGGCGCATATCACCGGCGGGGGTATCCCAGGCAACTTGCCGCGCTGCTTCCCCAGAGCTTGCGCTGCGGTCATCGAGACTAAGAGCTGGAGACGGCCTGAGATCTTCGACTGGTTGCAGGCCCAAGGCGAGATCGAGCCGGATGAGATGTGGCGCGTGTTCAATTGCGGCGTCGGTTTCATCCTGGTGCTGCCGCGGCGTGCGCTCGACCGTGCGCTGGCACGACTCAAGCGGGCCCGGCTCCAGCCCTGGGTGCTGGGCGAGGTCGTCAAGCGCGGGGCCGCGGAAGAAGTTCGGTACGTCTGAGGCCGATTTGACACGCCCGCGCCTCGTCGTTCTTGTCTCCGGTCGCGGTCGCAACCTGCGAGCGCTGGTCGAGGCGATCCGGGACAGGCGCATTCCGGCCGCTTGCGCCGGCGTGATCAGCAACCGTGCCGAGGCGCCGGCGCTGGCCTACGCGCGCGCGATGGACCTGCCGCACTTCGTGTTGTCCCATCGAGCGTTTGCCACGCGCGCCGCGTACGACGCCGCACTGACGGCGCGGCTGCGCGCGCTGGGGGCGGACTTCGTCGCGCTGGCGGGCTTCATGCGCGTGCTCGGCGACGAGTTGGTGGGCGAATTCGAGGGGCGCATGCTGAACATCCATCCCTCGCTGCTGCCCAAGTATCCCGGTCTCGACCCCCATCGCCGCGCGCTCGCCGCCGGCGATGTGGAACACGGTGCCACGGTGCACTTCGTGACTCGCGAGCTGGACGGCGGCCCGCGCGTGATTCAGGGTGCGTTAAAGATCCATCCGCAGGATGATGCGGAAACGCTCGCCGCGCGCGTGCTGGAAGAGATCGAGCTCAAGATCTATCCGCAGGCGCTGGCCTGGCTGGCGCGCGGCGAGCTGCGCTATGGGGCGGGCGCCGCCTGGTTTCGCGGCCGGCGGCTGGACGCGCCGCTTAGCATGGAACATCTGGAGGAAGGCTTCCGATGAAACGACGCGGGCGATGGCTCCTGCCGCTGCTGACGCTCACCGCGGCGCTCGGTGCCGTGCGCGCGGATGAAGGCGACGCAGCGACGCTCGCGCCTTTCGACCACTGGTACGACACGAGCTGGGGAGGCATCGGGGTCGGGCAGATGGAAGTGCGACTGCAGGCGGACGGCACGCAAGCGGGATGCTACCGTTATTCGGCGCTGTCCCATCCCACCGGCCTGGTCGCCGCGCTGTACGGCTCCCCCAACCAGGAAAGTCGTTTCTGCCTGGTGGACGGCCGCATCCGCTCGCGGCATTTCGATTCGGTGCTGCCGGGCGACGACCAGCAGAGCTACGTCCTGAGCTTCGACTGGGACCAGCACACGGTGACCGACGAAAACGGCAAGACGCGCGAGATTCCCGACGACGCGATCGACAGTCTCGCGCTGCAGCTCGCGGTGCGGCTGTGGGTCGAGGCGCACGCCGCGGATGCCCAGCCGCCGCTGGCGAGCTTCACCATGGTGGACCAGAAAAACCTGACGCACTACCAGTTCCGCCTCGCCGGCCGCGAGCGCGTGGACACGCCCGCAGGTTCTTTCGACACGCTGCGCCTGGAGCGCATCGACCATCCCGACAAGCGCGGCCGCTTCTGGCTGGCGCCGGCGCTGGACTACCTGCCGGTGCGCATCGAAACCAAGAACGGTGGCCGACCGACGGTCACCCTGATTCTCGCCAGGCGCTGAATCAGGTCTGCCTATAATCGGACCGTCCCACCCTTTGGAGGACGGCTATGAATGCCATCGCCAGCGGCCGGCCGCGCGAGATTCCCGGCGACGCGGGCTGGCCGTTGATCGGTCAGAGCCTCGATTATCTGTTCCGGCTCGATCGCGCCGTGCACGAGCGCTACCGGCGCTATGGCGAGGTGTCCTGGGGGCAGGCCTTCGGGACTCGCTCGATCATCCTGCTCGGTCCCGACGCCAACCAGTTCGTACTGCAGAACCGCGGCGAACTCTTCGCCAACGCCGCCTGGGAGCACTTCATCGCGCGTTTCTTTCACCGCGGCTTGATGCTGCTGGATTTCGACGAGCATCGCTGGCATCGCCGGCTGATGCAGGGCGCGTTCCAGCGCGAAGCCTTGGCGGCCTATCTCGAACGCATGAACCCGCGCATCGAACAAACCCTGGCGAGCTGGCCATTGGGCGTGCGGCTGCGCATGTTCGAGCAGCTCAAGGCGCTCACCCTGGATCTGGGCGCCGAGGCCTTCGCCGGTCAGCCGCCGGGCGCGCAGGCGCAGCGGCTCAACCGCGCTTTCCTCGCCACCGTGCGAGCGGCCACCGGCTTGATCCGTGCCGATTGGCCGCTCACGCGCTGGCGCCGCGGCCTGCTCGGCCGGCGCGTGCTGGAAGATTTCTTCCGCGCCGAGCTGCCGCGCAAGCGCGCCGACGGGGGTGGGGACTTGTTCGCCCGGCTGTGCCAGGCGCGAGCCGAGGACGGCGCGGCTTTCAGCGACGAGGACATCGTCAATCACATGATCTTCGTGCTGATGGCGGCACACGATACCAGCACCATCACGCTCACCAACATGATCTACTGGCTGGGCAAATGCCCCGAATGGCAAGAGCGGCTGCGCGCCGCAAGCCGCGCCTTGGGACGCCAGACCTTAAGCCTCGACGACCTCCCGCGTCTGGAGGCGATGACCTGGGTCATGAAGGAAGCTTTGCGCTTGTGCGCGCCGGTGCCCGGGCTGCCGCGGCGGGCGGTGCGGGACTGCGAGTACAAGGGATTCCGCATTCCGGCCGGACACATGGTGCAGATCAGCGTGTGGTTCACCCATACCACGCCGGAGTGGTG
The DNA here is from genome assembly GCA_019689635.1 of Nevskia sp. Taxonomy (GTDB): domain Bacteria; phylum Pseudomonadota; class Gammaproteobacteria; order Nevskiales; family Nevskiaceae; genus Nevskia. The sequence continues at coordinate 11,645 of JADGHB010000028.1, read as the reverse complement.
GAGCGCGCCGCAGCGCTTCGATCCGGAGCGCTTCGCCGAGCCGCGCGCCGAGGATCGCCGCCATCCGTTTCTGTGGATTCCCTTCGGCGGCGGTGCGCACAAGTGCCTGGGCCTGCATTTCGGAGAGATGGAAGTCAAAGCCATCCTTCATCAAATGCTGCTGCGCTTCCGCTGGCGGCTGCCGGAGGATTACCTCATGCGCCAGGATTTCACCAGCCTGCCGATTCCGCGCGACCGGCTGCCTTTGCGGCTCGAACGCCTGTGACTGCACAGACGGAGGGCTTGCCGCTGCCGCAGCCGCTCGCCGCGGCGGGCGTCGAGATCGTGCACGCCTTCGCGCCCGGCGACCTGGGCGAGCTGATTCGCATCCACGGCCTCGGCAACGCGCGCGACTACGGATTCAACGAAGTCCACGAAGCCTACTGTGCGCGCATCGCCGCGGATTTCATTCTCGAGGCGAATCCGCGGCGTTCCCGCGTCTGGCTGGCGAAGAAAAACGGGCGAGTGGTCGGCTCGGTGTTCATCTGCGAGTGTCCCGATGACCGCGCGCAACTGCGGCTGCTCTACGCCGACGCCCCGGTGCGCGGCCTGGGACTGGGCCGCTGGCTCACGGAGGCGGCGGTGGACTACTGCCGGCGCACGGGTTTCCGTGCGGTGTTCCTGTGGACGGTGGCGGGTCTGGAGCGGGCGCGAGCGATTTACGAGGCGCTGGGGTTCCGCCTCGCCGAAACCCGGCACAACGAGGACTGGGGGCGCGTGGCCCGCGAATTGCGCTACGAGCTGGCGTTGCGCTGAATCAGGCCCGGTTTTCGGCGCGCAGCTTGGCGAGGTGGCTTTGGATGTTGAGCCGCGCGAAAGGCAGAAGCGGGGGCGGCGTGCCGGCATAGACTTCGGCGAGGATGCGATCCTCGTCGGCGCCGCGGCGATGCAAATCCAGAATCTGTCGTTCGCGCCGGCGGCGGTGTTCCAGCGCCGCACGCAGGTAGTGCGTGCCGCCCAACGCCGGGCCGTGGCTGGGCAGGATCACCGCCGGGTCCAGGGCGATGACTTTTTCCAGCGTCTCGAAGTAGGCGCGCATGTCGCCTTCGGGCGCGGCGATGACCACCGTGCCGATGCCCTGGATCAGATCGCCGACGATGCACCAGGCGCGGTCTTCCGTCAGCAAGGCGAGCTGGCCGTCGTCATGACCGGGCACCGCCAGCGCGCGCACCGTACGGCCCAGCCAGCGGCTCACCGCCTCGCCGTCGGCGATCGTGCGCACCTCAAGGTCGTCGAAGAACCGCGGCCAGCGTGCCGCGATGCGCCTGCGCGTGACTGCGCTGCACAGGATCGGCACGCCGGTTTCGCGCGCCAGCCGGTCGGCGCATTCGTGGTGATCGGAATGGTGGTGGGTGAGGAAGATCGCGTCGAAGCGGCCGGCGAGTTGCCGCGCGAGCCGGGTGTACTCGGCTTCGTCCGCCGGCGAGGGATCGACCAGCAGCCGCGGGCTGCCTTCGTCGCCCAGCAGAAAACAGTTGGTATGCATCGCCGGCGGCAAGGTGTTGGAGCGCACCAGGCATTGACGCAGGCCATGCAGCGGTTCGACTTCCAGGATCCCTTCGGGAATCGCATCCGCTCGCCCGTCGGCGAACGCTTCCAGGCGCGGCAACCGGCTGGCATGCGGGTCCTCGGCCAGGTCGCGCAGCGCCATCAGCGTCGGCGGAGCCAGCAGCAGGCGCCCTTCGCGGTAGCGGCGCAACCACACGGAGGCCGGCGCCCAGCCGCCCTCGACGATCTCGTCTCCATCGGGGGCGAGCGGCGGTCGCGCGTCGAGATCGATCCGGTAGAAATGCGTGTCGTAACGCAGCGGCGCGATCGGCGGGGTCAGGGCGCGGCCGATCTGAACGACGTCGCGCAGCGCGTCGGTCGTCGCCAGATCGAAGCCCAGCTCCTCGCGCAACTCGCGCGTGAGCGCCCCGAGCAGGCGCGGCGCGATCCCGTGGCGGCGCAGAGGGCCTGGCGCCTGCGCTTCGTCGTCAGCGTCGACTTTGCCTCCGGGAAAGGCGTGGTAGCCGGGGAAAGCGGCCAGCGCCGGCTGCCGGCGCACCAGGTAAATCTCGCCGCCGGCGTTCAGCACGGCGGTGACGGCCTCGATGATCTTCACGGGATCAACTATAACGCCGCCGGGAGCAGGCTCCGCGGCGGCGTGCGATAGACTCAGGCGGTTTCAGCGACAGACGCGATAGCCGTCGTCCCACCAGCAGTGATGCCAGCGATGCGGGTGACGGTAGATCACCGTGGGGCCATAGACCACGGGCGGGCCGTAATAGACCACCGGCGGCGCCGGTTCGTAATACACCACCGGGGGCGGCGCATAGGCGACCACCGGCGGACCGTAGACGACCGGTGGACCGAGATTGATGCCGATACCGACCGAGACGTGGGCCGAGGCGCTGGCCGGCGCCAGCAGCGCGCCGGTCAGCGCGAGGGCGGCCAGTCCACCGACGAGCTTGCCAGCAGGCTTGCGTTTCATGGTTCACCTCGGAAGCTTCACCGACAGAGCCCGATCTTGGCTCCGACTCGCTGAATTGTGCCTGAATCGCCGCTTTAGACCGATGCGAGGGTCAGCGCTTACTTGCAGGAGCACTCGGGCGGCGTCAGGCAGGACGCGTTCGACTGCGGGCCGACCGCGAGGCCCGGTTTGCAGGTCGCCGCCTTGCCGGTGGGGCAGGACACCGAACAGGTGCCGCACAGGCCGACCGCCGGCGCGGCGCAGGCGCTGCCCTGGCTGCTCTGCAGGTTGAGCGTGGTTTGCTGGCCTTGCGGCGCTTGGGTTCCGACCACGACCGGCGTGCCGTCGCCGGCGTGGGCGACCGCCGACCAGGCGAGCAAGACGGGAGAGATCAGGATCGCCATCGACTGGAGTACGGATTTCATGACCGACCTCGTTGCACGAGAAAGCCTGATTTTAACCCGCGGCAGCGCGGGCGGATTCAGTACTTGGCCAGCAGCGCGTCGATGTCGCTGCGCACGGCTTGCATCGCCTGATACAGCGGCACGTGGCGTCGCCGCGGCGTGCCGTTGACGATGGCGGCGAAGGCGAGCCAGCCGCCGTCCTTCTTGCGCAAATAGCCGGCCACGCCGCACACCGAATGCGGATCGTCCATGGTGCCGGTCTTGAGCGCCACGCGGTCCAGCCAGGCCGGCGAGCCGTTGCGCAAGAAGACGAAGGGTGCCTGGCGCGGCACCACCAGACCGCCGTAGAAGGCGGGAAAGTTGCGCGTGTTGTGGTACTGATCGTCGAGCAGGGCGACCAGATCCGCGGCGGACAGCTCGTTCTCCGGCGTGAGCCCGCTGCCGCTGTAGAGCCTGGGCGGTGGCGGATCGACCGTCAGCCGGCGGCGTTCCAGGCTGGCCACGAAATCCGACAAGACGCGCGCCGCGTCGGCCAACTGGGAGGGCGCGCGCGGCCGCTGGGCAGCGGCGAGATTGAGCGTGAGCGCGTCGGCCACGTAGTTGTTCGAATAGCGCAGCATGCGGCCGAGCTGTTCCTTGAGCGACAAACCCTCGCTTTGCGCCAGGGGGTAGGCGATGGCCGGAACCGGCGAGTGGCTTACGACGACCGCGCCGTCCACGCGGATGCCGATTTCACGCAGCGTCTCCTTGAGCACCAGACCGGTGCCCAAGGGCGGATCGGACATCGCGCGATAAAGCGTGACGCCCGCGCCCTGCGGCAGCTCGCCGCCCACGCGCAGGGAATCGCCGCCGGCATCGGTGACGCGCTCGACCCAGTAGGTGGGCTTGCGGCTGGCGCCCACGGTGCGGATCTCGCCGGCGACCGGGATCGGAAGCTGGCCCAGTCCGCAGCCGCTGACCATCGCCGGCGCGTCGAGCGTCCCGGGCCGCAATTCCACGCACCAGTTGCCGTAATCGACCGCCAGCGCCGCGAGCGGCGCGTTGTACGCGGTGTCGCTGCGGCTCAAGGCTTCGCAGCGATCCTTGGTTTCGCAGCCGAGCGCGCCGAACGGCGCGGTGGAGATCACCAGCCGTCCGCTCACGGAGTTCACGCCGGCGCCGCGCAATTGCGCCGCCAGCGACCACAGCGAGAGGTGATCGAGGGTGGCGTCGCCCACGCCCTGCAGGAACAGGTCGCCGTCGATGCGACCGTCCTTGAACGGCCCCACGGCGAGCAGGCGAGTCTGGAAGGTTTTGTCCGCCGGCCAGGCATCGAGCGCCGCCGCGGCCACGACCAGCTTGGTCAGCGAGGCCGGCGTGAGCCGGGTACCGGCGTTGAGCTGTTCGAGCATCTTGCCGTCGTCGAGGTCGAGCGCGGCGGCGCTGACCGCAGCACCGCTGCGTTGCAGTTCGGCGAGCGCGTTCCAGGCGGCGAAGCTCGGGGCGGCGGCGGCGAGACCGGCGGCGAGCAGGGTGAATCGGATGCGGGCGAGGCGGGGAGCAAAAGCAGGCAATCTTCGGATCATCGAATCGCTTGGGCTGGACCCGGCGAGCGCGGCCGAGCGCGAGGTGGCGGTAAGATTACAGGCACCGCCTCCGGCTGCACAGTCTTGCGATGAGCCAAGCGCGGATCGCCGCGCGTCATCCTCCCGTGGCCATGGCAGGCATGACCCGCGACCGCCCGCTCAGGCGGCGCTCGCCGCGCGCTGGCGTGCGTACCAGTAGCCCAAGACCGCGCCCAGGATCAACGGCAACAGCGCCGGCAGTACGAGAGCCCCCAATGCCAGCACCGCCAGGAGCGGTGCGAAGATCAGCAGCAGCCCGCCGGCGAAGAGCAGGACGAACATCCCGCCGAACAGCGCCACAACGCCGCCGCACAGCCACAGCGCGAATTTCAGACCCGTCCACAGCAGGGCACCGGCCAGCCACAAGGCTCCGCCGACGACCGCGATCAACACCAGCAGTTCGATCATGTTCCGATCCTCGCCATGCCGCTTGGATGCCTGCGGGCTTGGGCTTAGATTATTCCCGCCGGGACGGAAAGGAAACGCCTCGCCTCCGGCGGGTTCTAAGGCTCAAGGACAGCGGCTGCCGTGTCGTGGCGGATGCGCGCGACGACCCGGCGCGGCCCAGCAAGGAGAACTGCCGTGCGAACACACAATGGAATCTGGTTCTGCGTCATCGTGATCGGTGCGTCGGCCTGGATGGCGGCTCAAGCGGACGAAGCGCCCTCCGACACCAGCCCCCCCACCGTGGCGGTCCCGGCCGGTGCTTCGCCTCCGGCGGCGCCTGCCGACAATAATGTGCCGACTGCGGTTTTGCCCCCCGGCCAAGCGGCGCCCGCAGCTCCGCCGCCGACGCCCGCCAGTGCCGAGGAGGCCGATGCGCAGACCGCAGGCGCGAGCCTCAGCGTCTCCGACGACGAACTCAAACGCCGGGTGGAGCAGGCCTTGCAGGCGCATTACGGTCTGGGGAAGACCGGGATCCGCGTGTCGGTCATCCAGGGCGTGGTGACGCTGCGCGGCACGGTGCCCACCAGCGTGCAGATCGACCAGGCCAAGGACGTGGTCAGCCGCGTGCCGGGCGTCCAGGAGATCAACAACGAGCTGCGCGCGCGCAGCGGCGGCTGAAGCCACCGATCTGCGGGTCCTGCCATGCGGATCCTGACCAGGCGGCGCGTCAGCCTCCGGAGCTCGTCGTTGGCGAGCCCGTCATGAGCGCGAGCGCCGTGCTCACCGCGCCGCTGCGCCGGCGCATCCGCGACTGGGTGGTGGGAGTGCTCCATCGAGGCAATACCACGCCGGTCGTCTACGACGAGCCGCGCGGCGATCCCGGTCTGTTCGGGCCGCAGTCCGTCACCTGGAAAATCCACGCGGATTTCCCCGGCATGATGGCCGGAGGGATCTGCGCCTTGATGTTGCAGAGTCTCCACCCGCGCGCGCTGGCGGGAGTTTGGGACCACTCCGATTTCCGTCGCGACACGCTGGGCCGCCTGCGTCGCACCACCGCCTTCGTGGCCGGCACCACCTATGCCCCGCGCGCCGAGGCGGAACGCCTGATCCAGCGCGTCAAGGCGATTCACGCCCATGTGCGCGGCACGGCGCCGGATGGCCGGCCTTATGCCGCCGACGATCCGGAGCTGTTGACCTGGGTGCATTGCACGGAGATGGCCAGTTTCCTGCGCGGTTACCAGTTTTTTCGCGGCCTGCGCTTGCCGCGCGAGGTGCAGGATCGCTATTTCGATGAAACCGCGCGCGTGGCACAGGCGCTCGGCGCGCGCGAGGTGCCGCGCACGGCGGCGGCGGTGGAGGAGTACTTCCGCAGCGTGCGCGGCGAGCTGGAATACGGCGCACGGGCGCGCGAGGTGCTCGCCGTGCTGGAGCGCGTAGCGCTGCCGATTCCCGCCGGCTTCGCCACGCGCAGCTTGTTCCTCGGCGCGGGTCGCGCCTTGCTGCCGGATTGGGCGCTGCGGCTGATGAACCGTTCGCGCGCGGGGCGGCTGCGCGATCGCTACGCGGCACGCAGCCTGCGCGCCGCCGCGCCGCTGATCCGCGCCGCGCTCAGCGAGGGCGTGGCGGCGCGCGCCTGCCGGCGCGTCGGCGTGGACGTGAAAAGCCTGCAGTTCTGAAAGTGGGCGGCACGCCTCAGCCGGACGGCGGCGAGGCAGCGTCCGCTGCGGCGGACGGGTAGGCGGGTGCGTCGCAGTGCAGGTAAGGCGAGTTCGCCAGCCAGTGCGGGTCGGGGTAATAGGCGAACAGGTATTGGTTGTCCTTGAGGCTGTCGATCAGCGGCTGGGCGATGGCCTCGCGCACCGCCGGGCAGCCGAAGCTGCGACCCAGGCGGCCGACCCGCCGGGCGAAAGCGGCGTTCACGTAACGCGCGCCGTGGATCACCACCGCACGAGCGTAAGCGTGGTCGTTGAAGCCCGGCTCCAGACCTTCGAGCCGTAGCGAGTAGCCGTTGTGGCCGATATAGGTCTGCAGGGTGCGGAACAGCCCCAGGCTGGAGGCCAGGCTGCCGGCGTCGTCGGAGAAGCGCCGCGCGTAGTCCTCGCCCGAGCCGCGACCGTGCGCCACCCATTCGTCGAACAGCAGTCTGCGGCGTTGAAGATCGAACACCCACAGCCGCCGTTCGGTGGAAGGCCGGCTAAAATCGATCACGCCCAGCCGCTGCGCGGCGGGGGCGCCGTGGCGTACGGCGCAGCTCATTGCTTGGACGGCGAGCTGTACGGCTTGGGGATTGGCTCCCGGCGCCACCTGCAGCAGCGCGTCGACGAGCGACGGCAGGGTGGCGCGATCGGCAGCGTGCGCCGCCCCGCAGAGCAGCAGACCCAGCGCCCCGCGGCACAGCCAGGTACACAGCATCGGCCTTCCGGCCGGAGCGATCCGTTGGTGCATGGTCGCGGCTGCGGCGTCCGGCAGGACGCCACGCCCTTTGCAGCGTTGACGAGTTGGGCCGAGTATAGCGGTTGACGAGACGCGTGAGGAAAATGGCGACCGGCGGATTGGCGAGATGGCGCGGAGGGCTGGCCGGCGGCCTGCTGCTGTGCGTGGCACTGGCGGTGCCGGTGCGCGGCGACGGACTGGCCGACGCGATCCGCCGGCACCTGGAAACGCAAACCCAGGCTACGGCGCTGAACGAAGCGGTGGCCGATTTCTATCGCCTGCGCGACAACCGTCCGGCCTGGAACGATCCGGCGCGCGTGAGGGCGTTGACAGCCGCCCTGGAAAGTCTGGCCGACGATGGTCTCACGCCCAGCGACTACGATGTCGCGGCCTTGGCGCAGGGATCGCCGCCTGAGTCCGAGGACGACGCGGCCGCCTTCGATCTGCGCGCCACGCGCGCCTGCCTGCTGGCGCTGGCGCATCTGTACTGGGGCAAGGTCGATCCGCGCTCGCTCGATCCCAAGTGGAGCTTCGAGCCGCGCGGCTTGAATCGGGCCGACGCACTTGCCCGCATCTCGGCCGACATCGACGCGGACCGCATCGCCCCGATGTTCGATGCCGCGCGGCCGGCCAACTCCATCTACGCGCGGCTGCGCGCCGTGCTGGCGCAGTACCGGCGCTGGCAGGCGTCCGGCGGCTGGCCGCAGATTCCGCCGGGTCCGGCGCTCAAGCCCGGCGCGAGCGATCCGCGGGTGGCCGTGCTGCGTCGACGCCTGGCCGCGGTCGGCGCGGTGCCCGCGGAAGCCGTCGATGCCGAAGTCTACGATCCGGCCCTGGTCGCGGCGGTGAAAGACTATCAGCGAGCGCAATACCTGCCGGCCACCGGCATCGTCGATGCGGCCACACGCGCCTCGCTCAACGTTCCCATCGAGCAGCGCATCGACCAGTTGCGGGTCAACCTCGAGCGTGCGCGCTGGTTGCTGGACTGGCTCAAGGGGGAATTCGTGCTGGTGGACATCGCTGGCTACCGGATCATCTATTACCGCGACGGCCAACCGCTATGGCGTTCGCGCGTGCAGGTGGGGCGACCGTACCGACGCACGCCGCTGTTCCACTCCGAGATCCGCGAAGTGGAGTTCAACCCGACCTGGACCGTGCCGCCGACGATTTTGAAAAACGACATCCTGCCCAAAGTGCGCCGCAACACGAGCTACTTGACGCGCAACCACATCCGCGTGTTCGACGCGCAGGGTCGCGAAGTGGATCCCGCGGCCGTCAACTGGCACCGCCCCGCCGGCCTGACGCTGCGCCAGGACGCAGGCCCCGACAACGCGCTCGGCCGCGTGGCGTTGCGCTTCCCGAATCCCTACAACGTGTACCTGCACGACACGCCGCACCAGGAACTGTTCGACGCGGCGCGGCGCAACTTCAGCTCCGGCTGCATCCGCGTCGAGCGGGTGATGGAGCTGGTGGAGTTGTTGTTCGCCGATCCGGCGCACTGGAACCGCGAAGCGATCGACCGCATCCTCGCCACGCAGAAGACCCAGGTGGTGAAGCTGCCCCATCCGGTGCCGCTGATCGTGCAGTACTGGACCGTGAACCTCTTGCCCGACGGCGGTGTGGCGTTCAAGCCCGACGTTTACGGACGCGACCCGCCGCTGCTCGCCGCCCTCGACCGGCCGACCGACGCGCGCGAATGAGAGTCGCCGCGCAAGCTCAGGCGGCGCATGCCGTGGCGCGGGCCGAGCCGCAGCAGCGCATCGGCTTTACGCGGCAGCACGCGCAGCGCCTGGCGCGTCAGCCGTTCGTAGTGGGCGAGGAAGCGCGCAAGCTCGGCCGGGCTCAGCGCTCGGCCGGTGCGTGCGCGGCGTAGGTTGTCGCGCTCCTGCGCCGCGCGCCAGCGGAAGACGGCGTCGAAATCCGGCGCGGCGAGAAACACCAGCCGGTCGAGGGCCGCGAACCACTCGCGATACGGGCCGGCGAGCTGCGCATTGACGTAACGCCGCCAGCGGCCATCGCGGTCTTCCTCGCGTTCCAGCGCGTTGACCGCACGGCGCAGCGCGGCGGCAGGCTGCGGCGGCGTGCCGACGCACCAGCCCTCGAACAGGATCAGGTCCAGCGGGCCTCGCACCGTCCGCCACTCCCGTCGCGGGGCGCGCTCGTCGCGCACTTTGACGAATACCGGCAGGCGCAGGCTTGCGCCGCGATCCAGGACGCGCAGGCGCGAAAGCAGCCGTACTCCGAGCGCCACGTCGTGGGTGCCCGGCACGCCGCGCGTGCGCAGCAGCGGATGCACCGCGCGCGCCAGCCGCAAGCGTTGGCGTCGCGTGAGATAGAGATCGTCCAGGGGCAAGACCGCCGCGCGCAGAGTATGGCGCTCGCGCAGCGCGGCGGCGAGCTGGTGTGCCAGCGTGGACTTGCCGCTGCCCTGGGCGCCGTTGATGCCGAAAACGCGCGCCCCGCGGAGGTGTTCGCGCGCGATCCAATCGCACAGCCGCGCGACGATCCGGGCGTCGAAACCGGCGGTTTGGGGCATGCGCCGTCCGTGTTTCAGGACAGGTAGCGCACGCCGGTCAAGCGCTCCGAAACCGTCCACAGGCGCGCGGCGGTTTGGAGGTCGCGCGCCGCCGGGCTGCAGCCCACTTTCTTCGGATGGCCGCGCAGTTCCTGGAAGCCGTCCGGTCCGTAGTAGTCGCCGCCGCGCACTTCGGGCATCGTCGCCGCGTACAGCGTGGGCAACGCGCCCATGGCCGCGGGCTGGCCGAACAAGGCGTTGCCGAGCTGCATGGTGAGGCGCCCGAAGGCGGAACGCTCCATCGCCGGGCCGACGAACTGGAGATTGGTCGAGGCATAGCCCGGATGCGCGGCGACGGCGATGACCGTCGATCCGGCCTGCTTCAGGCGCCGGTCCAGCTCGAAGGCGAACAGCAGGTTGGCCAGCTTGGTCTTGCCATAGGCGTCCCATTTCCGGTACGGCGTGCGTTCGAAATTGAGATCGTCCAGGTTCAGACCGCGCGTCCAGCGGTGCGCGAGGCTGGCGACGACCACCACGCGCGCAGCCGGCGCGGCTTGCAGACGCGGCAGCAGCAGGCCGGTGAGCGCGAAATGGCCGAGATGGTTGGTACCCATCTGCATCTCGAAACCGTCCCGGGTCTTGGTGAACGGCAGCGCCATCACGCCGGCGTTGTTGCACAGGATGTCGAGCTGCGCATACTGCGCAGCGTAATCCTGCGCGAATTTCCTCACCGAGGCGAGATCGGCGAGGTCGAGGCTCATCACCTCGAGCTGCGCCTGCGGCGTGCGCCGGCGCACTTCGTCGGCCGCCGCGGCGGCCTTGGCCGCATCGCGGCAGGCCATCACCACCGCGGCGCCGGCGGCGGCGAGCCCCGCGGCGGTCTCCAGACCCAGGCCGCTGTTGGCGCCGGTGACGACGGCGCGCTTGCCCTTTAGCGGCGGGGCGTCTTGAATACCCCATTTCGTGCTCATCGAAATCTCTCCCAGGACGCCGCAGTGCGGCGAGCGGCGAAGCTACCACAAAAGGAAAGACATGCTTTTCTCCGAAGTGCTGGATTCCATGCAGCCCCAGGGCGAGGGCTGGACCGCGCAGGCCGGCGAGGACTGGACGCAGGGCCGCAGCTTGTTCGGCGGCTTGCAGGCAGCGCTGTGCGTAAAGGCCATGCGCGCGGCGCTGCCGGGATTGCCACCGCTGCGCACCTTGCAGACCGCGTTCGTCGCGCCGGTGCCGCCCGGGGCGGTGAGGCTGCGCGCACGGCGGCTGCGCCAGGGCAAGAGCGCCGTGCAGGTCGAGGCGCGCATCGTGGACGGCGAGGCCACGCTGTGCCTGGCGCTGGGCGTGTTCGGCGCGGCCCGGCCCTCGGCGGTCCGGCTCGCGCCGTCCCCGCCAGCCCCGGCGCAAGACCCGGATGCGCGCGTGCTGCGCTACCGGCCCGGTGTCACGCCGGCGTTCACCCAGCACTTCGCCATGCGCTGGCTGCGCGGCGGCCTGCCGTTCCAAGGTGCGAGGCAGGCCGACCAACTGATCGAGATGGAGCTGCGCGATCCCGCGCCGCTCGGCGAGGCGCAGGTGCTGGCCTTCGCCGACGTGATCCCGCCGATCGCGCTGTCCTGGCTCGACAAACCCGCACCCGGCAGCTCGATGAGCTGGATGATCGAGCTGTATGCCGAGCGCTTCGACCATCTGCCGCCGCGCGGTTGGCGCTTCGACGCGCAACTGGTCGCGGCCGCCGACGGCTACACCAGCCAGACCGGCACGCTGTGGGCGCCCGACGGTTCCGCGGTGGCCTTGAGCCGGCAAAGCATGGTGGT
>JADGHB010000064.1 GCA_019689635.1 Nevskia sp. | reverse complement strand
TCCTCTACCTCGAACGGCTGGTCCATCGTCCACCTCCTGGTTAGGGGGTGGGGATTTTTCAATTCCCACAAGTGGGGATTTTCGGATTCCTACTGACAGTAACGGGCGCTGGGGCCTGCGATGGCCTCTTCGACCCACTCCATCGAGATGTTGGGCGACTGCGAAACGGGCGCCGCGGTGACGCGGATGTCCCTGGTTGTTGGCACTGGGGTGGGCGTCGGTAACGACGCGAATCCTCCCTGCGGACGGCGGGCGACCGTCGGACGCAGGCCACACACGCAGGATGGTGAGGGCACCGCGAGGTGCCAGGGTCCCGAGGCGAAAGCTGGACGGACTAGCACTTGTTTGCGCGAGCGGACAAGGCTCCTTGATAGCTAAAGCGTGTAACGGCATCCCCCGAGGATGCTGTGTGGAAAGCTGTAACGAGCCACAACGCCGGCTTCAGTCCGGCAAATCCCGTGATGGAAGTCACCATGACAGTAGGAGAGACGCTGCGAAACATCGGACCTCCGAAACCTGCGCAAGCAGCGAGGCGATAGCCCGTCATGATGATGAGTCAGGTGGCGCGTTCCAGTGTGCAAACGATCTAAGCAGGGAACCTCTCACTGAGGATCGACCGGCAATCGATCCGTCGATGTGAGAGGGGGAGCGCTGGCGAGTAGGTCACTCCGCAACGGAGTGACGATCACGTGGGCAGACGGGATGGATGTTCACGTGACGAAAGCTGGCGGCACTGCACTTGGCATCCGGCTGGCAGCCGGACATTGGCGGTACCGGACTTCCCCGGGTGGCACCGGGTAGTCCACGTCGCGCAGTCGAGGGTGGCACCTCGACACGCGACAGCGCGCGTCGCAATGACGTGTGTGCAGCATTCAGCCAATCGCAACGATTGGCGAGTCTCCGGCCTCGGCCGGCGGCGAGCGGGGCCTACGGGCGTCGCACGGGCTGGCGCGTGTATTCGCGCGCCCGCTCATTCGCCACCCGGGGCGGTAGGGTACATCCCTACCGCTCCGGGCGGCTTCTTCTGTCCTCAGACCTCTCCGAGATACTTGTTCGGCCTGATCCGCTCGGCCTCCGGCACCTCGATGCCGCCCTGGATCATAAAGGCTTGCCAAGCCATTTCCTCGTCCCGGAGTTCCTCGGGGTCCGTCGTCGCCGGCGGCACCCAGTCGGGTTCCTCATCCGGGGAGGGCTTGATTACGTACAAGATTCTGATGCCCACGTCGAAACCTCCTGTTTGATGGATGTACCAAGCCCGTACCCGCAATGATGCGGGGTTGGGCATAGGAAGTTTCGTCGTCTAATCCTGCTTCATCGGGATGCGGTTGGCAAATTGGCGCTCAGGTCCGCCCAGTCCTTGGCGCCATCTGGCGGGCGGTGGCGGCGCGCCTCGATTCCGCCGCTGGCCAGCGCCGCCGCCACGTACTCGGCCTGCCGTTCGCCCGCGTCGTCCGCATCCTGCGCCAGCATCATCACGCCGCCGTCGGGCAGCAGCTCCCGCATCACACTCGGCGCCTGTTTCAACGCCGCATCCCCGCACGTGGCCACCGCCGCGCTCACGTCCGGGTACAGCCCGAGATACGCCAGCGCGTCGATGGCCGACTCGGCCACCACCACCACGCGCCCCGGCGCCCGCCGCCAACACCAGCACCCGGCGGGCGCGTACATCCGGCGGTACGTACTCGCGCCGATACCACGCACCGCAAGCCCACCGCCGCGCAGCGGGAACGCGACGTTCGTCCAGCCGTGCGGCACCACGGCGTACACCGCCCCGGCCCCGTGCGCCGCGTCCACGAGGGCCGCAGCCACGCCCCGGCGCAGCAGATAGGCCCGCGCATCTCCCCACGCCGCAGGCGCAGGCGGAGGGGGCGGCGAGGCAGGGGCTCCGCCCCCGCACCCCCGGCGCGAAGGGAAGTGAGTCCTGGGGTGATCAACCCCGGCCGCCGCGCAGGCCTCCGGCAGCCTCCGGAGCCATGCGCACGCCTCGCCGATCCCGACGTGGCGCACGTGGCGCACCAGGTCTATCGCCCCGCGCCCGGCGACGCTGCACGACTCGCAGCACCACACCCAGTCATCCATGCGCACCGCCACGCCGCGATGCTCGGCCACGTGCCACCGCCGGTGCCGCCGCCGTGGGCCGCTGCCGGCCGCCTCCACGCCCCCGAGCGCCGTCAGTACCGCCGCCGGCGGCAGATCGCGCAGCACGCTCTCCCCGGCCACCTACGCCCCCTCCACTGCGCCGCCGCCCGCCGCCGGGCCCGGGCCGCTGGACGACGCCGCCGCTGGTCCAGCAACACTCACCCCCCTTTGCGCCGGGGAGTCAAGGGGGGCGGAGCCCCCATCTGACGTGTGGCCGGTTCCGCCGCGCCCCTCTGGGGGCGGCGGAACACGGCCTATAGATCCTATGGGATCTATATATCCTATGGACTCCGGGGCTGGCCGCGTTTTTCCGGGGCTGGGCGCGCGTCGCCGTGCTCCAGCCCGGCGTCAGTGACCGCCACCCCCAGCTCGCCGAGGGCGTCCGTCTCTTCTACGATCTGCCGCCGCGCCCGCGCCCGGTCGGCAGGACGGATGTCCAGCGCCTCCATGACCGCATCCCAGCCCATCGCCGCCCCGTCGCGGTGGGAGAGCATCATCCGCGCCGCAGCCTGGGTCGCCCCGTATCGCAGTCGCACCACAGATGGCGGATACGTCATCGGCAGCGCCTCCATCACGGCGATCCACGCCCGCGAGACGGTGATCGCCCAGATCATCCCACCACGTGGCCGCTCCGTCAGCGGGTCGGGCTCCGGCGGCGTGCCGCGCCACCGTGACCGGCTGCCGAGCCTCTGAGGCGGCCGTATCGGGGCCTCGGTCACGCGGGTCAGTATCCCGCTCCACTCGGCCGCGATCGGTGCCGAGGCGGCCGAGACGCGCAGCTCGATCTCAGCGGCTCGCAGGTCGCGCAGACATTCGACGATCAGCTCGTATCGCCACCGGCTCCATCCCAACACACTGCGCAGCCTCGCACTGTCCACGGCGTATGTCACATCCCCCGTGGACTCCTCCCGCCGACTGATGGCGACCGACATCGCGGCGTCGATCACGTCGCGGTGTCGCTGATCGAGTCGCCCCGTGATCGTCGCCGCGCCCCAGCTCGTCGTCACGCGATGTTGTACCACTCCGGCGGCCAGCCGCCGTGTGGCGGCGAACAGCGGCACCCGGCACACGTGCGCCGGGCCGCGCAGTTTCATGCCGCGCCGAGTCATGACACCGGCTCCCATCCCGGCGGCAGGTCGTACTCGTAGTGCCCGATCCGCGACCGGTTCGCCTCGGGCAGCACGAAACCGCCGTTCGTCTTCGGCGCGCTCGCTGGTGCAGGCCCCGGCGGCTCGGCCGCGACCAGCACCCCGCCGCGCTCGCGGTGTAGCCACTGCGGATCGGGCGTCTCGCAGTAGTTGGCCTTATCGACCGTGCTCGGGTTTTGTCGTTTCTGTGGGCAAGGAATCGAATGTCACTGCGGCATGCGGTTTACTCTCTCATCCACCGCACCAGGCTGCGCTGCAGCGCTGGTGCCAGTTCCACCGCGATGGTTCCTGCGAGAATCAATGCGCAGCCAAGCCAGGCCAGCGGCGCCAGCCGTTCGTGCAGGAGGATCGCCCCGGCGATGGCGGCGAACACGGACTCCAGCGACATGATCAGGGCCGCTTCCGCGGCGGGCGTGTGGCGTTGCGCCACGATTTGCAGGGTGTAGGCGATACCGCCGGACGCGAGACCGGCGTAGAGCACGGACGGCAGGGCGGCGCGCAGTTCGCCGGGTGCAATAGATTCGGTAGCCAAACCTAGCACGGCGGCCGTGGACGACGTGACCGCGTACTGCACGAGGCACAGCAGGAAAGGGCGCTGGCACTGGACGAGGAATTTGCCCACCAGCGTGATGTGCAGCGCCCACGCCAGATCGGAGGCGAGCAGCACGAGATCGCCGGATTTCCATCCGCCCGCATGGCCTTTGCCCGCCAGCAGCCAGGCGCCCGCGACGCTCAACGCGCACGCTCCGAGTACCGCAGGCCGCGGCGGGGTCCGTGCGAGCGCCCACACCACGAAGGGCACGAAGGCCACATACACCGCGGTGAGGAAACCGCCATGGGTGGCGGTGGTGCCGGTCAGCGCGACCTGTTGCAGGACGGCGGCGGTCGCCAGGCATGCGCCGATGCCAAGGGCCAGCCGGCGCTCGGCATGCCGGAGCCGCGGCGCGGCGCGCGCTTCGTGCAGCGCCAGTGGAGCGAGCAGCAGGGCCGAGAGCGCGAAGCGCGCGGCCACGAAGAGCAGCGGCCAATCCGCAGCGTGCCAGTCTTTCTGCGCGACGAATGCCGTGCCCCAGATGGCGGCGCAAATGAACAACAAAATATCCGCACGAAAGCGGCTCATCATTGGGCGAACGTTCGGGGTGCTGGAACGAACAGTCTGCATGAATCCGCTGTCGGTTCGCCGAGGCATTGACGCGCGTTCGACCCCGGCGCTAGCATTCCCCGGAAACTTACAGGCTTGTAATTAACGGCCGGCGAGGGGGAGCGATGCAGTCGGCAGACGGGGTGGACCCCGGCGCGGAGCAGCCGCCGGACCGAACCGCAGGAAGATTCCGGACGTGGAGGTTGACGCGGCTTCTGGCTGCGGCCGCGGCGCTGTGCGCTGGGCCGGCGGCGGCGATCCTGCCTTACGGCGTGCCGAATCCTGCTGATCCCGACGACTACGCTTCTTACCTTTACATCGGCAGCGGCGATTGCTCGCAGGGCGATCAGTCCCGGAACGATCTGCCGCCGGATTTCGATTGCGTCAATTCCTGGAAATTCTCGGACTACCAGGATTCCTCGCATCTGAACCTGATCCAGAACCCGCAGGAACTGTACGGCGTGGAGGGGGCTGCGACCAATCGCGCCTGGGAAGTTTCCACCGGCCGGCCCGACGTGGTGATCGCGGTGCTGGATTCCGGGATCGAATGGGATCGCAAGCAGCCGAGCCTGTTCAACAAGATTTATCTCAATCGCGGCGAGCTGCCCAAGCCGATCTGCGCCAACGGCAAGACCGGCAATCCCGACGATCGGCGTTTCGGCGGCTACGACTGCAACGGCGACGGCGTGTTCAACGTCCAGGACTACGCCCACGATCCACGGGTGAAGGATTTGAACGGTAACGGCGCGCTCGATCCCGAGGATCTGATCCTCACCTTCAGCGACGGCGTGGACAACGACGGCAACGGCTACGTGGACGACATCGCCGGCTGGGACTTCTACGAGAACGACAACGACCCGCTCGACGACGTGTCCTATGGCCACGGCACCGGCGAGATGAAGGACTCGTCTTCGGAGGCGGGCTTGGGCGACAACGGCCAGTGCCCCAACTGCATGGTGATGATGCTGCGCGTGGGCAGCTCCTTCGTCGCCGACATCAACCACTACGCGCAGGCGGTGATCTACGCGGTGGACAATGGCGTTTCCGTGGTGCAGGAAGCGCTCGGCACCGTCAATCACACCAGCTTCGCCCAGGTCGCCAACGACTACGCTTACCAGCACGGCGTCATCATCCACGCCTCCGAAGCCGACGAGGCGGCCGCGCACCACAACTGGCCAGCGGCGCTCGATCACCGCATGGTGGTCAACAGCATTCGCAATCCCTCGTTGCCGACCAATCTCCCGTACAGCTATCTCTATCTCAACGGTTGCACCAACTTCGGTGGCTACACCTACGTCTCCATTCCTTCGACTTCCTGTTCTTCGGAGGCGACCGGCCGCTCCTCGGGCATCTCCGGCCTGCTGATCTCGGCGGCGAAGAACGCGGTCGAGCGCGGCAAGATGACCAATTACCTCCGCGACGATGGCACGCCCGCGGACTATCCGCTGTCCGCGGAGGAAGCGATGCAGCTCTGGCGGCTGGCGGCCGACGACATCGATTTCTCCACGCCCTGTCCGCAACACGCCGGTTGCAACAGCGCGCCCGACGGCTTGCCGGGTGTTGCGCCGCCGAACAATGACGTGACGATCTTCCCGGTGCCAACGCGCCGTTATCAGACCGAGCGCGGCTGGGATTTCTTCACCGGCTATGGTCGCGCCAACTACGGGTGGCTGCTGCGCATGATCGGCCGCGACGGCGACGCGACGCGCGTCGATGGCGATCCCGCGCTCACCGCGCAGGACCGCATTCCGCCAGAGGCGGACATCAGCGCGCCCTTGTGGTGGGCGCAGTATCCCTACAAGGCGGACGGCACGCTGCTGCTGCCCGACGAGGACGGCGACACGGCCGACATCGTGGTGCGCGGACACGCGGCGGCCAACCGTGTGACCGCCGCCGGCGGCACCTTCGACTGGATCCTGGAATGGGCCCCGGGCGCGCAAGCCCAGCGCTGGCCAGGCGGGATGGATGCCGCGCCCGGTTCGCAGGAGCAAAGCGGCGGACCCTGGATCGTCGCTGCTTCGGGCCAGGGTCTGAGCCACGCGCTCGAGGGCGAGCTCGGCCGCATCCCGGTGGCCGCCGTGGCCGCGGCACAGGCCATGAATGGCTATCCCTTCGTCATCGATCCCACCAGTCCTTTCAAGCCCGAGCAATATGCGGTGCGGCTGCGGCTGCGGGTGATCGCCCACCCGGCCAACGCCAAGGACACGGTCAACAACGAGGCGGTCTTCCAGAAGCAGGTGGACGTCTACCCTGCCGCGGAAAGCGTCATCCGCGCCGATCTCGGCCGCGACCACGCCCGCGGCGGCGGCTCGCCGTCGCCCTCGTTCCACGACGTGGACGGCGATGGACGCGACGAGTTGATCGTGGCCTCCGACGACGGCCTGGTGCACGCTTACACCGACGTGGCCAGCGGCGCGGAGCTGCCCGGCTGGCCGGTGCACACCTTGCCGCTGGCCTCCATCCCTCGCAGCGGGAACAACGCCTTCACGCGCGGCGAGGTGCCCAGCGATTTCTATAGCGGGATTTTGGGGGGGACGGCGGCGGTGGCGGATTTGGACGACGACGGGTCCAATGAAGTCATCGCCGCCGATTTAGACGGGCGCGTTTACGCCTGGGAGCCGGACGGCACGCTGCGCAAAGGCTTTCCGGTCACGGTGGATTATTCCATCAGCCAGCCGGTGGCCTGCACGCCGGCGACCATTCCCAAATGCGAGATCTACGCGCCCGACGGCCGCAAGCGCGATCAGTACAACCGCCGCAACGCCTGGATCAGCTTCGCGCCCAGCGTAGGCGATCTCGATCCGTCCTATCCGGGCCTGGAGATCGTCGCGAGCGCTGGAGACGGTCATGTCTATGCCTGGCATGCGGACGGCACGCCCGTGCCGGGCTGGCCGGTGGTACTGCGCGACCCGGCCACGGTGGCCACGATGGATCCGCTCACGCAGTTCTATACCTTCAAAAGCGGGGTCCAGGCCGAGCAGCAAGGCATGATCGTCACCACGCCCAGCCTCGGTGACGTCGACGGCGACGGCTATCTGGAAGTGGTGGTCGGCGCCAACGAGGAATACGTGGAGGCGCCCAACGCGGATTTGCTGACCGGGCTGCTCACTCAGGTGATCGGCCCGCTGGGCATCGTCAGTCCCGGCAACACCCGGCTCTATGCGCTACACCACGACGGCACCCGGCATCCGCAAAACGCCGCCGACGTGAATCCCGACGTCGCCAGCACGCCGCACACCGAGGACCAGGCCTATCTCAAGGGCTGGCCGGTCAAGATGGCGCTCATCACCACCGGCCTTTTGCCCGACGTCGGCGAGGGAACCAACTCGCCGGCGGCCCTGGTCGATCTGGACGGCGACGGCAAGCCGGAGATCGTCGCCGCCTCCGTCGCCGGTCCTGGCTATCTCTTCCGCGGCGACGGCAGCTCCTTCCTCGGCGCCACGCTGGGCAAGACCAACACGCTCTCCGCCACGCCGGTGACCACCGATACGCCGGCTTACGTGGCGGTGGGCGCGCTGTCGGTGGGCTCGATGGACGGCGGCACGCATTTCACCGTCGCCGGTCCTGGCGCCGGACTGGAACGCGTGCTCGATCTCGCGCTCGAGGGTCAGCAGATCCTCGCCCAGGATCAACTCGGCTTGTGGAACGCCACGACCGGCCAGTACGAGCTGGGCGCGCCGGTGGAAGTCAACGATCTGCAATTCTTTACGCAACCGATCTTCGCCGACGTGGATGGCGACGGCAAGGCCGACGTGATCCAGGGCACTGCCGTGAACGACACCGTGATCGTGGGCCAGAGTGCGCTATTGCTTCCCCAGGTCACGCGCCTGCACAGCGGCGGCTGGACCGTATCCGCCGCCGCGGTCGGCGCCGCGCCGGTGGGTGGCCAGGCGGCGCAGTTCCTGTCCATCGCCACCACCACGCGCGAGGGTTATCTGCGCCTGTACCCGACCACCACCAAGATCGATGGCACGCACGACTGCGCGGCGCTGTCGCAGTGGCCGCAGTATCAGCACGACGCCCACAACTCCGGCAACTACGGCACCGACGCCGAGCGCCCCTCTCCCATTGCCGCCGTCGTCGCCAAGGCCGGCGACGACGGGCGCGTGCGCTTCCAGTTCACCGCCACTGGCGACGATCGTCTGTGCGGACGAGCGGACCATTACGAACTACGCCGTGCTTCCGGGCCATCGGTGGCCTGGGCGGATGCCGAAGATCTCGGCAAGTTTCCGGTGCATGCCGCGGCGGGGCAGGCCGATTCGTTGGTCACCGATCCACAGCCGGCGGGCAGTCACGTCTATCTTTTGCGTGCCTACGACAAGGCCGGCAATGGCTCGGCGATCGCGCGCGTGACCGTTGCCGTCAACGGCGGCGGATCCAGTAGCGGAGGTTCCAGCAGCGGCGGCAGTTCGAGCGGCGGCACGAGTGGCGGCGGTGGCTCGAGTGGCGGCGGTGGCTCGAGTGGCGGCGGTGGCTCGAGTGGCGGTTCGTCGGGCGGGGGCGGCGGAGCGATGGCTCCGAGCCTGCTGATGGTGCTGTTGCTGGGTGCCTACGTCC
>JADGHB010000027.1 GCA_019689635.1 Nevskia sp. | reverse complement strand
CAGCGGCGCCGACGTGTTCACGGAACGCCTCTGCGCCGGACTCAACGAACGCGGCATTCGCGCCGCGATCACCTGGCTGCCGCTGCGCGCCGAGTATGCCCCCTGGAGCGTGCCGGTTCCCAGCCCGCCGGCATGGGCCAACATCGTCCACGTCAATTCCTGGCTGCCTCCGCGTTTTTTGCCGCCGGATTTGCCGGTGCTCACCACTGTTCATCACTGCGTTCACGACCCTCTGCTGACTCCCTATAAATCTTGCGTGCAAGTCCATTACCACTGCCTGTGGATTAAACGAGTAGAAAAAGCTCTGCTGAATCGGTCCAATAGAATTGTCGCTGTAAGCCGCTACACCGCAACGGCCTATGAAAATATTTTTGACCTAAGTGGGATAGAAGTTATTCATAATGGCGTCGATACGAGACGCTACCATCCGACCGAACGTACGTCTCCAAATCGACCGTTCCGCCTCCTCTACGTGGGCAACTGGATTCCCCGAAAGGGCGTCGATCTGCTCGCACCGATCATGCAAGCGTTGGGAGACGATTTCGAACTGGCCTACACCGCTGACCGCAACGGCGCGCATGAACGTTGCCCACTGCCGCCGAACTGCCGCAATCTCGGGCGGCTCTCCGACCCAGCGCTGGTCGCTGCTTACCAGCAGGCCGATGCCTTGCTGTTCCCTTCACGGCTGGAAGGGTTCGGCCTGGTGGCGGCCGAAGCGATGGCCTGCGGTCTGCCGGTCATCGCCGCGCGCACCTCATCGCTGCCAGAGGTGGTTGAAGACGGCGTGACTGGCCTGCTGTGCCCAGTGGATGGTATCGAGGCATTTGTCCAGGCGGCGCGCACGCTCACAACTGATATCGCCCGTTGGCGGATGATGCGGCAAGCGGCGAGACAACGAGTTAAAACCTACTTTGAGATAGGGACTCAAATCTCCCGCTATATCGAACTGTACAGGATTATTTCGAAGGAATAGCAATTCGGCAGATTCATGCAAGCTTTCTAAATTGGTCAGCCATCACTTTCGCTGCTTCAGTCCAGCTTAAAACTTTCCCTGAGCTCGAGAAACAAACCTGCTGCTTGCCCGCTTGCTGCAATGCCTCACGCAGGGCCGCTACTGTAGGCTCGACGAAAATGGCCGCATCGCCAGCTGCTTCACGTAATTCCGGCAGGTCGGATGCAATAACCGGCGCGCCACAGGCTCGGGCTTCCGCCACCGGAATACCAAACCCTTCATAAAGTGAAGGGAACACAAAAGCCTCGGCCGCTGAGTACAGCGCTGCTAGATCCTCGTCCGCAACGAAACCTGGCCAAGTTACCCCGTAACGCTCGGACTTATCCAATAGTGCGTGCAGGCGCCTACCGCGCCAGCCTCGGCTGCCTACGATCAGCAATCGATGATCTGGCAGTTCACCTGCCTGTTTTAGGGAAACGAATGCCTCGATCAGCGCCGACAGATTCTTGCGCGGCTCTAGAGTACCGACGGAAAGAAAATAAGGATTTTCAACACCAAGCGCAGCTAGTTTTTCTGCAACCTTGTATGGGTCTTGCGGGCCAAACGGCGGCTTCACACCTGGACGTGCCACAGCGTCTGCTTCCACACCCAATATGTCGCGCAGCCGGTTTGCCGTACCCTGGGAATTGGTTACCACTGTATCCGCCCGGCATACATCGCGCGCAAACCACAGGCGATGTACCCATAGGGTGACATAGGGCATAGATTTTGGGAAAACTTGATAATTGAGGTCATGAACGGTGGTAAGAGTGCGAAATTTGTTGGAAAATGCAGGCAGAATCGTGCGCGTGGCCCAAAAAACGTCAATGCCATCGGCTATCGCCATCTCACGGACCTTAGTTTTCAGCCAACGATAGGAACTTGGAAAGCGAGAGCCGCCGATTCTTACGTGCCAACGTCCGGACGGTAGCTCTACAGCTATCGGCTCTGGGCTGTAAAGGAAAAACTCGGCATCAGGTAGAAGCGCATCTAGCTCATGGCTGATTTCCAACACATAGCGACCAATTCCGGTGATACGGCCCGCAAGCGGGAAAGCATCTAAACCGATTTTCATTTGCGAGCTACTGCGATGAGATTGGGATCGAACTGAGTTGGCGTAGTAAAGTCCACAAGCAAATACAGGGCTCGATGTACCAGGCGATTGAGATGCCACCGCCCGCGGTTGAGCAGCCGGAAGACTGCCCGATGGGGGTCTGCGCCAAGACCAGAACAGCCGAGGCGCCTGGGACTCGAATTCGATCCTGCCGGGATCGAAGCCTGCCGCCTCCAACACCTGAAGCAACGAGAACTCGGTAAAGTGGGCGATATGGGTAAAATCAAGGGCCATACAATTAGGGGCTATCAAACAACTCATGTTTGGCACCCGCACGCTGAGCCGCCCATCCGGTGCGAGCAAACGGTAAAACCCGCGCAGCACCTCGATGGTGTCCTCGCGCGGCAGATGTTCGAGCACGTCGTGAAAGAACACTACGTCGAAGGATTCCGCCGACGCTTTCTGTTTCTGTAACCATTCGCGGATGTCGGCCTGAATCAATTGCGCCTGCGGCAGCCGCTGCCTAGCTGCGTTGAGAAGCTGTTCGGAAATCTCCACGCCGGTCAGGTTCGTGAATCCCGCCCGCCGCAACGCTTCCAGATGATGGCCCTGGGCGCAGCCGATATCCAGAATGCGCGCGTTTTTTGGGATCGAATCGATCCAATGCGGCAGGCGGTCCCGTCGTAGGCGTTCCAAATCATCGGGGAGGCGTTCTATCTTAGCCATGGACTCGTAGTGTCGAGCGTAATTGTCGAAGAGTTCTTTCGAAAAATCGTTCATGTCTTGGCCTTTTTAATCTGCGTGGACCGGTGATGAATCGCCAACGCCCATTGCACAAACAGCGCCGACATTTCGCTCCCATACATCGCCCAAGCCGCGCCGGCAAGGCCGAAACGTGGGATGAGCCATAAGGTCAACGATACTCCCGCAACGACCGCCACTCCATGAACGACGAGCAGGGATTGGCTGAATTTCTGGGCGATCAGCCAGGCGTTCGCCAGGTTACGCAGCACTTGGACCGCCGGAAAAAACGCGAGCCAGGTCAAAACACGAGCCGATTCTCCATAATCGAACCCGAGCAACCAAACGAGCAGCGGTGCAGCCCAGGCCAAAGCGCCTCCGATCCCCAGCGCCAGCAGCACGAGAAAACCGCCGGTGTGCAGCAAGCTCGTGCCGGGACGTTGCGCAGCGAAGACTCTCGGCCACAAGGCTTCTTGGAGGGCAGTCAGCGGCAAGCTCGCCAGATCGATCAGGCGTTGGGCTATGCCGTAGGCACCTGCCTGCGCGTATCCGAGCTGCGCCAGAACTGGCTTGTTGAACTCCGCTTGCAAACGAAAAGAGAGAGCGCCGGCGGTGAAGGGAAATCCCTCTTTGATCAAAGCCCAGTTTCGCTGCTCAGGCCAAAGCGGATGAAAAGCCCTGACCAGTCGTGTTGCGACGAAGGCGGCATAGATCAAACTGATTCCCGAATACACCATCATCCAACCGCTGGGGCTAGGGGCAAACAGCGCGGCGTAAACCAGGAGTGCGAATAGCCTTGCGAACATCAATCCAGCTTGCAGGACGCCAAAGGTGCGCACCCGTTGCTGGGATTGCGCGATGCGCCCGGCGAGTTCGATCAGCGAGGTGGAGAGCACCTCGCCCAAAGCAAAAGCGGCGAGGATTCCAAGCGGCAGAGCAGTCGGCAAAGACCAGTAGGCGATCAACGCGGCAATCAGGGAAAAGATCCACACCGCCGGCCACCACAGCGCCAATGCCATGCCCACCTGTCGAGGTAGCGTCTGCGGCTGTCGCGCGCCGTCACGCAGCAGCAAAGGCCCCAGGCCGAGAGCGGCCAAAGGCGTGAAGAACCCCACCACCGCCAGCGCGGCAACGAACTGCCCGTAGCCTTGCGCTCCCAGGTCTTGCGCCAGCAGCACCACCATCGTCGCCTGCGCCGTCGCGCGCAGTACGAGCCAGATCAAGAGGCTACTGCTGCTTCTGAGATAAGCGCCGGGTCGCCAGTTCACGGAAATGTATGGCGGGAATGGAATGGCGCAAACGACCAGGCTCGGGATTTTTGGCTGCCTCCCGGACCAGATACTCCGACAGACCCAGCCCGGCTGGAATGGCAACAACCGCCGACCAGGCCAGCACGTAGGCATAAAGCCCGTAGCCGTAAGCGCCGACCGTGCGTGCATACAGGATGCTGGCGATGAAAGCGATCAGCAAAGCGCCGGCACGCAGGCTGATCGTGCCGAGCGCTTGGCGAACCAGTACTCCGCGCTCGCTACGCGGATGGAAATCCAGACGCAGCGCCGCGATCCCCCGCTGGATCATGAGAAACGGTCGCTTGAGAGAAGTGCCACTTTCGGTGAGCATGGCGTTATTCACTCAATGCGCTTACTTCATTCGGGTGCTCGCGACTAATGGGGTCCAATCCATCCAGTTTTTTCCGTAGCCCATCGGTCTCAGGATTGTCGAATAGGAAACGACGGTAAACGTTGCTGTAGAAATTGATCTTCAGCGCACGACGATAAGTTGCAGCCGCGCGTTGCTTATCGCCGTATTCGGCATAGAGATCGCCGAGCAGTTCCAGCTCGTAAACCGTCGGTGCATGTTTGATTGCCTGTTCGAGCGCTCCGGCTGCCGCGGCATGTTCGTTGAGTTCCAGGAAGTAGATGGCAAGATTGTAGTTGATCTGGGATTGAAGATCGGCGCTGGCGAAGTAGGGATTCTGCTTGAGCCGATCGAGAGCCATGGCGATATCCCGAATCGTCACCTCGCGGCAGGTATGATCGCGGATGTTCAAAGCCAGCGTGTCGAAGGTTCCGAGTAACGCGAAATTTTGGCTACCTTTGGGCAGCTCGTCCCAAATCTTTTCCCAAATCGCGCGATTTTCCTTGCCGGCCAGGCAATGCAAGTAATAATCGCCCACCCACAACGAGAGAGAATCGGGTTGCAAACTCAGCGTCCGCTCAACGAGGGCAATCGCCTTGTCTGGCTGGCCACGAGTACTCCAATAATTGGCGGCCATCGATGCGGCGCGTGGCGATGCGGGTCTTTCAACGGCCCAAGCGTTTGCAAGTAAGCCTTCGTTTCCCCAATAACGGCTTTCGCTGCGAGTCAGAACCGCCAACAACGCCAGGTAGGCCGCCGCTATTGCGAAAGTCACGCGGGGATGGTGACGCAGCAAGATCGCCACGGCCGCGGCCACCGCGAACAGCATGCCGACCATTGGCACGTAGTTGCGATGGATGTAGTACAGCTCCAAGGCGATCGGCCCGGATTCGAGGACGTGGCCGGCCAAAAAAAACAGTACGGCGAATGAAAATAGCGGCGCTTTCCGCCGTGCGATCAACGCGGCTCCAAGGGCCAGAATCCAGCCCAGCCAAGTCGCAACGGTCTGTGCATTGACAGAGACCGTCAGTGGATAATCGTCACGGAAAATGGTCGTCGTAATGCGCGGCAAAAATATGTGGCGCAGGTAATCGATGAGAATGCCGGGTTCGGTCATCAGCCGTTCGCTGAGCGTGAAATCGCGCCAGCGATAACCGTTGAGAACCTCGGGCCATTGCACGACAAAATAAGCGACGATCGCCAGAGACGGCAGCCCCAGGAACGCAAGCTTCCAGAGACGCGCCGTGCGTTCGCGGGGTAAAGGCGCCAGTGTGGCTTCGACGACCCAGGCCAAGGGTGCCAGCAGAACGCCGTTTTCCTTGCACAGCGCTGCCAAAAAGCTGCCGCCGGCGATGCCGGCGGTCATCCGCAGGTAGCCGCCGCGACGGTTTTCGGCGATCCGGTTGCGTCCCGCAGTCCACAGCGCCAGACCGGCGAAAACGAAGAGACCCGAAAGGATCGTCATCCGCTGCACGGTCAGGAAAATGGGCGCGGCTTGCAGCGGGCTCAACATCCAGGCTCCGGTGGCGAACCAAGCCGCCCAACCGGGCGGTACCCTGCGGAGGGGATTTGCACGTTCCAGCTGCAGGAGGAAAGCGAACAAGACGACACCGGCGAGGAGGTGCAGCATCAGGTTCGTGTACTTGAACGGTTCCGGGTCGCTGGGCCAGGCGTGATCGTTGATCAGGAAAGTGGCCAGCGCCAGAGGGCGCCCCAGCGGTCCCGAGGTCCCACCGAAAATGAAGCGTTCTGCCGAGCGCCAGTCGTGCACGCCGCCGAACAGGCCGAGCGGAGCCAGGTTGGGAAAATCGTCGAAGAGAAAGGGACCCGTGCGCCCGGGCCAGAAGCTCCACAGCGCGAATCCGCACAGGCATAAGAGCCCGAGGGCCAGGAATGAATCGCGGCGCACGGCCGTTTGGGTCGCAGGCATCAAAGCGGAAAAAAGAAAGCCCGCATGGAGCGGGCTTTCCCTATATCGGTGAGAGGACTTACGAACGGCAGCTTGCCGGGCGATACTTGCCGGCGAGATCGCCTCCCGTGCAATCCCACTTGATTCCACCGACGCCAGTCGTCGGCGTCAGAACAATGGTTTTACCGCCTAGATTGGTATTGGCGTCGCTGTACGTGACGGTAATGATGCCACTGGCGCCTACTGCCACCGACTTGACGTTGTTGCCGGTGATGGAGGCGGCTGACGAAAGGCCTGCGGCGGCGTTGTCACCCGGCAACGTTCCCTTGGATTGCCAAGTTTCGGCGACCGCGGTCTTCGCCGCGTCGGCCAGGGCCAGGCCCTCGGACACCTTGGAACGGATCACGTAATCCTGGTAGGCCGGAATCGCGATGGCGGCCAGGATGCCGATGATCGCCACCACGATCATCAGCTCGATCAGGGTAAAGCCCTGTTGCATCCTTTTCATGGGGTTCACTCCGTTAACGGTTGGGGTTTTGAAATGCGGCCGTCGCCGCAACAGCGATTCTTGCAGTCTCCGTGCCAGCCGGCGGCGCCTTTTGGAATAAGCACTTGGCCTGCGCTTGGTGTGTCTTTTCGCTCGCGGCGCGGGCAGGAAGCGACAGAAATTGTCAGTTTGGCGTCCCCAACCCCAAGCCTCTCCTGCGCGCGGGGCAGAGCGGCGCCCTGCGGCTGCGCCAGTGAGCTCGGCCATAGAGTTTACGCAAGCGCGGTCACTCGCGGATGCCGGTGCCGCGCGCGATGGTAGCGTCGCTGCGTCCGGCACCGACGATTTCGAAATGCCTGCGATCAGGCCCGCACCACCGGCCCCGCCGGCTCGCGGTAGCGGCCGCGGCTGTCGACGATCAGCGGGGCATGGGCGAGCACCGCGGCGTAGTCGAAGGCGTCGTGGTCGGTGGCGATGATCACCGCGTCGGTCGCCGCCAGGCGTTCGGGGGTGGGCGCGACGCTGGCGAGCGGGATGCGGCCGCGGCGCAACGGCGGGATGTGCGGGATGTGCGGATCGCTGTAGGCCACTTGCGCGCCGAGTTGCTGGAAGCGTTCGATCAGCTCCAGCGCGGGCGATTCGCGCAGGTCGTCCACGTTCTTCTTGTAGGCGATGCCCAGGATCAGCAGGCGCGCGCCCTTGAGCGGCTTGCCGCGGGCGTTGAGCGCCTCGGCGGTCTTGCGCACGACGAACTCCGGCATGGCGTGGTTGATCTCGCCGGCGAGCTCGATGAAGCGCGTGTGCACGCCGTATTCGCGCGCCTTCCAGGTGAGGTAGTAGGGGTCGATGGGAATGCAATGCCCGCCCAGGCCGGGGCCGGGGTAGTAGGGCACGAAGCCGAAAGGCTTGGTGGCGGCGGCGTCGATCACCTCGAAGATGTCCAGACCCATCTTGTCGGTGAGCAGCTTGAGTTCGTTGACCAGGCCGATGTTGACCGCGCGGTGGATGTTCTCCAGGAGCTTGGCGAGCTCGGCCACGCGCGGGCTGGACACCGGCACCACGCGCTCCACCGCCTGCGCGTAGAGCGCGATGCCGACGTCGCGGCAGGCGGGCGTCACCCCGCCGACCAGCTTGGGAATGTTGCGCGTGTCGTAGCGCGGGTTGCCGGGGTCGGCGCGTTCCGGCGAATAGACCAGGAAGAAATCCTCGCCCGCGCGCAGGCCGCCGGATTCCAGCAGCGGCTTGAGTTCTTCCTCGGTGGTGCCGGGGTAAGTGGTGCTCTCCAGGCAGACGAGCCGACCGCGGCGCAGATGCGGCAGGAGCGCGCGGGCAGTGTCGAGCACGTAGCTCAAGTCCGGTTCGCGGTGGCGGTCGAGCGGCGTGGGCACGCAGATGAGGAGCGCGTCGCAGTCCCCGGTGGCGGCGTAGTCCGTGGTGGCGGTCAAGCCACGCGCGAGCGCCGCGGCGATCGTCTCATTGGGGATGTAGTTGATGTAGCTCTCGCCGGCGGCGAGCTTGCGCGGCTTGTCCGGATCGGTGTCGAAGCCGGTGACGCGGAAACCGACCTCGGCGAAGCGCAGCGCGAGCGGCAGGCCGACGTAGCCCAGGCCGATCACGCCGATGCGGGCCTGGCGGTTTTCGAGGCGCGCGATCAGCGGCCGCGCGATGTCGTTCATGGAGGCGTGTGGACCACAGGCCAAGGTCGAACCGGTTGGCGGGCTTGCCGCCGCAGAGGGCCTACTCGGGACCATAGCGGCCAAGCGCGCATTCGATGGGCAGTTTAGCAAGCCGCGCCGGCCGTCTAAACTACGCGCTCCCGCCACCCGATCCGCCCCGATGCAAGCCGAATACTCACCCCGCGAGGTCGAGCGCGCCGCGCAGGCCTACTGGGATGCCCACGCTTCGTTCCGCGCCCAGGAGGATCCCGCGCGCGAGAAGTTCTACTGCCTGTCCATGTTTCCCTATCCCAGCGGCCGGCTGCACATGGGGCACGTGCGCAACTACACCATCGGCGACGTGATCGCCCGCTACCAGCGCATGCGCGGCAAGAACGTGCTGCAGCCGATCGGTTTCGACGCCTTCGGCCTGCCGGCGGAGAACGCGGCGCTCAAGAACGGCCTGCCGCCGGCGCAGTGGACCCATGCCAACATCGAGGCGATGAGCGCCCAGCTCAAGCAGCTCGGCTTCGCCTACGACTGGTCGCGCCGCCTCGCCACCTGCGAGCCGCGCTATTACCGCTGGCAGCAATGGTTCTTCGTGCAGTTGTTCAAGCGCGGCCTGGTCTATCGCAAGAACGCGCTGGTGAACTGGGATCCGGTGGACCAGACCGTGCTCGCCAACGAGCAGGTGATCGACGGCCGCGGCTGGCGCAGCGGGGCCCTCGTCGAGCAGCGCGAGGTGCCGCAGTGGTTCTTGAGAATCACGGCCTATGCCGACGAGCTGCTGGCGGAACTTAAGCGGCTCGAGCAGTGGCCGGAGGCGGTGCGCGTCATGCAGGCCAACTGGATCGGCCGCAGCGAGGGTCTGGAGATCGACTTCCCGCTCGCCGAGCGGGCCAAGCATCTGACCGTGTTCACCACGCGTCCGGACACGCTGTTCGGGGTGACGTACATGGCCGTGGCCGTCCAGCATCCGCTGGCGCTCGAGGCGGCCGCCCGCGATCCGCGCGTGGCCGTCTTCGTCGAGGAGGCGCGCAAGAGCGACGTGACCGAGGCCACGCTGGAGACGATGGAAAAGCGCGGCGTGCCGCTGGGCATCGACGCGCTCCATCCGCTGACCGGCGCGCGCATCCCGGTGTGGGCGGCGAATTTCGTGCTCATGACCTACGGCAGCGGCGCGGTCATGGCGGTGCCGGCCCATGACCAGCGCGACTGGGCGTTCGCGCGCAAGCACGGACTGCCGGTCAAGCCGGTGATCGCGCCGGCGCGCAACGCCGGGCCGCCGGACGTTTCGCAGGCGGCCTACGTGGACAAGGGCATCCTGTTCGACTCCGGCGAGTTCAGCGGCCTGGATTTCGGGCAGGCGTTCGAGGCCATCGCGGCCCGGCTGGAAGCGCTGGGGCGCGGCCGGCGGCAGGTGAATTACCGCTTGCGCGACTGGAGCATTTCGCGTCAGCGCTACTGGGGTTGTCCGATCCCCATCGTGTATTGCGACCGCTGCGGCGCGCTGCCGGTGCCGGAGGACCAGTTGCCGGTCGTGCTTCCCGAGGACAAAGTCCCGGACGGGCGCGGCAATCCGCTGGCGCGCGACCCGGCGTTCTACCGCTGCGATTGTCCACAGTGCGGAAAGCAAGCGCGGCGTGAGACCGACACCTTCGACACCTTCGTGGACTCGTCCTGGTATTTCGCGCGCTTCGCCTGCGCCGATCAGGAGCACGCGATGCTCGACTCGCGCGCCGGCTACTGGCTGCCGGTGGATCAATACGTGGGCGGCATCGAGCACGCGATCCTGCACCTGCTCTACGCGCGCTTCTTCACCAAGCTGATGCGCGACTTGGGCCTGCTGACCATCGGCGAGCCGTTCACGCGACTGCTGACGCAGGGCATGGTGCTGGCCGAGTCCTACTACAAAGTGACGCCGGGCGGCGGGCGCGAGTGGATTTCGCCGCAGGAGGTGGAGGTCGAGCGCGACGCGCACGGCGCGCCGCTGCGCGCGCTGCACAAGATCACGCGCGAACCGCTGGTCGCCGCGGGTCTGGGCACCATGTCCAAGTCCAAGAACAACGGCGTGGATCCGCAAACCATCATCGACGCGCACGGCGCCGACGCGGTGCGCCTGTTCATGATGTTCGCCGCGCCGCCGGAGGCGACCCTGGAATGGAGCGACGCCGGCATCGAAGGCGCCGGGCGATTCCTGCGCCGGCTGTGGCGTCTGGTGCACGCTCATGTGCAACGCGGACCCGCGCCGCCGCTGGCGCGCGCGCAGTTGAACGCGGCGCAAAAAGCGCTGCGGCGCAGGCTGCACGACGCGCTGGCCAAGATCGGCGACGACTTCGAGCGCCGCCACAGCTACAACACCGCCATCGCCGCCTGCATGGAACTGGCCAACGCGGCCGCGCGCTTCGAAGACACCAGTCCCCAGGGTCGCGCCGTGATGCAGGAAGTGCTGGAGGCGCTGGTGCGCGTGCTCGCGCCCATCGTGCCGCACCTGGCGCACGAGCTGTGGTTCGCGCTGGGCCATGAAACGCCGGTGATCGACGCGGCCTTTCCGCAGGCCGAAGCCGAGGCGCGCGCGGTCGAGACCGTGACCCTGGTGGTGCAGGTCAACGGCAAGCTGCGCGGCCGCGTGACGGTGGCCGCCGATGCGGCGGAAGACGCCGTCGTCGCCGCCGCGCTGGCGGACGACAACGTGCGCAAGTTCGTCGCCGACGCGCCGCTCAAGAAGCGCATCGTGGTGCCGGGCAAGCTGGTGAACCTGGTGACATGATCCGCGCCCTCGTCGCACTCGCGCTGGGCGCCCTGCTCTCGGGCTGCGGGTTCCATTTCGTCGGCGAACGGCCGCTGCCCGCCGCCCTGCGCTCGGTTTACATCGATCTGGTGGTGCCTTACGAGGTCACCACGCCGCCGCTGGAGACCGCGCTGCAAGCGCGTCTGCGGGCGCGCGGCGGCGAGGTGAAATCGCAGGCGGACCAGGCCCGGTCGATCCTGCGGTTGACCGACCTCTCCGAGACGCGCGAGGTGCTGTCGGTGGGCCTGGACGGCAAGGCCATCGAGTATCGCCTGGTCACGCGCGTGACCTTCGAGCTGCGCAGCGGCGGCCAGGAATTGATCGCCCCCGAGGCGCAGGGCGTCTCGCGCGACTACAGCTTCAGCGTGAGCGAGATCCTCGCCAAGGAAGCCGAGGAAGAGCGCCTGCGCCAGTACATGCAGGACGAGCTGGCCGAGCTGATCCTGCTGCGCCTCGAGGCCGAGCTGGCGCGCCGACCGCCGGCCGCGGCGGGTTAGCCTTGCACAGGGATTCCCGATGAGTTACTACCGCACGCACGTGTTCTTCTGCTGCAACCAGCGCCCGCCCGGCGCGCCGCGCGGGTGCTGCAACGACAAGGGCGGCTCGCGCCTGCGCGACTACTGCAAGCAGCGCGTGCGCGCGCTGGGCCTCGACGGCCCCGGCAAGATCCGCATCAACCAGTCGGGCTGCCTGGATCGCTGCGAGCTCGGGCCGACGGTGGTGGTCTATCCCGAAGGCGTGTGGTACCGCTGCGTGGACGAGCGCGACGTGGACGAACTCATCGAAAGCCACCTGTGCCGCGGGCAAATCGTGGCGCGCCTGTTGATTTGAGCGGCAGCGGGTCGGCGAGCGCTTCCAGATTGTCCGTCGGCACGGGCGCCTCGGGATGCTGGGTCATCCATTTCAGGATGTCGTAGTAGTTGCGGATGTTGGTCACGTAGGCCACCGCCACCCGCCCTTGCGCGTAGCCGTAGCGCGCCTGTTGGTAATAGCGTTCGTGCGACAAGAGCGCCAGGGCGTCGCGCACGTCGATCCAGCTGTCGGGATCGCCTCCGCGGCGGGCCGCCAGGGCGCGCGCGTCGAGCAGGTGGCCGATGCCCTGATTGTAGGCGGCCAGCGCCATCCAGATCCGGTCCGGTTGCTCGATCCGCGGTGGCAATTGTTGGAGGATCTCGCTCAAGTAGCGCGCGCCGCCCTCGATGCTCTGCTGAGGGTCGCTGCGATCGCCGACCGCGAGGTGGGTGGCGGTGCTCACCGTCAGCATCATGATGCCGCGCACGCCGGTCGGACTCACGGCCTGCGCATCCCAGCGCGACTCTTGATAACCGATCGCCGCGAGCAGTTTCCAGTCCAAACCGTAGCGTTGCGCGGCCCGCTCGAAATAGGGGCGCACTCGGGGAAGCTTCTGCTGCGCGTCGGCGATGAAGCGGCTGACGCCCAGATAGTCGGCCTGGGCCGCCGCCGCGAAATAGCGGTCGCGCAGTTTGGCGAGCTCCACGTCGCCCAGGGTCTGGAAGTAGTTCTGCACCGCAAGATACAGGCTGTCGTCTCCGTCGCGCGGCAGCGCCCAGGCGATGTTCTGCAGGTCGGACACGTCGAAAGCCACGCGCAGCTGCGGATAAAAGCGCTGGTTGAGCGCGACCAGATCGGAATTGGCCACGGTGTAGTCGATGCGGCCTTCCGCCACCTGGGCGAGCAGGTCCTCGCTGTCGTCCCCCGGCGCCGCCGTGGTCCATTGAAGCCGGGGGTAATGTCGTTTGAGCGCCAGCAATTGCTCCTCCGCGCTGCTGTGCGCGACCACCACCAGATGCCCGGCAAGCTCGGAGAGATCGCGCGGGGCTTGGCTGCCGGCGCGATAGACCAGCTCCAGCACCGCGTGCTGGAACGGCGGGCCGAAACGAAACTGTTTTCCACGTTCGGGAGTGATATCGACGCCCGCGGCTGCGAGGTCCGCGCGGTGTTCGAACAACGCCTCGAGCGCCGCCGGCGTGCTGTCGTAGAACGTGAGCTCGACGCGCACGCCGAGCTGGCGGGCCAGGCCGGCCAGCAGATCGCATTCGAAGCCGGTCTTGCCGCGCGCGCCGTCGTAGCAAGTGGTCGGAGTGTTCGTGGTGGCCACGCGCAAGACGCCGGCATGCCGCACGCGCGCCAGCGCATCGAGCTTGGGCGAGCAGGTGGACAGCCCCAGCAGGCTGGCCAACAGCAGCCACAGGCCCAGTATCACCAATGGACGGATCGCGGCGGACATCGGAAAACAGCGGTTCTCCTAGGGTGGATGAGGGGCAGGCGAAGAAAAAATCGTGATTCATCCGCCTGCGCTGGGCACCCGCAGGTACCCACCGCGAGCGAGCGCCTCGCGCGCTCGCGGGAACGTCTCGGTTCGTCGCGCCCTTCCGGAGCGACCGGAAAAAGTCCAGGTCTGGACCTTCCGGAGAACTTTTAGACCGTGGCCTGCCGCGCAAGATCGCCCGTGCGAATCGGCGACGCGGCCTGGTGGCCCGCGGTCATTAGCCTAATCTTCTACCGGGGTTTCTGCGCGGTTTTGCGCGCCAAGTCACGCTGCGCAGCAGCGAAACCCGGTGAGCCGACGAGCGGAAGCGCGCTCGTTGCGGCGGCAAGGCCGAGCAGTCGGCCCTTGCCTCTAAGCCTGGCGGAGAGGGTGGGATTCGAACCCACGTGGGGCGGTTAAGCCCCCATCCGATTTCGAGTCGGCGCCGTTATGACCGCTTCGGTACCTCTCCCGACTTTCCAATATTACCATTTGCGCAGGATCGGCATTCGCCGAATCGCCAGTCACCTGCGGCGCGCGAGCAAGCTCGGCAGCAGCACCAGCGCGCACAGCAAGGTCATGGTCAGGCCCAAAGTCAGCAGCAGGCCCATGCTGGCCATGCCGGGGTGACGCGCGAGCATGAGATTACCGAAATTGGCCACGGTGATCAGCGCGCCGAACAACACCGCGCGCGCGGTGCCGGTGTGCAGCAGGTTACCCTTGCGGGCGCGCCCGTGCTGCACCAGGTACACGCCGTAATCCACGCCCACGCCGAGGATCAGCGGCAGCGCGATGACGTTGGCGAAATTGAACGGCACGCGCAACAACACCATGCCGGCCAGGGTCAGCAGAATCGCCAGAGCGAGCGGGATCAACACGAGCAGGGTGTCCGCGAAGCTGCGCAGCAGGACGATCAACAGCAGGGTAATGGCGACGAAGGAATACAGGAAGGCGAGGCGGAAAGCGTGGACCACCGCCTGTCCGGATTCGATATAGCCGACCGGTCCACCGGCGGCGTCGGGGGCGACGGTGCGTACCTGGGCCACGAAGCGTTCCATCGCCGCGGTGTTATCGAGCACTTCCTTGGGCCAGACTTCGATGCGATAGGTGCCGTCGGCGCTCTTCCAGCGCTCGACCAGCGCCGGCGGCAGATCTTTTTCGGTCACCGGTTGGGCCGCCAAGGCCTCGCGCAGCGCGTCGATGTGCTGCGGCAGGGTGCCGAGCAAGGCCTGGCGCAGACGCGCAAGCAGGGCGTCGTGCGCGGCGGCGTCGCCCTTGCTCCACGCCTCGGCGAGTCCCTGCAGCGCGGTCTGAAGTCTGCGTGCCGCCTCGCGGTCCGCGCCCGAGCGGCGCGCGGCGTAAGCGGGCAGATCCTGAGCGAACTGGTCGATGGCGGCGTAGTCGTCGGCGCGCGCGGCGATCGTGAGCGGACCGCTGCCGGTGGCCAGCGCAGGGCCCAGCGTGAGGTTGAGCTGGTCGAGGATGGCGAGCTTGGCGTCCTGGTCGTCGGGGATCAGGTCGGACAGGGTCAGCGCATGCGCGACCAGCGGCAGCCTGGCGAGCTTGGTCGCCAGTTCCCGCGCCTGCGCGGCGCCGTCGGTGAGCACCGACACGGCCAGGGTGGGGATGTTGGGATCGCGCAGCAGGTCGCGGAAGGTGGAAACCGATTCGCTGTTCGGATCGCGCAGATCCAGCGGATCCTTGTCGAAGCGCGCCTGCGGCGCCAGGAACAGCGCGCCCACGGCCAGCAGCCCGGCGCCGATCCAGATCGCGCGCGCGTGGCGATACGGCCAGTCCAGCACGCGCCATCCCAGCCCTGCGCCGCCGCGGCGCAGGCGCGCGCGCGCGGGATCGGGCGGCAGGACATGGATCAGCGCCGGCAGGAGCGTGAGGCTGACGAACAGGCTCACGAACATGCCCGCGCCCGAGATCAGACCCAGCTCGCCGATGCCGGTGAACGGCGTGGGAATGAAGGCGAAGAAGCCCAGCGACGTGGTGGCGGCGCACACCGCCATGAAGCCGCCGACGTCGCCGGCCGCTCGCGGCAGCGCGATGTCCGCCGCCGTCCCTTCGCCGAGCAGTTCGCGGTAGCGCATGCACAGGTACAGCGCGTAATCGATGCCCAGGCCGATGTACAGCACGCCGAAGGCGATCGAGATGAGGTTCAGATGCCCGACCGCGGCGGCGGCGAAGGCGGCGGTGGCGATCAGTCCGCAGCCCAGGGTGAGCACGGCGCTGACCACCAGCCGCACCGAACGCAGGGCGAGGAACAGCAGCGCCGCCACCATCGCCAGCGCCGCGCTGAAGGCGATGACGCCGCCTTCGAACGCGCTCTGGATCTCCTCGTGCTCCAGCGCGGCCGAACCGGTCAGGCGCAGGCGCAACCCGTGCGCCGCGTCGATGTGCAGTTGTCGCCCTAGGGCGCGGATCGTGTCGATGGCTGCCGCGGCTGGCAGCAGGCGGCCGTAGTCGCGGTGCGGGCGCAGCTCGATGAAGCGCCGCTTGGGTTCCAGTCCGGCGCCGCCGCTGCCGATCAGGTTCTGCCAGGACAGCGCGTAGAAGCGGTCGGCGACCGCCGCGTCGACGCCCGCGGCGACGCGCTCCAGCGCCGGCGCCAGGGCGAAGCCCTCGCTTTGCGTCGTGGTGACGGCGCGGTCGAGCAGGGTGAACAGGCCGTGCAGGCTCGGATCCTGCGCCAGCGCTCCGAGGAAAGGCTGGGCCTGGTTGAGATCGTCGGCAAGCTTCTGCAGGGCGTCCGTGTCGAGGTACAGCAGACCGTTGCGGCGAAAGAACGGATCGGTTTCCGCCGCGTAAACTTCCGAGAAAAGCTGCGGCCGCGCCTCGAGCGCCGCCACCAGCCGCTGCTGGGCGTCGGCCGCCAGCTCCTCGTTCTCGCCGTCGATGACGACGACCAGACCGGTGTCGAGCCGCGGGAACAGCCGGTCGAGCCGCATCTGCGCTTGGCGCCAGGGCAGTTGCGCGGACAGCATGTGCTCGGTGTCGGTGTCCACCGACAGGTGCGTGGCGGCATACCAGGCCAGGCCCGCCGTGGCGAGCAGCGCCGCGGCGACGACCCAAGGCGCGCGGCGCTGCACCGCGCCGACCCAGGCCCGCAGCACGCGCGCACCGCGGCCTGCGCGATCGTTTTCGAGTTCTGCCGGCGTCTGTCCCATGAGCGCTCCCGCACGGAAACGCGCTAGTTTGGTGTTGTGGCGCTTCCCGGGCAAGAGCGGGAGCGGGCGTCATGTTAATCTTGCGCTCAGCCCGTTTTGCCCATCATTGCAGCCGCCGTCCGTGACGGGCGGCGAGCCGATCCGCAACAGGAGATTTCTTTGCGCGCCGTTCGTGCCGTCTTCGCGATTCTGTGCCTGGTTTGGGCGTGGGCCTCCTGGGCCGCCTCGGCTACGACGCCCGAGGCGGTGGTCACCGGCTTTCACGCCACGCTGCTCGACAACATGAAGCACGGCAAGGCGTACGGCTGCCAGGGCCGCAGCCAGCGCCTGGCGCCGGTGATCGACCGGGATTTCGATATTCCTTTCATCGCCCAGACCGTGCTGCGCCGGCACTGGGATCAGCTTGCCGATGACCAGCGCCAACGGTACACCGCCGCGTTCCGCGAGCTGGTCGTCGCCACCTACGCCCAGCAGTTTGCGGACTTCGCCGGCGAGCGCTTCACCACCCAGGACACGCAGAACCTGCCCAACGGCGACGCGCTGGTGCACGCCCAGCTCAAGCCCGGCAGCGGCGATACGGTGAGTTTCGACTATG
This sequence comes from Nevskia sp., assembly GCA_019689635.1. Classification (GTDB taxonomy): domain Bacteria; phylum Pseudomonadota; class Gammaproteobacteria; order Nevskiales; family Nevskiaceae; genus Nevskia. The sequence goes on along the minus strand of JADGHB010000027.1, from coordinate 16,306 downwards.
TGCTGCGCCAGAAGGACGGCGCCTGGCGCATCATCAACATCATCGCGGACGGCGTGAGCGATCTGGCGCTACGCTCGACGCAATACGCCAAGCTGTACGAGGAAAAGGGCTTCGACGGGCTGCTGGCCTGGATCGAGGAGCAAACGCGCAAAGCGCGGGCCGATTGCTCGTAGCCGCGCGCGTGCGCGGCGCGTAAAAATCAAGAACACCAGCGACGGGAGGGGCATGAGTTTGCGCGCATGGGTCATGGTCTGTGTCGGACTTTACGGTTCGGCGCTGGCACCGGCCGCGGCGCTCGCCGCCGACGGCGGCACGGACACGCAGGAGCTGAAAGAAGTCATCGTCACCGCGCAGAAAATGCGCCAGACGCTGGAGCAGGTGCCGGCCTCGGTCAGTTCGATGGACGGCGATTTCATTCGTAGCACCGGCGTGCGCAGCTACGCCGAGCTGCAGAACTACACCGCCAACACCAATCTGCAGGTGTCGCCCTCTTCCACCCAGTTGCTGATCCGCGGGCTGGGCACGCTCAACGACGTTCCCGGTCTGGATCCTTCGGTCGGCGTGGTGGTGGACGGCGTGGTCTACACCTATCCGGAATATCTCACCGCCTTTTTTTACGATCTGGACCGCTACGAGGTGCTGCGCGGTCCGCAGGGCACGCTGTTCGGCAAGAACGTCACCGCCGGCTTGCTCAACATCACCACCAGCGCGCCGGAAGACCAGCTCCTGATCCACAGCGAGTACGACATGCGCAGCAACGGCAATCGCGCGTTCCGGCCGGTGATCAACCTGCCGCTGGGCCCGGGCCTAGCCCTGCGGGCGTCGGGCAACTTCGAACACGGCGACCGTGGCACGCTGTTCAACACCGACCTCGATCGCCGCGAAGTGAATCCCCAGCAGGACAGCGGACGGCTGCGCTTGCGCTACGACTCCGGCGCGGGCTGGACCATGGACCTGGGGTATTTCGTCAGCCATCAGGAACAGAACTTCGATCAACAGCAGTTGTTCATCCTCTCCCCGGAGATGTTCGCGCTGGATCGCCACTACGATCCACGTTTTACCGCGCAGCTCGACGACACCACGTCCGAGAACGTGCCGGGCAAGGAAGCCGCGACCACGCGCGGCGGCTGGCTTGCGTTCAACGGCGACCTCGGCCATCCCGGCGGCATGAGCTCGCTCAAGATCACCTCGATCACCGGCGTCGCCGAGAACCTCATCGGGGCGCGCGATCTCGATGCGGATTTCTCGCCAGTGCCCTTCATCCGCGATTCGCTGGTGACGCCGGAGACGGAGCGGCAATTCACTCAGGAGCTGCGCGTGTCGGGGGCCGGGCCCGACCTGTTCGGCCTGGGCCACAAGGCGAGCTTCGTCGCCGGCCTGTACTACGACAACTACACTCTGTCGACCTCCGACGATTTCATGATCGAGGATCTCGGCGCCGCCGCGGCCTACCTGCTCGCGGCGCAGGCCCCGGGGTTCTGCAACAGTCATCCGCTGCTGTGCGGGCCCGGCGGCATCATCCCGCCCGGCAATTTGGGCACCATCGCCGGCGATCTGGGCGGGGTCTTGAGCCAGACCTTCAACTTGATTCAGCAGGTGCTGGGCCAACCGCTGATTCCCCAGCAGTCGGCGCAATCGGGATTGATGCAGCGGACCAAGGACTACGCCGCCTTCGGTCAGGGCGAATGGTTCTTCACCCGGCACTGGGCCTTGATCGGCGGCCTGCGTTACGCCAAGGAAAACCGCAAAGGCGAACCGCATAGCTTTTCCAGCAGCCAGCTCATCAAGGCCATCGCCGGCCAGCAGGATTTCGACCTGCACCTGCAGCGCACCGAGACCGATTTTTCGCCCAAGGCCGGGATCAAATACCAGCCGAGCGTGCACACCGAGGGCTATTTCACCTGGGCGCAAGGCTACAAAAGCGGCGGTTTCAACGGCCGTCCGCTCAATCCGCAAAGCATCGAGTACCAGCCCGAGAAGGCGACCAGTTTCGAAGCCGGCTTCAAGATCAAGGATCGCCTGTTCGACGGTCCGATCCGCGGTTCGATCTCGCTGTACCGCACGCACTTCTCCAACCTGCAGGTCTCGACCTTCCAGGGCACCAACGTGATCGTGGTCAACGCCGCCGCCGCGCGCTCGCAGGGGTTCGAGGCCGATCTGATGTGGCTGTTGCCGGTGCGCGGGCTATCGCTGTACAGCTCCTTCGGTTTCGCGGATGCGCGCTATCTCTCCTATCCCAATGGTCTGGAGACCGGCGATGGCCGCTGCGCTACGGGCAAGCCGGGGCCGCAATCCGGCACCTGCGATCTGACCGGCGCGCGGCTGCCGTTCGCGCCGCAATGGACGGCCGCGCTGACGCCGGCCTACCGCTTGCACCTGCCTTGGTCGGTCAGCGCCGGCGCGGCGGTGGATCTGCTCTACCAGGGCGACCGCTATCTCAATTCCGAAGACGATCCGCGGCAGCTCCAGAAACAAACGCTGCTCATCAATCCGCGCCTCGTCTTCGCCGACGACGTCGCCGGCGACTGGGCGCTGACGCTGGGCATCCAGAATCTCACCAAGCAAGTGTACAGCGATCAGGTGATCGACCAGCCGCTGGCGCCGGGCAATTTCGCCGCCATCCGCATCGACCGCGGGCGCTTCTACACCGCCAACTTCTTCATCAATTTCCGGTAGGCGCGGCAGGTGCCGCGCCGCTCGGGGCTGGTGCTTCTCCTACGTGCAGCGCGCGCAGGCGCTCGGCGATGGACTGGCTCGCCTGCTTGAGCGCCGTGTTCATCGCCGCCACGACCCCTTCGGGCGTCAGCGCGGACAGCGGCACGTCGGCGGACAGCCCAGCTTCCGCGACGGGCTCGGCCGCGCCGGGGCGGGCCAGCCGCCAGTCGCCGCGCAACTGGAAAGTCTGCGGCGCTACCGCCTCGAAGCGCGTGAGCGTCACCTCCAAGGCCAGGGCGGGCGCGGCAGCGCCACCGTAGGCGTGGACGTCGTACTGGGGCAGCTCGGCGGCGAGCTGCTGGGCGATCCAGCGCGTCACCGCCACGTTGAGGCGTTCGGCCCACTCCGCGTCGGGAAAACGCGCGAGCTCCGCGTCCGAGGCGCGGTAGACCACCGCCGAGCGCAGCAGATACTCGGGAAGCTGCACGCCGCGCACCGCCAGCAGCGGCCGCGTGGTGCCGGCGACCGTGGGCCGGGCCTCGTCATTGGTCAGCAGGATCAGCCGCGGCGGCGGAACGCTGGCGCAAGCGGCCAGCCACAGTCCCAGCACGGCGCCCGGTACGGCGATGGACCAGCGCTTCATCGGTTCCGGACTCCGGTGACCAGGGCCTGCGGATTGCGGTCGATGGTGGCGGCGAAATCGCGCAGCGACTGCGAGGCCAGTGCCAGGTTGCGCAGGGCGTCGTCGAGGTCGCTGCGCGCCGCGCCGCCCGGCGCGGTCAACTCGGCGGTGTGTGCCAGCGTGGCGTCGGCGTCGGCCAGGGCATGCTGGGCGGTGGCCAGCGTCTCGCGCAACTGCGGCGACAGCGTGCCCACCTGCCGGTCGAGGTCCTCGCTCAGCTTCTGCACGGCCGCGAGCGTGCGCGAGCTGTCTTGCTGGAGCTGCGTGACCGCGTGGGTCAGCGCGGCGCTGGTTTCGCGCGTGGCGGCCGCCGTGGTCGCGAGCTGCTCGTTGGCGGTCTGCGCAAGGCTGCGCACCGCCTTGAGCGTGTCGCGCAGCTCCTCCACGGTCTGCCGCAGCGGAACCTGCGAAAGCTGATCCTTGAGCACGTCGAAATCCGACTTGACCGCCGGAATCTCGTTGACGCCGGGGTCATGGCTGACCAGCACCGCCGGCGTGTTCGGCAGGAAATCGAGCTCGACATCGAGCGTGCCGGTGACCATGCTCTGGATCGCCAGCTTGGCGCGCAGGCCGCGTGCGATGAAAGTGGAAAACGGCACCTCGGAGAGGTTGCCGCCGCCGAGCATCTGCATTTTCTTGGGCGCCAGGCTGATGTAAACCGGGATGCGCACGTCGAGCGTCTTGGCGTCGAACTGCAGACCGATGTCGTCCACCTCGCCGACGCGCACGCCGCGGAAATTGACCGGCGCGCCGACGGCCAGCCCGGTGACCGCGCCGTTGAAGAAGTAGATCACCGCGTGTTGCTTGCGCAGGAACAGCTGACCGCCGCCGATCGCGATCACCGCCAGCGCGGCCAGGACCAGGGCGCCGAGCACGAAGGCGCCGATCAGCGTGGGATTCGGTCTTCTCATCGCTTGCGATTCATCCGTGGCGCTCCGCCGGTTCGCGGCGCAGGAAAGCCTGCACCGTGGGATGCCGGCAGTGTTCGAGCAGCTCCCTGGGCGAGCCCTGCGCGATCGGCCGCCGGCACTCGGCATCGAGGAAGATGCCATCATCGCCCAGCGCGAACAAGCTCGGCAGTTCGTGACTGACGATCACCACGCTGGCGCCGGTCTCGTCGCGCAGCCGCAGCACCAGGTCGTCGAGGCGGCGCGAGCTGATCGGATCCAGGCCGGCGGAGGGCTCGTCGAGGAACAGGATTTCGGGGTCCAGCGCCATGGCGCGGGCCAGGCCCGCGCGCTTGCGCATGCCGCCGGACAGCGCGGAGGGATCGTAGTCCTCGAAACCCTGCAAGCCCACCAGGGCCAGCTTGTGGCGCACGAGCTGGCGCAGCTCGGGCTCCGGCAGGCGCGCGTACAGCCGCAGCGGCAGCGCCACGTTCTCGAACAAGCTCATGGCGGAGAACAGCGCACTGCTCTGGAACAGCACGCCGAAGCGCCGCCGCAGCCGCGCCTGCACTTCGGGTGGACTCGCCCAGTAGTCGGTGGCGCCGTAGCGCACGTGGCCGGCGAGCGGCCGTTGCAGGCCGATCAGGTGGCGCAGTAACGTGCTCTTGCCGCTGCCGCTGCCGCCCATGATGACGAAAATCTTGCCGCGCCGGACGCGGAACGAGACCTCGCGCTGGATCACGCGCCGGCCGTAGGCCATCAGCAGGCGCTCGACCTCGACGACCACTTCGGAGTGAGCCGGTTGATGTAAAACCATGCTTTCATCGACCTCCGTTTGGCACAGGGACGTGCCAACGGAAATCAAGCGATTCCCTCGCTTGATTTCCGGGAGCGTAGAAAAGTCGCGCCTTTTCGGAGCGACCCTGAAAAAGTCCAGGGACGGACTTTTTCAGCAAACTGCTAAACGCCGAGGGCATTGGCGCACACCGCGAACAGGGCGTCCACCGCGATCACGCCCACGATGCTGGTCACCACCGCGGTGGTGGCGGCCTGGCCCACCGCGGCGGCGTTGCGGCCGGCGCGCAATCCGTAGTGGCAGCCCGACAGCGCCACCAGCGCGCCGAACACCAGGCTCTTGGACGCGCCGAGCACGAAATTATGGGTGTTGAGCGCGCCGATGGTGCGGTCGAGGTAGCTGGCGGCCGACAGCTCGAGCATGCCGCTGCCGACCAGCAGGCCGCCGAGAATGCCCAGCGCGCAGGCGTAGAGGTACAGCAGCGGCGTCATCAGCGTCAGCGCCAGCACCCGCGGCAGCACCAGGAACTCCGCCGGCGACACGCCCAGCACGCGCAGCGCGTCGATCTCCTCGTTGCCCTGCATGGTGGCGAGCTGCGCGGCGAAGGCGGCGCCCGTGCGGCCGGCGAGGACCACGGCGGTGATCACCGCGGCCATCTCGCGCACCATCGCGATCGCCACCCCGTCGGCCACGTACATGCCGGCGCCGAACTGCAGGAGCTGCACCGAGCCGATGAAGGCGAGAATGGCGCCGACCAGCAGGTTCACGATCGCCACGATCGGCAGCGCGTGGGCGCTGCTCGCCGAGAACACCTGCCACACGTCGTCGGCGTACAGCCGCGCCTGTCCGCGCAGCAGCCGGAAAAACCCGAGCACCACCTCGCCCAGCAGTTCCAGCGCCGCGTTGAAACTCGTCAGCCGCGCCAGCGCCCATTCGCCCACCCGCCGCAGCCCGCGCGGCGCAGGCGGCGGCGGATGCGCTTGAGCGGGCTCCGGCGGCCGCAGGACGCGGCGCAGCGCGTCCGGCAAGCCACGTTCGTCGAAGGTTCCGCCGCCGGCGCGCACGGTTTGCGCGAGCGCCAGCAAAAAAGCCAGCAGCGCGCCGTCCCAGCGCGTGACCGCCACGAGCTCGGGGATGAGCACGCCGGCGCCTTGCGCCCGCCAGCGCGCCGCAACCTCGGCCGCGGAGGGGAGCGCCGAACCGAGCGTCCAGGCGCCGGACAGCTCCAGACGCGCGCCGCCGGGTTCCGCGCGCAGCGCCCAGGACGGGGGAGCGTCGGGATCCTGACCCGCGGCGCCGTCCAGCCGGCTTGGCGCGCGCTCGGCGATCACTCGCGCACGCCTTTTTCGATGAACTCGATCTTGTAGCCGTCGGGATCCTCGACGAAGGCGATGACCGTGGTGCCGTGTTTCATCGGGCCGGCTTCGCGCGTGACTTTGCCGCCGCGCGCCTTGACCTCGGCGCAGGCGCGCGCGGCATCGTCCACCTCGATGGCGATGTGGCCGTAGGCGTTGCCCAGCTCGTAGCGATCGACGCCCCAGTTGTAGGTCAGCTCGAGTTCGGCGCCGCCCACCTGCTTGCCGCCGACCCGCTCGTCGAAGCCCAGAAAGGCGAGCGTGAACTTGCCGTCCGGGTAGTCGCGGCGCGACAGCAGCTTCATGCCCAGGACCTCGGTGTAGAAGCGGATCGAACGATCGAGGTCGCCGACCCGCAGCATGGTGTGTAGGATGCGCATGCCCGCCTCCTCGGACCGCCGGGCGCTCACCGGCGCTAAACTAAAACGGAAACGCGCCGCGCACGGGCGCGGCCGTTTCGATTCTATCCCGCTTGTCGATCTGTGGAGTCGCGCGATGTCCGAACCGATCCATGCCTACGCCGCGCTGGAAGTGCACGCCCCCTTGCAGCCTTTCGATTACGATCCGGGCCCGCTGGCGCCGGAACAGGTGGAGATCGCGGTGGAGCACTGCGGCATCTGCCATTCCGATTTGTCCATGCTGGACAGCGCCTGGGGCCACACCCGGTTTCCGCTGGTGCCGGGCCACGAAATCGTGGGGACGGTGGCGGCGCTGGGCGAGCAGGTCAAGGGCCTCAAGCTCGGGCAGCGCGTGGGCCTGGGCTGGTTCGCGTCGAGTTGCTTACGGTGCTTGCCCTGTCTGTCCGGCGACCACAATCTGTGCCGCGAGATCGGCGCCACCATCGTCGGCCGCCACGGCGGCTTCGCCGACCGCGTGCGTTGCCACTGGGTGTGGGCGATTCCTCTGCCGGAGGGCGTGGATGCGAATTGCGCCGGGCCGCTGTTCTGCGGCGGCATCACGGTGTTCAATCCGCTGGTCCAGTTCGGCGTCAAACCGACCGATCGCGTCGGCGTGGTTGGCATCGGCGGGCTGGGGCACCTGGCGCTCAAGTTCCTCAACAAATGGGGCTGCGAAGTGACCGCCTTCACTTCGACCGAGGCCAAACGCGAGGAAGCGCTCACGCTGGGCGCCCACCACGCGGTCTCGAGCCGGGATGCCGCCGCGCTCAAGAAGCTCGCGGGCCGCCTCGATTTCGTGCTGGTGACGGTCAACGCCGCACTGGATTGGCCAGCCTATCTCGCCACGCTGGCGCCGCGCGGACGGCTGCACTTCGTCGGCGCGGTGCCCGAAGCTTTGGGCATCAGGCCGGGCGCCCTCTTCGGAGGGCAGAAATCCATTTCCGGCTCGCCGCTGGGCAGCCCGGCGACCATGGTCCGGATGCTGGAGTTTTGCGCCCGCCACCGTATCGTTCCCCAGGTCGAGTATTTTCCGATGAGCGAGGTCAACGCCGCGCTCGATCACCTGCGCGCCGGCCGGGCGCGCTACCGCATCATCCTGCGGCGTTAAGCCCGAAAATCTTCGAGCTGTGCCACGAGCTTGTCACCGAGCTTGCGCATGATGGTCCAAGTCCCGCTTTTTGCGCACAAAGCCCCGATTTGGGGTAGATTACGGCGATCATGATTCCCGCCATCCTCAAGCTCGACAAAACCGGACTGCCGGTGAGCTGGATCCGCTGGCAGACGGCGGCCACGCTCTACGCGCGCCGCCGCGTGTGCTGGGAGGCCGGCGAGGAGCGCTTCATCATCCACGGCGGGGTCAATGCGCGCTCCGGCTTGCCCTCGCGTCTGCAGATCGGCTCGATCATCGCGGTGGCCGACCGCTCGCGCCGCTTCGAAGGCAACGCCCCGCTGCTGACCAACCGCACCCTGTTCCAGCGCGACCGCAACCTGTGCCTGTATTGCGGCAAGCAGTTCCCGGTTTCGGAACTCACGCGCGACCACGTGGTGCCGGTGTCGCGCGGCGGACAATGCGTGTGGGAGAACTGCGTCACCGCTTGCCGGAGCTGCAACCAGCGCAAGGACGACCGCACGCCGGAGGAGGCGGGGATGAAGCTGCTGGCGGTGCCGTACACGCCGAACCTGGCGGAGTACCTGATCCTCTCCAACCGCCGCATCCTCGCCGACCAGATGGAATTCCTGCTGTCCTTCGCGCGCAAGAAGGCGGCCTGATCGGCGGCGCAGCGCGCCTGCGGACGCGCCTGAACCCTTTTCATGAATCTCGTCATCGCGGCGCTGGGCGGGGCGGCGCTGGGCGCGCTGATCGCCTGGCTGGCGGGCCGGGCCGCGGCCGAACGGCTGCGGGCGCAGCTCGCGGCGCAGCAGGAATCCGCGCTCGAGCGCGAGCGCCAGCTCGCCGAAGCGCGCGCCGATGCCGAGCGCCTGCGCGCCCAGGCGTCGGCCGACCGTGCCCAGCTCGCCGCGGCGGAAACGGCGCTGCAAAAGGAACGCGAAAAGGCGGCCGAACAACTTCAGTTGCTGGACGCGCGCTTCAAACAGCTCTCGCAGGAGATCCTCGAAGAAAAGTCGCGCCGCTTCACCGAGCAGAACCGCGAGAACATCGAGCAAATCCTCAAGCCCTTGCGCGAAAAGCTCGGCGACTTCGAAAAGCAGGTCAAGGAGGCCTACGACAAGGAGACGCGCGATCGCGTCGCGCTGTTCCAGCAGATCCGCTCGCTGCAGGACCTCAATCAAAAAGTCGCCGAAGATGCGCGCAATCTCGCCGTGGCGCTCAAGGGCGAAGCGAAAGCCCAGGGCGCCTGGGGCGAGCTGATCCTGGAGCGCGTCTTCGAGATGTCGGGGCTGGTGCGCGGACGCGAGTACGAGACGCAATTCTCGACGACCACCGAGGACGGAAACCGCCGGCGGCCCGACGCGGTGGTGCGCTTGCCCGACGGTCGCGACGTGGTGATCGACGCCAAGGTTTCGCTCACCGCCTACGCGCGCGCCGTGGCCGCCGCCTCCGATGCGGAGCGCGAACGAGCCCTGGCCGAGCATGTCGCCTCGGTGCGCAATCACATCCGCGGACTTTCGGGCAAGGAGTATCAGGGTCTGCCCGGCTTGAACTCGCTGGACTTCGTGCTGATGTTCGTGCCCAGCGAGGCGGCCTACATCGAGGCGATCCGCGCGGCGCCCGAACTTTACGACGAGGCGCTGTCGCGCAACCTCGCGCTGGTCTCGCCGACCACGCTGCTGCCCACGCTGCGCACCATCGAAAATCTGTGGAACATGGATCGCCAGCATCGCAACGCCCAGCAGATCGCCGCCGAAGCCGGCAAGCTCTATGACCAGTTCGTGCTGTTCGAGCAGTCGCTGTCGGAGATCGGCTCGCGCCTGACTCAGGCGCAGGCGGCCTACGACACCGCGCGGCGGCGGCTGGTGGAAGGTCGCGGCAACCTGATCGGTCGCGCCGAAAAACTGCGCGAGCTGGGCGCGCGATCCGCGAAATCGCTGCCCGCGGCGCTGACCGGCGGCGGCCAGCCGCCGCCGGACGCCTCCGACGTCGATCCCGGCTGAACGCAGCCAAAGAAAAACCCGGCCCGCGCGAGGCGGGCCGGGTGATTTTTCAGCGTATCGTTTACTGGCTGGAGACGCAGGCCGCGTACACGTTGAGTCCGCTCAGCAGGTTGGCGGTACCCCCGTCGTTGATCTGCACCGCATCGAAATTCTTCCCGGCGCTGGTCGTGAACGACAGGAAGTACTCGTTCGGGTTGTTGATCAAACCGAGCAGGTCGAGACCGGCCGTCGACGAGCTGGTCGAGGCGGTTTCCTGCGCCTGACCGGCCAGGAAGGTTTCCAGCGTCACGTTCTGCAAGAGACCCAGCGAGAGCAGCAGCGCGTTGGGCGTGGACACCAGGAAGCCGACTTTGCGCCCGCCCGGGAAGACGCTGCCCTTGGTCACGTTGATGCTCGCCGAGCCGAGGAGGTTGAGCGTGGTGCTGATGGTCGCGAAGTTGCTGAGATCGGTGTCAGTCACGTTGCCGAGGTTGCTGACCGAGCAGCCCAGGCAGGTCTGCGTGGCCGAGAACGTCGCGCTTGCGTTCGTGCCGACCAGCGCGACGGTCGGGAAGCCGACGCCGCAGTCTGGCGCTGGCACGAAGTTGCTGGTCACGGTCAATAGCGCGCTCGCCGCGGCGCTGCCCGACGGACCGGTGCAAGTCAGAGTGTAGGAATAAGCGCCGGCCGTGTTCAGCGTGCCGGTGCTGGCCGTACCGGAAACCGGGCGGTCGCCGCTCCACGAACCGCTGGCCGTGCAGTCGGTGGCATTGGTCGAGGACCAGGTCAGCGTCGCGGACTGCCCGCCCTGGATCGAGGTCGGGGCGACCGAAATCGTGACCGTCGGCGGCGGCGGCGTGCCGACCGTGACCGTGGTCGTATCGGTCGCCGAACCGGCGGACCCGCTACAGGTCAGGGTGTACTGGTAAACCCCGGCCGTGGTCAACGCACCGGTATTGAAGCTGCCGTTGACCGGCTGCTGGCCGCTCCAGGCCCCGCTGGCTTCGCAAACGGACACGTTGGTGCTCACCCAGCTGAAGCTGGCCGTGCCGCCCACCGGGATGGACTGGCTGTGCGGCGTGATCTGGACGGTCGGCGCCGGGCCGCTGGTCACGGTGAGATCGGCGGTGCCCGCACCGGAGCCGCCGGGGCCGCTACAGGTCAGGGTGTAGGCGTAGGTGCCCGGCGTGGGCGGTGCGCTGACATTGAAGCTGCCGGAAGTCGGTTGCGTGCTTCCGTCCCAGCCATCGGCGCCATCGCCGCCGCTGGCCTTGCAGCTCGTGGCATTGGTGGTGGTCCACTTCACCACGGCCAGTTCGGCCGGCTGGCCCTGTTGCTGGGCCTGAATCGCGGGCGGAGAGACGCTGATGTTCACCGTCGGCGCCGCCGCTTGCCCGACCGTCACCGAAGCGGTGCCCACGCCGCTGCCGGCCGCGTTGCTGCAGCTCAGGCTGTAAGTGTAGGTGCCTGGCGTCTGCGCGGCGGTCACCTGGGTCGTGCCGGCTGCGGGCTGGGCTCCCTTCCAGGTGCTATTGCTGTCGGTGCTGGAGGCGGTGCAACTGGCCGAGGAATCGGAGGAAGACCAGGTCAGGCTGAGGGTGCCGCCGGGAGCGACCTGGCCGGGTGTGGCATTGAGGGTCACGGTCGGCGGAGTCCCGGGGCCGCCGCCGCTGCCGACCTGGACCGTCGCCGTTCCCGTACCGGTGCCGGCTGCATTGGTGCAGGACAGCGCGTAGGCATAGCTCCCCGGCGTCTGCGCGGCGGTCACCTGGGTGGTTCCGGAAGTCGGTTCGGTGCCTTTCCAAGCGCTGGCGGAGTCGCTGCTCGAGGCGGTGCAGGTGGCGCTGGGATCGCTCGACGACCAGGTCAGGGTGATCTCGCCGCCGGGCGTCACTTGCGCGGGGGAAGCCTGAATGGTGACCGTGGGGCTGTTGCCGCCGGTCGCGCCGACTTGCACGGTCGCCGTACCGGTGCCGGTGCCAGCGGAATTCTTGCACGACAGCGCGTAGGCATAGCTGCCCGACGCGGTCGGCACGGTGACCTCCTGGGTGCCGTGGCTGGGCTGGGTCCCGGTCCAGGTGCTGCCGGGCGCGCTGCTGGAAGCCGTGCAGGTGGCGTTGGGATCGCTGGACGACCAGCTCAGGGTGACGGTCCCCCCGGGGGCGACCTGCCCCGGAGTCGCGGTAATGGTCACGGTCGGACCGACACCGCCGCCGCCACTGCTGCCACCACCACCACCGCTGCTGCCACCACCGCCGCCGGTGCCGAGTCCGCCATTGGCGGAACAGCCCGCCAGCATCAGGCCGACGAGCAGGGCCAAGGCGGGGACGGTACGAGAGCGGCGCTGCGCTCGATCAAGCTTGAATTCCACGGTGACTCCCTCCTGAGCGTTCGCTAGCTCTCAACGATCAACAAACGTCCTTGTTTCACCTTTGCCGGTTACTTTTGCAGAATGCGGAACTCGACCCGGCGATTGCGCTCGCGGTCTTCCGCGGTGCGTTCCGGACTGACCAGCGGCTGCGACTTGCCATAGCCTTTGGCCACGAGCTGATCGGGTCGCACGCCGCGGCTGATGAGGTAGTTGCGTACCGCCTCGGCGCGCTTCTGCGAGAGCTTGAGGTTGTAGGCGGCCGAACCGACGCCATCGGTATGCCCGGCGATCTCGACCTTGAGTGAGGGTTCGCCGGTGAACGCCGGCACCACGCCGTCGAGCACGGTCTCGGCGTTGGGCGTCAGTCGCGCCTTGTTAAACTCGAAGGTCACGCCGTTGAGCGGAATGACCTGGCCGGGGATCGGACAGCCGTCCGCATCGACTTTGAGGCCGTGCGGCGTGCCGGGGCATTTGTCGTGCTCGTCGTCCACGCCATCGCCGTCGGAATCGACCCAGGGCCGCGGGACTTCCTTGACCACTTCCTTGACCTGCACCTGCGGCACCGGCTTTTCCACCACGCGCTCGATCACCCGGCCCAGGGGGATTTCGAATCCCAGCATCAAACGGTAGTCGTTGTAGCCGCTCTCGAAGGTGTCGCGCACATAGCGCGCGTCGCCGCGCAGCTTGAGGCCGTCGTACAGCGAGCCGGTGACGAAACCGATGCCGCCTTCGGCGACGAAGCTGGCCGCCGAACGGTTCTGCGGAAAAACGTCGTTGTACATGCCGCCCAGACCGATGAGGGCGAAGGGCATGAACGGCGAGCTGCGGCGGTCGGTCAGGCCATACACCAAGTCGATGGTGCCGCCCCACTGGTAGAAGTCGGTGCCATGGCCGCGGCCGGTTTCGAAGATCGAGCCCTGGACATTGCCCTCGACCGAGAAATGAGTCGTCATCTGATTGCCGTAGATGATCGACATCGTGAACCCGTTGCGCTGGGTGCCGCGGCCGCTGTCGGGAATGGCGTAACCCGGCAGGATGGCGATGTAATCGCCGGACACGAATTCCGTGTGCTGGCGCACACTCATATCGGTGTCGTCGGTTTGGGCGAGCACGACGGCGGGCGCGCCCAGGACGAAGAACGCAAGCGATGCGGTGCGGTGGATACGCATTGGAGATTCCCTGAAAGAGGCGAGTCCCTTAACCCCAACTCCCTGGTCCTGCGACCGGGCCCTGTGCTTGGTCAATATCGACGATTCCAGAGGCCTCGTCAATCGCATTTTCGCGTTTTGGCATCGCCGAAACGTGCGCTGGCGCAAGTACGCCCTTCAGTCTGCGGCAGGTTCCCGACGGCGGCGGAATCGAGAATGTGGAGCGGGTGATGGGAATCGAACCCACGTTAGCAGCTTGGGAAGCTGCAGTTCTACCATTGAACTACACCCGCGCCTTGTTTCAATCCCTGCGCTTCATCCCCGCGGCGATGGGGCGCCTTGCCGCTGCGCGTATGGGCATATTCTAGCCCCTGCCCCAACGGGCACAAGAAGCACCAGCGCGGAAGGCGCGACGGTCCCCAGCGGGTGCAAGAAACCCTGCTCGAGCGCTTTACGGGTCGTTGTTCAGTTTCGTGACGCGTGCGTGACACACGCTCCCCTCATATACGGTGGATGAACATTTATTTTTCCGCCCTACCGGTGTGCTATATTTTCGATGCCCGATCGTTTCTCGATCGTGACGCGTCGAGGACGAGGTGCCGGGCGAATAATCACGCGCAGGACGCGCTTTTTTTGAGGCAAGGGGGCTTTTCATGTATCGCTCAGCAAAGCTAGTAGCCATCTGCGGTCTGGCCTTGTGTGGCGCCGTTTACGCCCAGGACGATCAGGCCGCCCAGCAAAACGCCGCGCCCGCCCAGGACAACGGCGTGACGGATCAGAATGGCGCCGGGGGCAGCGCTCAGCCGGCGGCGCCAGCCGCCGGTGGCACCGAGACCCCCGCGAATCCGGAAACGCCCGCGGCGGGCAGCGAAAGCAATACCAGCGGGGCGGCCGAAGCCGCACCGGGCGGCGAAACCGCGCCGGCCGGCGGCGAAACGACCGAGGCCGCGCCGAGCGGCGAGCAAGCGCCGGCGCCCGCCGAGGCGATGAGCGGCGTGCGCGACATCGATTACTTGAGCGCCATGGGTCACTATCTGTTCGCCGACGACAAACACGGTCCCGAGGTCCACAACGGCGGCGGCGGCATGGGCATCTACGGTCGCCACTTCGCCAACCATTGGGGCTGGGAAGCGGTGTTCGGCTACGACAACATCGAGACCGGTCCCAATGGTGGCGGCGACCTCTACCGCTACACCCTGGGTGGTGACCTGGTCTACAACTTCGGCGATCGTCAGCACTTCACGCCTTACATCCTCCTGGGCGGCGGCGGAGACTTCAACGACGAGCACCCGCGCGTCAACAACGGCGCCTCGGGCTACCTCGACGCCGGCCTGGGCTTCGTCACCGGCACTTTCTGGCACAACCGGATCCGGCTGCGCGCCGAAGGCCGTTACCTTCACGATTTCATGAGCACGGAGACCCACACCGGGTTCAACGATGTCCGTGCCGGTATCGGCATCGAGATTCCCTTCTACGAGACTCGTAACGTCTCCGTGCCGGCGGTGCCGCCCGAGAAGGTCAATGTGGTGCAGATCCCCTGGGGTCTGCGCGACGACGATGGCGACGGCGTCATCAACGAGAAGGACAAGTGCCCCAACACGCCGCCCAACACGCGCGTGGACGGCGACGGCTGCCCGATCCCGAAAGTCGTGCGCCTGGACGGCGTGACCTTCGAGTTCAACAAGACCCGCCTGCGTCCGGATGCCCAGACCATCTTGAAGTGGGTGGTGGACATCATGAAGAAGTATCCCGACATGAACGTCGAGATCGCCGGCTACACCGACAGCATCGGCAGCGACGCCTACAACCTCAAGCTGTCGCAGCGCCGTGCGGAAGCGGTGCGCGATTACCTGGTCAGCCAGGGCATCGAATCCTCGCGCGTGACCCCGAAGGGCTACGGCAAGGCCGATCCGGTGGCGAGCAATGCCACTGCGGAAGGACGCGAGCGCAACCGCCGCGTCGAGTTGCATATCCTCAACTGAACATGCGCAAGGGACTGCGTGGGAGTATCGATCATGAGCAGAGTTAGCTTGTTTAGGTTCGGCACCAGCCTGGCGGCGGCGACGCTGCTTCTGGCTTGCACTTCCAACGGGCCCGGCACCGGGGCCGGCGGGAATCCCGGTGGTACGCCGGGTGGCACCGGCGGCAATCAAGCGGCCTGCACGGCTTCGATCAGCAACGGTGCTTCCGTGGCCACCCATAAAACCGGCCTGTGTCTGCTGTGTTCGGTGAGCAATCCCAACAACGTGATTGACAGTGATCCCAACAACTACGCTTCGATCAATCTGGATCTTTCGCTGCTCACCGCCGGTGTGGGCTTGAGCGTAAATGGCCCTTCGGGAGTGACCTATCCGGCGGGGCAGATTCCGGGATTCACCTTGTTCGTGCCCAATCCGCTGCTACTGTCGGCTACGGTGCTGCCGCAGATCAAGATCACGACCTTCCTGGGTGGTACACAGCAGGAGTCCAGCACTTTCAGCCAGCTGTTGACGCTGGATTTGTTGGGACTGCTCTCGAATAACAATCCTTTTTATCTCGGCATCAAGACGACCAAATCCTTCGATGCCGTTGATATCACGGTTGCGCCGATCGTTGCCGGCGCGCTGGCCACGCTCAACGTGGTCAACGCGTGCAGCGACGGCACCGGGGTGGGCGTGTTCTCGCCCTTGCCGACGCCGTAAGCGGTTTCCTGCAGCACGCGCGGGGCGTGGGTTAAAATCCACGCCCCGTTTTTTTGCGCGCAGGTCATGGAGATCCGCCTCAACGGCGAACCGACTTCGCTGCCTTCCCCGCTCACCGTCGCGGATTTGCTCGCTCGTCTGCGTCTGAGCGGCCGGCGGATCGCGGTGGAACTCAACGGCGAGGTCGTGCCGCGCAGCCGCTGGAGCGAGACCTACCTCAAGGATCAGGACCGCGCCGAA
>JADGHB010000063.1 GCA_019689635.1 Nevskia sp. | reverse complement strand
TCGCCACGCGCTACGACAAACTCGCCAGTCGCTTCTCCGCCTTCATCGCGCTGGTCGCTTCCTTCGTGTGGCTGGCGTAAATGTCAACAGGCCCTAGTTCTGAAAACATCGGGAAATCTTTGCGCCCAGTGTCATTCTCCGTTGGCTGCACGATCAGCTGCCAGTTCCGCTTTTATCATCCGTCGTGCGATTTTGCATTACCGTGACACAGTGCAAACTTGCTGGCAGCACTTGCGGCTCGTCCTGACTCGATGCAAATCAATGCTCACTACCGCCCCAGCCGCTCGACCCAGCGATACAGAAGGACGACGCATGCGGCGAACGCGGCACCGCCGGCGAACAGCGCCGGCGTGGCGTAGGCAGCGCCGACCAGTCCGATCGGGTAGGCCCGGCCGGTGAACACCACCAGCGCGGTGAAGATCACGCCCAGGACGCTCTCCCCCACGATGAGCCCCGAGGCCAGCAGCGTGCCGAGCTGCCTGGCGGCCTCCGGTTTCGGACCGCGTGCCGCGCGACGCTCGTACCACCAGCCCATCACCGCGCCCACCGTGACCATGAGCGTGGAGGCGGTGGGCAGGTAGATGCCCAGGCCCACCGCGAGCGGCGGCAGGCGCAGAGACTTGGTTGTTTTCGAGAGCCCGAAATCCGCGACGATGCACGCCAGGCCGATCAGCCCGCCGATGCCCATGAGCTTCCATTTCTCGACGTCGTTCTGGATCACGCTCTGGCCCAGCGCGGAGATCAGCCCGGCCTGCGGCGCGGGCAGGGCGCGAGCGGGGTTGACGCCGGGCGCGCCGAGGAAGCCATAGGCCTGGTTGACCAGGTCCAGCACGGGCGGGATGACCAGCGCGCTGGCGATCACGCCGATCACCAGCGCCCACTGCTGCTTGGCCGGCGTGGCGTCCACGAGCTGGCCGGTCTTGAGATCTTGCAGGTTGTTGTTGGCGATGGCGGCGACGTTGAACACGATCGCGGTCACGAACAGCGCGAAGGCCACCAGCGCCTTGCTCGCCTCCGGCGGCAGCGAGGACTTCACCGCGACCAGCAGGAACAGCGCGGTGATGGCCACCACCAGGATGCCGATGCCGGACAACGGGCTGTTGGAGGCGCCGATCAGTCCCGCCATGTAGCCGCACACGGTGGACACCAGAAAGCCGACGACGACCACGATGACGAGCCCGCCCAGGGTGAGGAGCACGGCGTGGTCGGCCAGCCCGGCACCGGTCGCGAAGCGCCACAGCAGCCAGCCGATGGGCAGGATGCACAGCGCCGAGACGAGGCCGACCTGGTTCACCGGAATGTCGTGCTCGGTGCGCGCCAGCGTGTCGCCCCGGCCTGCTTTGCGCGCCCGGGACGAGGCCATGGCGCTGTTCAAGCCGCCCACCACCGGTCGTACCAGCTGGCCGAGCGTCCAGAGAGCGGACACGGCGATGGCGCCGGCGCCCACGAAGCGCACGTAGTGGCTCCAGGTGCCCTGCGCGAGATCCGCCGCGGCGCCGGAGGCCGGATGCAGCGCGGAAAAGTGCGGCACGCCCCAGGCCCAGCCGATGAGCGCGCCCACGAACATGGCCACGCCCACCGTGATGCCCACCAGATGGCCGATGCCGAACAGGGCGAAGGACAGCGCGAAGTCGAAGCCGGTGGCCGGCGCTTGCGCGCTCGAGCCCAGGCGGAAATAGCTCGCCACGTCGCTGGCGAACAGGCGCGTCTGCACCACGATATAAAAGACCATCGAAGCGAGCGCGCCGGCGATCACCGCCTTCAGGCCCTTGCCGCCGGCTTCGACCGACTCGGCCGCCTCGGCGGAGACCGGATTCGTCCCCACCTTGATGACCTCGGCACAGGCGGTGCCTTCCGGATACGGCAGGTCGGAATCGGTCACCAGCGCGCGGCGCAGCGGGATGGAATACATCACGCCGAGGATGCCGCCGGTGGCGCACAAGGCGACGGACTCCCAGTACGGAAAACCAGTCCACCAGCCGATGATGATTAGGCCGGGCAACACGAAGATGATGGAGGACAGCGTGCCCGCCGTGGAGGCCACGGTCTGCACGATGTTGTTCTCCTGCGCGGTGGCGTGGCCGAGCCAGCGCAGCAGCGCCATGGAAATCACCACCGCCGGGATGGAGGTGGAGAAGGTGAGGCCGGCCCGCAGGCCGAAATAGACGTTGGCCGCGGTGAAGACCAGCGTCAGGACGATGCCGATGATGAGCCCGCGCAGCGTCAGCTCCGCGCGCGGCGTTTCGTTCGCAGTCACGTTGGGGCTCCCTTGATCTTTGGCCGAGTATAGCCGCGGACTGGCCGAACGCCGTACCATGCGGCGCATAAAATTCCGGGAGCTTCGCCATGGATATCTTTCGGCCCGCCGCGGCGGGCTTGATCGTTTCGCTTTCGATCGCCGCGGGCGCCGAGGCCCGCGCCGCGCGGGCCTTCACGCCGCAAGACCTGGTGATGATGGAGCGCGTGTCCGATCCGCAGGTCTCGCCGGACGGCTCGCAAGTCGCCTTCACCGTGCGCCAGACCGACTTCGACGCCAACCGGGGCGTCAACGGCATCTGGCGTCTGTCGCTGCGCGACCGGGACGCACGGCCTGTGCGCCTGACCGCGCAGGGTGAAAGTTCCGAGTCGCCGCGCTGGTCGCCGGACGGCCGCACGCTGTTTTTTCTCTCCACGCGCAGCGGCAGCGCGCAGGTCTGGCGGCTGGATGAAGGCGGCGGCGAGGCGCGCCAGGTGACGCGGCTGCCGCTGGACGTGAACGGCTTCCGCGTCTCGCCCGACGGCCGGTCTCTGCTGCTGTCGCTCGACGTCTTCACCGACTGCGCCGACCTCGCCTGCACCCGGAAGCGCCTGGACGAAGCCGCCGCCGCCAAAGCCGACGGCCGGCTCTACCACCGTTTGTTCATCCGCCACTGGGACCGCTGGAGCGACGGCCGGCGCTCGCAATTGTTCGTCGTGCGACTCGCTGCCGACGGCACCGCGAGCGGCGAGCCGCGCTGGCTCACCCAGGGCATCGATGGCGACATTCCGTCCAAACCTTTCGGCGACGACGCCGAGTACGCCTTCTCGCCGGACGGCAAGACGGTTTACTTCGACGTGCGCATTGCGGGCGTCAGCGAACCCTGGTCCACCAATTTCGATATTTATGCGGTGCCCACGGACGGCTCGGCGCCGGCGCGCAACCTGACCGCGGCCAATCCCGCCTGGGACGCCGACCCCCTGCCGGCACCCGATGGCCACAAGCTCTACTACCGGGCCATGAAGCGAGCGGGCTTCGAATCCGACCGCTTCGGCATCATGGAACTCGATCTCGGCAGCGGCAAGACGCGCGAGCTCGATCCGGACTGGGACCGTTCCGCCGGGGTTCTACGCTTGTCCGCCGACGGCCGCACGCTCTACACCACCGCCGACGATCTCGGCGAGCATCCGCTGTTCGCGCTGGACATCGAGACCGGCCGGGTCAAGGAACTCGCGGGCGGCGGCGACGTGGCCGGTTTTTCCGTCGCTGGCGGGCGCCTGGTGATCGCGCGCAGCACCCTGACCGCGCCGGCCGATCTGTACGAAATCCCCGCGCGCGGCGGCCGGGAGCGCAAACTCACCGCCTTCAACGCGGCGCGCTTGTCCGAACTCGCCTTCGGCGCCGTCGAGCGCTTCACGTTTTCCGGCTGGAACGGCGATGCGGTGCATGGTTACGTGGTCAAACCTTACGGCTTCCAGCCCGGCCGCAAATATCCGCTGGCGTTTTTCATCCACGGCGGACCGCAGGGCTCCTGGCTCGACGAGTTTCATTACCGCTGGAATCCGCAGGTCTTCGCCGGCGCCGGCTACGCCGTGGTGGCGATCGACTTCCACGGCTCCACCGGCTACGGCCAGGCGTTCACCGACGCCATCTCCGGCCACTGGGGCGACCGGCCGCTGGAAGATCTGCAGAAAGGCTACGCCGCGGCGCTCGCGAAATTCCCCTGGCTCGACGCCGACCGCGCCTGCGCCCTGGGCGCATCCTACGGCGGTTACATGATCGACTGGATCGCCGGCGTGTGGAACGCGCCGTGGCAATGCCTGGTGGTTCACGACGGCGTGTTCGACACGCGCATGATGTACTACGCCACCGAGGAGCTATGGTTCGAGGAATGGGAGAACCGCGGCCTGCCGTGGGAAAAGCCCGAGAACTACGAGCGCTTCAACCCGGCGCTGCACGTCGGCGACTGGCGCGTGCCGATGCTGGTGGTGCACTCGAGCCGGGACTTCCGGATCCCGCTGTCGCAGGGCATCGCCGCCTTCACCGCACTGCAGCGCCGCGGCATCCCCAGCGAGTTCCTCACCTTCCCCGACGAAAGCCACTTCGTGCAGAAGCCGCAGAACAGCCTGCAGTGGCACCAGGTGGTGCTGGCGTGGTTGCAGCGCTGGCTTGGAGAAACGGAATAGTTTCTATAGCCCGGCTACTTGCGATAGGCGCTCGCGAAGCTCCAGATGATGCCCGTGGCGTCGAGGTTCTGCGTGGTCTTGCCCGCCGCCTGGGTCAGTCCGTTGGGCCAGGCGTGGCCACCGTTATAGACCGTGTACAGGCGCAGGTCGCCGCCGGCGGTGCAGCCGGTGGCGTCGGTGAGCTGCACCGTGGTGCCGTCGTTCACCAGCGTGGGCAGCATGGACGCCATGGTGCCACCGCAGCCCTGCTGGGCGGACCAGAAGCTCAAGGTCTGCGCCGCCGACATCAAGCCGATGCGGCCGCCGTCGTAGGGCACGTTGTTGTCGGCGGTGCCGAGGATGTAGAGCTTGGGCCGCTGGATCGAAGGATGGCAGTAGGTGGTCGCGTCGGTGAGCAGCGTGGCGGCGTCGAGGCCGAAGGCCGCGATCTTGTCCGGCAGCTCGCAGGCCAGCCGCTCGCTCATCATCCCGCCCTCGGAATAACCTGCGGCATAAACGCGGCTGGCATCCACGCCCTGGGCGCTCAAGGCGTCGATCAGGGCCGAGACGAACTGCACATCGTCGGCCGGGTCGGTGCGCGGATCGGAATGCCATTGCGTGTTCTCCGCCGTCGTGGAATACGGCAGCGCCACCCAGAAACCCAGCGTGCCCTGGAAATTGGCCACCTTGGTGAGGTTGGCCATCTGTGCCGGGCTGGTGTAACGCGGATGCAGCAGGATCAACAACGGCGCGCCCGCCGTCACGGTGCTCGGCCGCATCACGAGGTAATCACGCGTGACGCCGCCGACCGCGAGGCTCGCCTTGTACACGGTGTTGCCCTTGACCACGGGAATGGTGGTGCCGTCGATCTTCGGATAGGTGTAGGACAACGGCGCGCTGGTGGTGAGCATGCCGTTGACCGGATCCACCGAACCGGTGACGGTGCCGGACGCGAACGATTGCGCCGAGAAGATCAAGCCGCCTAGCGCAGCGACAAACCCGTAGATTTTCACCACCGTTCCCCAGATGACCGGTATGTTTTACCGACACCAAGCTTGCCTGCGAAGCGATTCAGGCGGAAGCTAAAAAAGATGAACGGTCATTCCGAGCGGTGCGGGACCGACGAACGGTCGGCCCTGGTGGATGGGCGGCAAGTCGCCCGCACCGCGCCTGACGCATCGATCTCCGCGCCCCAGGCGCCGGATGCCGTCCTCGCTTTCCGCCAGCGCTACCGCCGCGAGGAAATCGGTCCGCACTACCGCGGGTGGGCGCATTTCGCCTTCACCAGCCTCGCCTGTCTCGCCGCCGTCGCCTTCTGCCTTTCCCGCCTGCATGCGGTGCAGGATTGGGAATGGGCGACGGTGCCGCTGACTTTCTTGTTCGCCAACCTGGCCGAATGGGCCGGCCATCGCGGGCCGATGCACCACCCGCGCCGCGGGCTGCGGCTGATTTACCAACGCCATACGCGCCAGCACCATCGCTTTTTCACGCCCGAACACATGGCCTTCGACAGTCCCCGCGATTTCAAGGCGGTGCTGTTCCCGCCGATCCTCCTCGCGTTTTTCTTCGGCGTGTTCGCATTACCGGTCGGCGCCGTGCTGGCGTTGGCCGCCACGGCCAACGTCGCTTACCTCTTCGCCGCCACCAGCGTCGCCTATTTTCTGAACTACGAGTGGCTGCACTTCGCCTACCACACGCCGGCCGATTCCTGGATCGCGCACCTGCCCGGCATCGCCCGGCTGCGTCGGCATCACACGCGCCACCACGATCCGCGGCTCATGACGCGCTGCAACTTCAACATCACTTATCCCATCGCCGACTGGTTGCTCGGCACCGACGACCGTCAGCGCCGGAGCTGAGCTTCACGCCGCCCGCGCGACCGCCATGGCATCCGCCGGGTGCTCGCGGTGACGCAAGGCGCTGCCGAAGCGCTGCCGGCCGAACGCGGGCGTGTAGGCACCCTCGCGCCAGGCCAGGCGACCGGCGATCATGACGTGGGTGACGACGCCTTCGGGGCGGTTGACGAGCTGGGGATGCGCGAAGCATTCGCGCCAGACATGGCGGATGGTCGCCTCGGGTTGCCAGCCGGCCAGTGCCTGCGGATCGATCACGCACAAATCGGCGCGCGCGCCGACTTCGAGCCGCCCGGCGTCCACGGCGAAGAACTCCGCGGGTTCGCGCGTGAGCCGACGCACCGCCTGCGCCACGCGCGCGAGGCCGTCTTCCTGCGCGAATTTCAGGGTGCGCAGATTGCCGTCGTAAAAGGCCATGTTGGTAAGGTGCGCGCCGCTGTCGTTGAACCCGGGCAGCAGCAACGGATGGAACAGCAGTTTCTTGGTCAGCCGCGGATTCCGGTTGGCGGTGACGGTCCACCAGCGCAGATCGGTGTCGTACTCGCGCAACAGGTGCAGCACGAAATCCGCTTCGTCGGGGGCCTGCGGGAAGCCGGCGAAGGCCGCGGCCTCGGTGGCGTCGCGCGCGCCCGTACCGGTTTGTTGCCAACGCCGCAACCGATCGTACACGGCCTGGAGCGTCTGGCCGTTCCAGACGGAAACCGGGCAGGTCTCGACGTGCATGTCGGCCAGTTCGCGCGTGAGCACGTTGTCGTCCAAGCGCAGCGCGTGCTTGAGCCGCGCCAGGCCGAATCCGCGGCGGCCGCGGAACCACATCGTTCTGAAGGCGGCGACATACGCCGGATCGTCGAGGATCCGGCGGCGGGCGGCGCGATCCTCGAGATCGCACTCGTTGAGCCGGCGCAGCTCCGGCACTTCCTCGGCGATGGGCGTGATCATGCCGTCGCTCCACACCTTGAACGGCGCCGGCAGCGCCTGCAGCCGCAGGCAGCCACGCACGAAGCGCGAATTGATCAGCCGCGACATCAGCAGCGCCAGCGGCAAGAGCAGGCGGTTGGTGTAAACGTCCAGCGCGGCCACCGCGGTGGTCCTGAGCGTGCGTCCGTACAGCCGCCCGGAGGACAGCAGAAAAGTCTTGAACACGCCGAGCTTGTCGTCCTTGGGCGGCGTGGCCTGCCACACCCGGTCCCAGCGGCGCACCACGTCGGTCAGCCGCTTGAGTTCCGCAAACGGCGCGAACTGGGTGGGAATCTGCTTGTGCGTGTTCGGCGCGTTAGCGAGATAGTGGAAGGGCAGCGCGTCGGTGGAAAAGCCCACATAGCCCTCGCGCATGCCTTTTTCGACCAGGGCCTCCATGCGCGCGAGTTCTGCCTCCGTCGGGTCGCGCGAGACGGAGTCCTGCAAGCCCATGACCTCGATGCGCAGCATGGAATGCGGAATCATGGGCACCACGTTGGGACCGAGGGGCATTCCCTCGAAGTGCGCAAGGTATTCCGCCGAGTCGTTCCAATGCACCGCGTCGGCCACCTTGCGCAGCACGGGCTTGGGCACGTTCTCCACGCGGGCGAAGCAGTCCACGATGGGATCGGCGCCCGCGCGCCGCTGCGCGCCGTAGGCCAGCCCGAGCGAACAGTTGGAGACGACCACCGTCGTGGTGCCATGGCGCACCGCTTCCGGCAGGCCCGGTTCCAGTTCCACTTCCAGATCGAAGTGGGTGTGGATATCCAGCAGGCCCGGCAGCAGCCAGCGGCCGGAAACGTCCAGCACTTCGCGCGCGTTCGCCGCCGGCAGGTTTTCGCCCCGCGCCGCGATGCGGCCGTCGGCCACCGCCACGTCCTGTTTCAACGGCGGCGCCCCGCTGCCGTCGAAAACCAGGGCGTTCTTGAACAAGACTTCCCACCGGCTTGCGCTGCCGTCCATGAGCCTGCTCCTCGTGCGAGAGCCCGATACTGGCGCGGACACGCCGCCGACGCACTAGTAAATCGAGCCTAAACCGCGGCGGCGCGAGGCGCGGCGCACGCACCCCGCGCTTCGCCTGGCCTCGGGCGCCTCAGCGCGAGGCCCGCTCCTCGATCACGGCGACGTCGATCGCGGTTTCGCGGCTGGAAACCTTGATCCACGTCGGTTGGCCGTCGCGCTGCAGCCGCGCCACCGTGTCGTGCTCATCGACGAACAGGATCTTCGCGCCGAGTTCCTTGAGCGCGTTGCGGTAATTCACCTGGATGTCGAGATCGCTGTTGGGCTCCACCCCCGGCTTGAGCCGATAAGCGACGGCGTATTCCTGGCCGTGCACCTCGACGTTCTCGATTTTGCCGCCGGCTTGGGTCTGGAACGCGAGCGTGCCAGAGTCGTTGCGACGCGGCGGGCCGGCGACGTAGTTGGGCATGTGCCCCAGCAGCGGATCATCGCCGCCTTCCGGGGCGGTCAGCACCTGGCTGGGCGCGCCGCGCGCGACGACGGTGACTTGGACCGTCCCGCCCTGGCTGTCGACCTTGATCCACAGATCGCGTCCGTGGTCGATCCAGCGCGCGTCCGTGCGGTGCGCGTCGGCGTACAGTAGCTGCGCGCCGTCTTTCTCGAGCTGCTCGCGGTAGGCGGACTGGATTTCGGCATCCGTCTTGGGCGAGTGGCCTTGCTCGGGCACATAGCGCTGGGCGCAGAAAACCCCGGCGATGCCGGCGGTCTGGTTTCCGTTGCCATGTTGCACCGTGAATTCCGCTTCGTCGTAAGCGCGCCGCCGCAGTCCGTCGGCGGCGGCCTGGTAGCCCGGCAAGGCGTGCAGCGGCGCGCAGCCGTCCGGGTCCGCTGCCCAGCCCGG
>JADGHB010000026.1 GCA_019689635.1 Nevskia sp. | reverse complement strand
GCCGAGTTCGGATCCAGCCGCGGCGCCGGCCACCCCGGCTGCGGCGAAAACCGCGCCTTCGCGCCAGCGCACATGCCCGGCGCGGGCGTGCGCCAGGAGATTGGCGTAGGCATTGACCGCCACCGCCAGTGCGCTGGTGCCGATAACCAGGTGCACGTCGCGTACGCCGACGACGTAGAGCAACAGCGGCACCGCGAGGATCGAACCCCCGCCGCCGGTCAGCGCGAGCGAGAAACCGACCAGCGCACCGCACGCGGCGGCCAGACCGTCCTGCGCAACCTCGAACACCATGGTGCGACTCAGGCCGCCGTGCGCGGCCGCCCGCAAGCGAGATTGGCCTGGATCGCCACGTCCATAAGCCGCGGATCGGGCAGCTTGAGGTTGCGCATGATGGCGACGTATTCGGCCTTGGTCTTGCCGGCCAGCCGCGGGTTGTAGCGCTTCTCCTCGCCGATGGTGGAGACCGTCCAGCCCTTGTAGTCGTGCGCCGGATAGACCAGGGTCTCGTCCGGCAGCTTGAACAGTTTTCCGACGATCGAGTCCCAGCTTTGCTCCGGATCGCCGTTCTGGAAATCGGTACGTCCGGTGCCGCGGATCAACAGCACGTCGCCGGTGAACACCGCACGCGGCTGCGCTGGATCGAGGACGAAACTGAAGGATTCGTCGGTGTGCCCAGGCGTATGCATGGCCTGCAGACGGATTCCGTCCACGTTGAGCACCTCGCCATCGCGCACCTGGGCGGAAACGCACTCGGCCTTGGTGAACTGGCCCATCATCGTCACGCATGCGGTCGCGGCGCGCAGATCGCCCAGACCGGTGATGTGATCGGCGTGGGTATGGGTGTCAACCGCCAGCACCAGCTTGAGATGGAGCTGCTCGATCGCCTGGAGGTAATGCGGCACGCGCTCTTTGACCGGGTCGAGGATCAGCGCCTCGCGTCCCGAGCCGCTGGCCAGCAAGTAGGTATAGGTGCTGCTTTCGGAGTCGAAGAATTGACGAAACAACACGGCCGACACCATTTATTCGATAGAGATATAAGCTTATAACATATTTTAAGGTTCGGACATCTTGCCGGCGGCCAGGCGGGGTTTTCGCAGCTCCGACGCGCAAGAAGAAACTGTTAGGCTTGCGCAAAATCTGGCCCAGGGACGCAAGATGAGCGAACTTCTGACGCGCCGGCAGGTGCTGGCGGGAATCGCTGCGGGTGGCAGCCTGCCGCTGTTGTCCGCCTGCATGGGCAGCGAGGCGGCGCAAACGGCGGCGGGACTGAGCGGCAAGGCGACGACCGAGGTCGCGGTAATCGGTGCCGGCTACGCGGGGCTGGCCTGCGCACGGGCTTTGGTGCAAGCCGGTCGCGACGTGATGGTTCTGGAAGCGCGCGACCGCGTCGGCGGCCGTTGTTTCAATCAAACCCTGCCCGCGCCCTACGATCAATATGTGGTCGAGGGCGGCGCCGAGTTCATCGGCCCGACGCAGGACCGCATGTACGCGCTAGCGCAGGAACTGGGCATCGCCACGTTCGGCGCCTACAACACCGGCAAGACGGTGAACTACGCCAACGGCCGTCGTACGACCTACAGCGGCCGCATTCCGCCGGGCGATCCGCTGGCTGCCGCCGAGGGCGCGCTGGCCATCCTGCGCCTCGACAGCATGGCCCAGCAGATCCCGCTCGATGCCCCGTGGAACGCGCCCAAGGCCGCGGAGTGGGACGCTCAGACTTTCCAGACCTGGATGGACGACAACCTCGTGGGCGCCGGCGCGAAAAACCTCCTGCGCCTGGCCATCATCGCGCTGTTCTCGGCCGAGCCGCGCGAGCTGTCGCTGCTGTACGTGCTGTTCTACATTCGCTCCGCCGGCAATCTGAATCTGCTGCTCGATACCCAGGGCGGCGCGCAGCAGGACCGCATCGTCGGCGGCTCGCAAGCCATCGCACTGGGTCTGGCGCAAGCGCTCGGCGAGCGCATCCGCTGCAACGCGCCGGTGTCTTCCATCGTGCAGGACGCCGGCGGCGTGACCCTCGACGGCGCCGGCTTCTCGGTGCGCGCTCAGCGCGTGGTGGTGGCGATGTCGCCGTGGATGGCCGGCCGCCTGCACTACGCACCGTTCGACGGCCCGACCCAGGCGCGGTTGCAACTGATGCAGCGCATGCCGATGGGCTCGATCTGGAAAGTGCATTGCGTGTATCCCACGCCGTTCTGGCGCGAGGCCGGCCTCAACGGTCAGGCGACGAGCGACCGCTTCCTGACCAAAGTCACGTTCGACAACACGCCGCCGGAACCGGGTGCCCCCGGCGTGATGATGGGCTTCATCGACGGCCAGGACGCGCGCGACGCGCTCGCCATGACGCCGGAGGCGCGCAAACAAGCAGTGATCGAGGCCTTCGTCACCTACTTCGGCGATCAGGCGGCGAACCCGGTGGGCTATCTGGAAATGAACTGGCAGGCCGAGGACTACAGCGGCGGCGGGCCGACCGGCACGCTGCCGCCCGGTGCGCTCACGGCCTACACCACGGCCTTGCGCGCGCCCATCGGTCGGCTGCACTGGGCCGGCACCGAGACTGCGGAGATCTGGACCGGTTACATGGACGGCGCGGTCCGCTCCGGCGAGCGCGCGGCCCAGGAAGTGCTCGCCGCGCTGTGAAGCGCCTTAGCAGTTCGTTGAAAAACGCAGTTTTTCGACGAACTGCGCTTGGCACATGGATGCGCCAACGACAATCAAGCCGTACAACGGCCAAGCCGTACAACGGCTTGATTGTTGGGAGCGGAGGAAAGCCACGCCTTTCCGTAGCGACGTTGAAAAAGGCCATGGATGGCCTTTTTCAACAAACTGTTAGTCGTAGGGGTGGCGCAGCACGATGGTGTGCGCGCGATCCGGACCGGTGGAGACGATGGCCACTTGCGCGCCGACGGTCTCCTCCATGCGCCTGAGGTAGCGCCGCGCGTTGCCGGGCAGCTCCTCGTAACGCGTCAGGCCGTAGGTCGATTCCTTCCAGCCCGGCAGATCCTCGTAGACCGGTTCCACCGCCGCGAACCCTTCCGCGCCGATCGGCGGCGTTTCCACGGCGCGACCGTCCACGCGATAGCCGGTACAGATGCGCACGGTCGGCAAGCCGTCGAGCACGTCGAGCTTGGTGATGCACAAGCCGGTGACGCTATTGTTGAAAATCGAGCGGCGCACCGCCACGGCGTCGAACCAGCCGCAGCGACGCGGCCGGCGCGTCACCGTGCCGTACTCGTCGCCCTTGTCGCGAATCGCCTGGCCGACGTCGTTCTCCAGTTCGGTGGGGAACGGCCCGCCGCCCACCCGCGTGGCGTAAGCCTTGACGATCCCCAGCACGTAGTCGAACTCGCGCGGGCCGACGCCGGTGCCGGTGGCCGCGCCGCCGGCGGTGGTGTTGCTCGAAGTCACGTACGGATAAGTGCCGTGATCGATGTCGAGCATCGCCCCCTGGGCGCCTTCGAACAGCACATTGTGGTCGGCGAGGATGTGGCGACGCAGCAACTCGGTGACGTCGGCCACCAGCGGCCGGATGGTCTCGGCGTAGGCGAGGCAGGCGTCGAGCTGTTGCTGGAAATCCACCGGCGCTTCCTTGAAATAGCGTCGCAGCACGAAATTCTGGAAGTCGAGCACTTCGCCGAGCTTGGCCGCGAGCAGCTCGCGGTGGAACAGGTCGCCGACGCGGATCGCGCGACGCGCCACCTTGTCCTCATAGGCCGGCCCGATGCCGCGGCCGGTGGTGCCGATCTTGTTTTCGCCGCGCGCGCGCTCGCGCGCCTGATCGAGCTTGATGTGGTGTTCGAGGATCAGCGGCGCGGCCTCGGAGATGCGCAGCCGGCCGCGCACCTCGACGCCGCGGCTCTCCAGCGCCGCGATTTCTTCGAGCAAACGCGGCACGTAAAGCACCACGCCGTTGCCGATCAGGCATTCCACGCCAGGACGCATGATGCCGCTGGGAATGAGATTGAGCGCCGTCTTGACGCCGCCGATCACCAGCGTGTGGCCGGCGTTGTGCCCCCCTTGGAAACGCGCCACTGCCTGGCAGCGGTCGGTCAGGAGATCGACCACCTTGCCTTTGCCTTCGTCACCCCATTGGGCGCCGATGACGACGACCGATTTGCCCATGCGATCTCTCGTTCCGATATCGAGCGCCGACGCGCTGTCGCCGAGCGCCTCAAGCCCCCAATCTCAACAACTCGTTCAGATCGGCCGAAAAGCCGATCGCCGGCCGCGGACAGCCGAATTCACGGCCGGCGCCGTCGTAGCGCCCGCCACGCGCCAGCTCGCGGCCATGACCCGGCGCGAAAGCGGCGAACACCAGCCCGGTGTGGTAGCGGTAACCGCGCAGCTCGGCCAGATCGACGTGCAGCGGCAGATCCGGCGCGATGCGCGCCAGTTCGGCGGCGGCGCGGACCAGCGCCGTAAGCGCCGCGGCGATGGCGGGATCGCGGACGTCCAGCATGTCCTTGGCGCGCTCCAGCACGGAGACCTCGCCGTTGAGCTCCATCAACGCGCCGAGCTCGGCGGCGGCCTCCGGCGTCAGCCGCCGCGCCGCGGCGAAATCGCGCAGATCGGGCTGCGACTTGCGCTGCAGGATGTCGAACACCGCCGCTTCGTCGTCCGCGTCCAGATTCAATCGCGCGGCCAGCGCGCGGTAGATGCCGACATGGCCGAGATCGACGTGCACCTCCTGCAAGCCGGCCAGACGCAGGGTATCGAGCATCAGCCGCAAGACTTCCAGCTCGGCGGCGAAACCGGGTTCGCCGAAGATCTCGCAACCTGCCTGGCGCGGCGCGCGCGAGCCGCCCAGGCTGTCCGGTTGCGTGCGCAGCACGGTGCCGAGGTAGCACAGGCGGACCACCGGCCGGTCGCGGTAGTGACGCGCGGCGATGCGCGCCGCTTGCGGCGTCATGTCCGCGCGCAGGCCGAGCAGCCGACCGCTGGCCGGATCGGTGAGCTTGAACGTTTGCGCATCGAGGTCGGCGCCGGCGCCGGTCAGCAAGGTGTCGAGATGCTCGATGAGCGGCGGCAGCACCAGCTCGTAGCCCTGTGCCCGGTAATGGTCGAGCAGACGCCGGCGCAGCGTTTCGAGCTGCCAGGCCGTCGGCGGCAGCGCCTCCTCCACACCGGGCGGCAACATCCAGATGCGGCTCATAGGAACCAGCGGATCAGCTGTAGCGCGAGCAAGCCGCCGAGCATGGAAAGAAAGCCGATGGTGCGCAGCACGCGGTCGTCGCGCGTGGACAGGTGCGCGAACACCGCCCGCGCCCGCGTCGGCGACAGGAACGGCAGGACGCCTTCGATCACCATCACTAGCGAAACGGCGCGCAGGAAATCGTGCCAGGCAACGTTCACGGCCCGCCTCCGCTGTCGCGGAAGTATTTGAAGAACTCGCCCTTGGGCTCGATCACCAGCACGTCGCGCTTGCCCTTGAAAGCGTCGCGGTAGGCTTGCAGCGAACGGTAAAAGGCGAAGAAAGCGGGATCTTGCCCGTAGGCCGCCGCATAGATTTCGGCGGCCTTGGCGTCGCCCTCGCCGCGCAGGGCTTCGGCCTTGCGGTAGGCCTCGTCGAGCGTGGCTTGCGCCTGGCGATCGGCCTCAGCGCGCAGCGTTTCGGCCTCCTCGGCCCCTTGCGCGCGCAACTGCTCAGCGATGCGCCGGCGTTCCGCGCGCATGCGTTCGTAGTAGGACTCCGCGATTTCCTTGCCGAGCGCGAGGTGCTCGATGCGCACGTCGGCGACCTCGATGCCCAGCTCCGTGGCTTTGGTTTGGGTAGCGCCGCGCAGTTGCGCCGGCAGCGCGGCGCCGCTGTCGGCCACGACCTGCGCCACGCTGCGCGTGGCCAGCGCATCGCGCAGGCTGCGATCGACCAGCGTCAGCAAGCGGTCGCCGGCCACCAGCTCCTGGCCGCCGGTCGCGCGATAGTAGGCCACCGGATCGGCGATGCGCCAGCGCACGTAAAAATCGACCTCGAGCGTGTTCTGGTCCGAGGTGGGCACGCGCACGCTGTGTCCATCGTCGCGCAGCCGGCGATCGAGCTTGACCACGCTTTCGGCGAAAGGCCATTTGAAGTGCAAGCCCGGCGCCAGCGGCGCGCGCTGGACCTCGCCGAACCGGAACAGGATGCCCAGCGCGCGCTCGTCGATGACGTAAACGCTGTTGAGCAGCAACAGCACCGCCGCGGCGGCGGCGATCACCAGACTCTGGCGCAGGCTCACGGGTGTACCTCATCAGTCGGAGGGCAGTGCCAGCTTTGCCGTGAGCGCACGCGCGCCACCCGCACCCATTGCGCTTCGCGCAAACACCGTGTCGGCGTGCTCATGTCATTGCTTCCCGCGGTCGCGCGAACGACCGCTGTCCTCGCCGCGATGTGGCGGTGGCGTGTCCTGCGGCGGCGGCGTGCTCTCTGGAGTCGCGGAAGTTCCCGTCGTCGGTGCGGCACCGAGCAGGGGTTCCAGGGGCACGGTGAAGTTGACGCCACTTTTGTCCGTATCCACCAGCACCTTGCCGATGCCGGCGTAGATCTCGCTCATGGTTTCCAGGTACAGGCGTTTGCGCGTGAGCTGCGGCGCCTTGCGGTACTGCTGCAAGAGCGCGGTAAACCGCGCCGCCTCGCCCTGGGCCTGCGCGATCACTCGATCGCGGTAAGCCTGCGCTTCGGCGATGCTGCGCGCGGCGTCTCCGCGCGCCTTGGGCAGGCGGTCGGCGGCGTAGGCCTGGGCGTCGTTGCGCGCCACCTTCTGGTCCTGCCCGGCCTTGATCGCGTCGGCGAAAGCGGCCTTGACCGCCTCCGGCGGCTCGGCCTTGCTCAGGCTCACGTCGGTCACCACGAGACCGCTGCCGTAATCGTCCAGCCTTTGCTGCAATCGATCGCGCACCTTGGCCGCGATCGTCGCCTGCGCATCGCCCAGCACCGCATCCACGTCGTAGTCGGCGATCACCGCCTGCAGCGCGCTCTTGGCCACCTCGGCCAGCGTATCGTCGGGCGAATACACCTTGAACAGATAATCGGTGATCGAGGACACCCGGAACTGAACGGTGAGCCCCACGTCGACCAGATTCTGGTCTTTGGTGATCATCTCGCCTTGCACCGAAGCCTGGCGCGCCGCCGACACATTGACGCGCCGCACATGCTCGAACGGCGGCGGCAGATGCCAGTGCAGGCCTGGCCCCACCGTGCGCGCGTAAGCGCCGCAGCGGACGACGACCGCGCGCTCCTGTTCGTCCACCGTGTAAAAACCCGACAGCAGCCACAGCAGCACGGCGACCGCCACGACCAGCGCCAACGGCGCGCCAGCGGCGCCGCGTCCGCCGCCCAGGCGCGCACGCCACCGCGCGATCAGCGCCTCGAGGTCAGGCGTCGTCGGACGTTTGCCGCCGGGTCCCTGGCTCCAGGGATCGCGGCCGCCGCTGCCGGGCTCGTTCCAAGGCATAAAAAATCGATCAACTCCGAGTCGGGAAAAGCGCCACGCGCAGCGCTGAAAAGGCGTTCGCGGCGCGGAAATTCTAGCCCGAAGCGAGCACCGCTCGCCGCGGCGGTGCCAGCCCTGCTTCTCGGCACAGGCGCACGAGCCGCGAGTATGGCAACCGCACGGTCAGCCGCAAACCGCCGTCCTGCTCCACGCGCTCGGCGCGCACCGCTTTGAGCGCGAACAATTGCGCACGCAAGCGCGCGGCGCTGGGCGGCAGGCGGATCTCGTCCTCGACCAGATCGGGATACAGACACTGGGCGATGGCGTCGCGCAGCAGATCCAGCCCGCGGCCGTCGCGGGCGGAAATGAACACGCGCCGCGGCAAACCGTTTGCGTCGCGCTCCACGCGCGGCGTCTCCTCCGTGCGCAGGTCGATCTTGTTGTACACCTGCAGGCGTGGCACTTCGTGGGCGCCGATTTCGCGCAGCACGGCTTCCACTTGCTCGCTGCGCACGGCCCGCTCGGGATCGGCGGCATCGATGACGTGCAACAGCAGATCGGCTTCGCGCGCTTCTTCCAGGGTGGCGCGGAAGGCGGCGATCAGATCGTGCGGCAGCTCGCGGATGAATCCTACGGTGTCGGCCAGCACGACGGTTTCGCCGGTGGGCAGCGCCACACGGCGCACGGTGGTGTCGAGCGTGGCGAAAAGCTGGCCGGAGGCGAAAGTTCCGGCACCGGTGAGCGCGTTGAACAGCGTGGACTTGCCGGCGTTGGTGTAACCGACCAGCGACACGGTGGGAATCTCGCGGCGCGCGCGCGCCTGACGGTTTTGGGCGCGGCGGCTGCGAACGTCCTCCAAACGCCGCTTGAGCAGCGCGATGCGCTCGCCGATCAGACGGCGATCGAGCTCAAGCTGGGTTTCGCCGGGACCGGTCATGCCGATGCCGCCGCCGCGCTGGCGCTCCAGGTGGGTCCAGCCGCGCACCAGGCGCGTGGCCAGATGCTGGAGCTGAGCCAGCTCCACCTGCAGCTTGCCTTCGTGGCTGCGGGCGCGGCGCGCGAAGATGTCGAGGATCAGGCCGGTCCGGTCGAGCACTCGGCACTGCAGCCGTTTCTCGAGGTTGCGTTCCTGGCTGGGCGACAGGTCGTGGTTGAAAATCACGAGTTCGGCACCGCCGGCGGCCACCGCCGCGGCGATCTCGTCCACTTTGCCGTCGCCGGCGTACAGCCCAGGGTCGGGCCGCTCGCGACGTCCTCCGACCACGGCCACGATCGCCGCGCCGGCGGAACGCGCCAGTTCCAGGAATTCGAGACGGTCGGCTTCGAAGTCCGCGCCCGGAAATTGCAGGTGCACCAGCACCGCCTTCTGCGCACCAGCGGCAGCGGGCGCGGTGTAGTTCGGCGGGTTGGTACTCAGCGACTTAAACCCCGCCGACGCCTAGGCCGGCTGCGCTTCGTCAGGCTCGGACTCGGCGATGCGCACCGCGCGCGCCGGCACGATGGTGGAAATCGCGTGTTTGTACACCATCTGGCTGACGGTGTTCTTCAGCAACACCACGAACTGATCGAAGGACTCGATCTGCCCCTGCAGCTTGATGCCGTTGACCAGGTAGATCGAGACCGGGATACGCTCTTTGCGCAGGGCGTTGAGGAACGGCTCCTGCAGAGTCTGTCCTTTTGACATTAATTTGTACCTTTTTTCAATTTTAAGGCGTCGGAACGCGGTCCACGCCGATCGTCACACGCGCAAAGTGTAGCATGCGTTTCAAGACCTAGGCCGCTGCACTAGCGCCTTGCGATTCGCGGCGCACCCACTCCAAGACCAGCGCCGCGGCGTTCGGTTCCGTGGCGTCGAGCCAGCGCCAGACCGGCTCGCTGCGCAGCCAGGTGAGCTGGCGCTTGGCGTAGCGGCGGCTGGCGGCGATGGCGCGCTCGATGGCCACCGCCAGCGGCCACTCGCCTTCGAGGTGGCGCCAGAGCTGGCGGTAGCCGACCGCGCGCATCGACGGCAATCCGGCATGGAGATCGCCGCGCGCGCGCAGCCGCGCCACTTCCTCGACGAAACCCGCCGCGATCATCGCGCGGAAGCGGGCCTCGATGCGCGCGGCGAGAACCTCGCGTCGCGCCGGGCATACCGCGATCCGCAGCACAGGTTCGGAATAGCGCTCGCCGCGCGCCGCCTGCAGCCTGCTCGCCGGCGCGCCGGCGAGCAGGCAGATCTCCAAGGCGCGTCCGATGCGCTGGGCGTCGTTGGGATGCAGCCGCGCCGCCGTCACTGGATCGAGCGCGGCCAGTCTGGCGTGCAAGGCCGGCCAGCCGTGCCGTGCGGCCTCGTGCGCCAGGGCGGCACGCAGCGCCGGATCCGCTTCCGGCAACGGGCTCAAGCCCTCGAACAGCGCACGGAAATACAGCAGGGTTCCGCCGACCAAGAGCGGCACGCGCCCGCGCGCGCGGATGTCGGCGATGACGCGGCGCGCGTCGGCGGCGAAACGCGCCGCGGAATAGCTTTGCGCCGGATCGAGAAGGTCCAGCAGATGGTGCGGCACGCGCACGCGGGTGGCCGCGTCGGGCTTGGCGGTGCCGATGTCCATGCCGCGATAGATCTGCGCGGAATCCACCGTGACGATTTCGGCCGCGCCTGCGAGCCGTTCCCACAATGCCAAGGCGAGCGCCGACTTGCCCGCGGCGGTCGGCCCGGCGATGGCGATGAGCGGCAAGGAAGCGGCATCCACGCCGGAATTGTAGAGGGATACCGCGTGGTCGTTGCCGTCCCTGGAAAGACTGCGTGGCTTCGGTCAGCCCCTGGCCATCCATGGCCGGGCGCGTTTCAACGCCCGCGCAGAAAGAGCCGGTCCAGCGCCGCGGCGTCCACCTGCACCCAGGTCGGCCGGCCGTGATTGCACTGACCGGACAGTTCGGTGCGCTCGACGTCGCGCAGCAGCGCGTCCATCTCCGGCAGCGTCATGCGCCGGTGCGCCTTGATCGCCGCACGGCAGGCGAGCCCCGCGAGCACGCGGCTTTCGACGTCGCGCAGGTTTTCGAAGTGCGCCGCGCCTTCCTCGTCGGTCAGCGCGGCGATCAGGGCCGCCGGATCGCCGTGCGCCAGCAGCGCCGGCAGAGCGCGCACCGCGATGCTCTGCGGACCGGTGCGGTCGAGCAGCAGACCCAAGCGCGACCAGTCCTCGCGACCGCGTTCCAGGGCGTCGGCCAGCGCCTCGTCCACGGTCACGCGGCGGGGCACCAGCAGGTTCTGGGCCGGGATGCTCCCCGCGGCCAGTTCGCGCTTGAGCTTTTCGTACAGCACGCGTTCGTGCGCGGCGTGGATGTCCACCAGGACCAGGCCATGACGGTTCTCGGCCAGAATGAACACGCCCAGCAACTGCGCCAGCGCGCTGCCCAGGGGCCGCGGGTCCGCCGCGTCCGCATCCGGTGCCGTTTCCGACGCCGCGGACGCGGCGGCTGGCGCGTAGAGCGGCCAGGCACCGCCGCCCGACGGGCTGCGTTCCCCGAGCGGCAGCGCCAGCGGCTGGGCGGCAGCGGCGTAGCGGGAGGCGCTCGCGGCCAGTTCGACGCGGTGATGCGTCTGCGGCTGCGGCTGCACGCGGCGCAGCCGCTGGTGCACGCAGCCGAACAGGAAGTCGTGCACCTGGGCGGCGTTGCGGAAGCGCACCTCGTGCTTGGCCGGATGCACGTTGACGTCCACCAGCGCGGGATCGAGTTCCAGGTACAGCACGAAGGCGGGATGGCGGGTCGAATGCAGCACGTCGGCGTAGGCGCGGCGCAAGGCGTGCGCCAGGAGCTTGTCGCGCACCAGCCGGCCGTTCACGTAGAGGTATTGCAGATCGGGCTGGGCGCGCGCGAACGCCGGCAGCGCGACGTGCCCGTACAAGCGCAAACCCAGGCGCGCCTCGTCCAGCGCCACCGCGTGGTCGAGAAACTCCTCGCCGCAGACTTGCGCCAGGCGCCGGGCGCGCGCGGCCGCATCGCGCGCGGGCGCGAGTTCCAGCACGCGACGGCCGTTGTGACGCAAGGACAAGCCCAGTTCGTCCCGCGACAAGGCCAGGCGGCGCACGAGCTGGTCGATGTGGCGGAACTCGGTGGCTTCCGCCCGCAGGAACTTGCGTCGCGCCGGCGTGTTGAAGAACAAGTCGCGCACTTCGGCGACGGTGCCCGGCGGCTGCGCGACCGGCCGCGGCGGCGCCCCGTCCGGCGCGCCCTCGCCGCCCACCTGCCAGCCGTGAGGATCGCCGGCGGTGCGGGACGACAGCCGCAGCCGCGCCACGGACAGGATGCTGGGCAGCGCCTCGCCGCGAAAGCCCAGCGTGGCCACGCGCTCCAGGTCGGAAAGCGTGGCAATCTTGCTGGTGGCGTGGCGCGCCAGCGCCAGGGGCAGCTCGGCGCGCGGGATGCCGCAGCCGTCGTCGCGCACGCGGATCAGCCCGATCCCGCCCCGCTCGATCTCCAGCTCGACGGCCTTGGCACCCGCGTCGAGGCTGTTCTCGACCAGTTCCTTCACCACGGCGGCCGGTCGTTCCACGACCTCGCCGGCGGCGATCTGGTTGACCAGGGGCTCGGGGAGGATCCGAATCGGCACGATGGGCGCTGAGCGGGAGTTCGCGCTCAGCATAACGCCGACGGCCGGCTCAATCGCCAGGATCCGTCCGCGTGAGATTGACCGGCAGGGTTCTGCCCCCAGGAGCGCGGCGCGGCGCGGCAGCGACTCGGGTCGGGACGGATTGCAGCGGCCGGTAACGCGCGAAATAGCCCTTGATGCCCTCGAACACCGCGTCGGCCAGCTTGTCCTGATAGGCCGGCGTCGCGAGCAGGCGCTCCGCGCGCGGGTTGGTGATGAAGTCGGTTTCGACCAGCACCGAAGGGATGTCCGGCGATTTCAAAACCATGAAGCCGGCCTGCTGGGTGTAAGGTTTCTGCAGGGGATTGACCTTGCTCACCGCCTTGAGGATGCGGCTGGCAAGGTCGAAGCTGGCGTCCATCGTCGCCGACTGCGAGATATCGAGCAGCACCGCGGCGACGTTTTCACTGCGGTCCTGTAAATCGATGCCGCCCACCAGGTCGGCGGCGTTCTCGCGGTTGGCGAGCCAGCGCGCCTGCTCGGTGGACGCGCCATGCTCGGACAGCACGTAAACCGCCGTGCCGTGCATGCTGCGATCCTTGTAGGAATTGGCGTGAATGGAAACGAACAGATCCGCCTGGGCGCGACGCGCCAGCTCCGTGCGCTGGCGCAATCCGACGTAGTAATCGCCGTCGCGAGTGAGCACCGCGCGCATGCCGGGCTGGGCGTCGATCCTGCGGGCGAGCCGCTGGGCGATCGCCAGCGTCACGTCTTTTTCCTGCACTCCGGCGCGGCCGATCGCGCCCGGATCGTCGCCGCCGTGACCCGCGTCGACCGCGATCACCACCGGCTTGGGAGCGAGCGGCACCGAGGTTTCGTCCGCGGCCGGCGCAGCGGTCCGTGCCTGCGGTCCGGCAGCGCCGGCAGAATCGGTAGTCTCGGCCGCGGCGGTCACCAGCGCCGGTGCCGGCACCGGCTTGCGCGCACCGAGATCGACGATCAGCCGATAGCCATAACCGTCTCCCGCAGGGAGCTCGAAGCTCTTGGGGTCGGCCGGCCCATCGAGATCCAGAACGACGCGCAGCCCGCCGTCGGCGCGCGGCCCCCAGCGCACGTCGCGGATCGCGCCGGCGGCCTGGTCGAGCTTAAGACGGGCCGCACGGCGGGTGGCACCGAAATCGATCACCACGCGGTCCGGCTTGGCCAGGGTGAAGACTTCATGCGGCGCCGGGGCATCGAGCCCGAACACCACGCGCGTGCCGTCGGGGCTCACCAGAACGTGAAAGGCGCGCAATTCCGCCGCCTGCGCAGCGACCGCGGCGCAGAGCAAAACCACGCCTCCCATCCAGCGGACCACCCGGCCCATCGCTCCCCCGTTGCGGCGAGAATGCGGCGCAAGATACGCCGGCTGTGGAAATTATTCAAGAATTTTTATTTCTCAATCAATGGGTCTTGAAAGGTAGTTCAAGTTTTGCCCAAAGCCGTGCGCCGATCCCGACGCAAGGCTTCGAGCAAAGGCCGCAGGGCCGGGCTCGCATCGAGTCGCGCATGCCGGGACGGACCGCGCCCGCCGAGCAGGATGCGCAGGTCCGGCGCCGGCAGTCGATCCCCACCGCGCTCCGGCCATTCCACCAGCCAGTGGCTGCGGTCCGGCGGGGTGTCGGAGAGTCCGAGCTGTTCCAGCTCGGCAGGATCGTTCAAGCGGTAGAGATCCAGGTGCAGCAGGCTGCGGCCGTCGAATTCGTAGGGCTCGACCAGCGTGTACGTCGGGCTGCGGATGGCGCCGCGCACGCCCAAGGCGCGCAGCCAGCCGCGCGCCAGCGTGGTCTTGCCGGCGCCCAGTTCGCCTTGCAGATACACCAGCAAGCCCTGGCGCGCGGCGAGCAGACCGGCAAGCCGCGCGCCCAAGGCCTCGGTGGCGGCGGCGTCCGGCAGCTCCAAGTCCAATTGCAATTCGTTCACGGATTGACGATGGCGCGCAAGGCGCCGATCAGATCGGACACGAGCAGGCCGCGCTCACCCTCGGAGGCGGCGCGGTCGCCAGCCCGGGCGTGCGCCAGCACGCCCGCGCGCGCGGCGCTTTCCAGCGGCAACTTCTGCGCCACCAAAGCCGCGATGACACCGGTGAGCGCGTCGCCCATGCCCCCGGTGGCCATGCCTGGATTGCCGTAGGGGCATACCGCCAGCCGTTCCCCCAGCACCAGCGTGCCGGCTCCCTTGAGCACGATCGTGCCGCCGTAGCGTTCTCGCAGCGCCCGCGCCGCGGCGCGGCGGTCGGCCTGGACCACGGCGGTGCTCACACCGAGCAGGCGCGCGGCTTCGCCGGGATGCGGAGTGAGGATCCAGTCCTCGCGCCGCCGGGGCTGGCGCGCCAGCCCATTGAGGGCATCGGCGTCCACCACCAGCGGCTTGCCGGCCTCGAGCGCCGCCTCGGAGACGGTGCGACTCCATTCGCTCTGGCCCAAGCCCGGACCCAGGGCGATCACGCTGGCGCGCTCGATCAGCGCCGCCAGCTCGGATCGCGATTCCACCCCATGGACCATCGCCTCCGGCTGCGCGGCGGTCAGCGCCGCGGCGTGCGCAGCCCGGGTGGCCACCGACACCAGGCCGGCGCCGCTGCGCAGCGCGGCGCGCGCGCACAGCAAAGCGGCTCCGCACAGGCCGACCTCGCCGCCGACGACCAGCACGTGGCCGTGATCCCCCTTGTGCGCGTCGCGCGCTCGCCGCGGCAAGACACGGGCAAGCTCCGCCGCATCCAGCAACTCCGCGACGGGCTCCAGGTTTTCGTGAATCGCGGCCGGCACGCCTAGGGCGTCGAACACGATTTCTCCGCACAGCGCCACGCCGGCCCCGGTGTGCAGGCCGAACTTGCGGCCGATGAAGGTCACGGTGAGATCGGCGCGCACCGCGGCGCCCGGCGCGGCGCCGGTGTCGGCGTGCAGGCCCGAAGGCAAATCC
Source organism: Nevskia sp. (assembly GCA_019689635.1). Taxonomy (GTDB): domain Bacteria; phylum Pseudomonadota; class Gammaproteobacteria; order Nevskiales; family Nevskiaceae; genus Nevskia. The sequence continues at coordinate 18,795 of JADGHB010000026.1, read as the reverse complement.
AGCGCCAGCACGTTGGCCCCCCTCGCGCGCGCGGCGTTGATGGCCTCGATGAGCGTGCGCGCCATGCCTTCCGGCGCGCGCGCGAAACCACTGCCGAACAGGCCGTCCACGATCAGATCGACATTCAGGAAATCGGGAGCGAGCGCTGCGGCATCCTCGATGACGCCTTCGCGCAGCCAGGCGCGGCGCGCCGCGGCGGCTTCGCCGCGTTGCGGCGCGGAACCGTAGGCGGCGACGCGCACCTGGCAGCCGTCCGCGCGCGCCAGGCGCGCCACTTCGTAGCCGTCCCCGCCGTTGTTGCCCGGTCCGCACACCACCGCGATGGATCGCGTCTGCGGCCAGCGCGCGCGCGCCGCGCGCCAGGCCGCACCGGCCGCGCGCTGCATCAGCGTATCGCCGGCAATGCCCTGTTCCTCGATCGCACGGCGGTCGAGCTCGCGCGACTGGGCGGCGGAATACAATCGGCGGGCGATGTCCACAGTCATGGCAGCAGTATAAGTGTCCGCCAAGCTCGCGCCCGATCTCCCCGCGCGCATCAAGCGCTGGGCGCGCGAATGCGGCTTCGCCGACGCCGGCATCGCGCGCCTGGGACTCGACGAGGATCTCGCCCACCTGCGCGACTGGCTCGAACGGGGCGCGCACGGAACCATGGGCTACATGGCGCGCGACCCGGCGCTGCGGGCCAATCCTGCCGGTTTGCAGCCGGGCGCGGTCTCGGTGATCAGCGCGCGGCTGGACTGCTGGCCGGCGGAGGCGGCGCCGGCCGAAAGCGTGCTGGCCGACGGCCGGCTGGCCTATGTGGCGCGCTATGCCCTGGGGCGCGACTATCACAAGCCGCTGCGCGCGCGGCTCAAGCGGCTGGCCGAGCGCATCGCGCGCGAGATCGCGCCGCACGGCTACCGCGTGCTCGCCGACAGCGCCCCGGCGCTGGAAAAAGCGCTGGCGCGCAACGCCGGCCTGGGCTGGATCGGCAAGAACACCTTGCTGCTTGACGCGCGCGCCGGCTCCTTTTTCCTGCTCGGCGAGATCTACACCGATCTGCCGCTGCCGCCGGACGAGAATCCTGCCGCGGAAAACCGCTGCGGCCGCTGCCGCGCGTGTCTCAAGGTCTGTCCGACGAACGCCATCGTGGCGCCCTACCGGCTCGACGCGCGGCGGTGCATCTCCTATCTCACCATCGAACACCGCGGGCCGATTCCCGAAGACCTGCGGCCGGCGATTGGCAACCGCATCTTCGGTTGCGACGACTGCCAGCTCGTCTGTCCCTGGAATCGCTACGCCCAGCGCACCACGCACCCGGACTTCGCGCCGCGCCACGGACTGGACGCGGCGCGGCTCGTCGAGCTGTTCGCCTGGAGCGAACCGGAGTGGTCGCGCCGCACCGAAGGCATGGCCTTGCGCCGCGCCGGCTACCGCGGCTGGCTGCGCAACCTCGCCGTCGCGCTCGGCAACGCCCCGCCGGATGAGCAGACGCGCGAGGCGCTCGCCGCCCGCGCGGACCATCCCGATGCGCTGGTGCGCGAACACGTGCGCTGGGCGCTCGCCCGTCACGGCGCGGATCAGCGGCAGGCGCCGGGCGGCGGATCGATCCATTCCGGCGCCGCGTCGGCGAGCGCCGCCCAGTCCTCGGCCGGACCGAGACCGGCGACATAAACCAGCCGCCCCGCGCATTCCACCACAGGGGTGCGCAGGCGCACCCACGGCGGCACGCCGTGTTCCTGGAACAGATTGCGCAACCTGCGGTGATGGCCGCCGAGCCGGGGCTTGAAGCGCTCCCCGCCGCGCGCAAAACGCACCGTCAACATCCGTTTCGGTCTGGCGCGCAGGCGCAGGCGGCCGCAGCCCTCCGGCAGTTCCAGCTCGGCTTCCGTCCACGCCAGGCTCAGCGCGGGATCGGGCGGCGGCGGCAGCGGCGGCATGGCGTAGAGGGCGTCACGATGGCGGCGCAACTCGCAGCCGTCCCAGTGCAGCAGCGGCTCGGCGTCCGTGGCGGCGGCGAGCACCTCGCGGTCGATGCGTTCCATCGCCTCCAGGCTCGGCGGCTCGAAACCGCGGGCCCGCAGCCAGTGACGCAGCAGGTTGTGCCGGCGCGCGGCATCCAGCGCGAGCAGCGCGGAAACGCTCAGCGCCGCACCGCGTTCGATGGCCGGCAGATCGAGCCGCGCGAGCGCGGCGAGCAGATCCTCGGCCTCGGCCGCCAGCCGGGCACAGCGCGCCAGGCTGTCCTCGGCACTCGGAAAACGCGCGCGCAGCACGGGGAACACCTCGGCGCGCAGCCAGGAGCGCGCATAGCGCGCGTCCCGGTTGTGCGGATCTTCGATCCATGGCAAGCGATGGCGCTGCGCATAGGCGCGCAGCGCGTCGCGCGGCACGTCCAGCAAGGGCCGCCACAGCCAGCCTGGTGGAAATTCCGCGAGCGGGCGCATCGCCGCGAGTCCCGCGATGCCGCTGCCGCGCAGCAGGCGCAGCAGCGCGGTCTCCGCCTGGTCGGCCCGCTGATGGGCGACCGCCAAGGCATCGCCCGGGCGCAGCAGGCCGCGCAGCGCCGCGTAGCGTGCGCGACGGGCGGCCGCTTCCGGCCCCGCCGGATCGTCCGGATCGATCCGCACGCGCAGCAGCTCGAAAGGAACGGATAAGCGTGCGGCGAACGCTGCGCAGTGCGAAGCCCATTCCTCGGCCTGCGGCTGCAAACCGTGGTGCACGTGCGCCGCGCGCAGATTGCCGTCCATGGTGCTGGCCAGAGCGTGGAGCAGCACGGTGGAATCCAGGCCGCCGCTGTAAGCGACGATCACACGCCCCCGCACGGCAGGCGGCAGTTGCACGGTGAATGGACGATGGCCGGCGTTCACCGGCGCAGTTTAGCCCGCAGCGTAATTCTCGCCGTTAGAGGCGCCGCAAGCCGCGATCGTCAGCCCGCGCCCTTGATCGCGGTCACCACCTGCGGTTCCTCGTACACGCCGTAGGACATCAGCCGCTCGTAGCGCGCGGCGAGCAGCCGCGTCATCGGCGTGCGGCACAGGCGATCGAGGTTGACGGCGAGGCGCTCCTTGAGCGTGGCGGCCATGGCGGCGGGATCGCGGTGGGCGCCGCCCAGAGGCTCGGGCACGATCTCGTCGATCAGCTTGAACTCCAGCAGATCCTTGGCGGTGATGCGCATCGCCTCGGCCGCCTCGCGCGCGCGCTCGGCTTTCTTGAACAGGATGGAGGCGCAGCCTTCGGGAGAGATCACCGAATAGATGCCGTACTGAAGCATCATCACGTGATCGGCCACGCCGATCGCCAGCGCGCCGCCGGAACCGCCCTCGCCGATCACGGTGGCGAGCACCGGCGCGCGCAGGCGCGAAAGCTCGAACAAATTGCGCGCGATGGCTTCCGACTGGTTGCGCTCCTCGGCGCCGATGCCGGGATAGGCGCCGGGCGTGTCGATGAAAGTGACCACCGGCAGGTTGAACTTCTCCGCCAGTTTCATGATGCGCAACGCCTTGCGGTAACCCTCCGGGCGCGGCATGCCGAAGTTACGCCACACGCGCTCCTTGGCGTCGCGGCCCTTCTGCTCGCCGATCACCGCGCAGGCGCGGCCGTCCAGGCGCGCCAGGCCGGAGACGATCGCCGGATCGTCGGCGAAGTGGCGATCGCCGTGCAGCTCCTCCCATTCGGTGAAGATCGCCTTGATGTAGTCCAGGGCGTAGGGCCGCTGCGGATGGCGCGCGAGCTGGGTGATCTGCCACGGCGAGAGCTTGGCGAAGATCTCCTGCGTGGCCTGCTGGATCTTCGCCTCCAGCCGCGCGATCTCCTCGGTGAGATTGAGCTCGCTGCCGCCGGTCATGAAGCGCAGTTCTTCGATCTTCTTCTGCAGCTCGGCGATCGGCTGTTCGAAATCCAGATACGTGGTGTTCATCTCGCTCGACCTCTGTGCGCCCGCGCGATGGCGTTCGCGTCGCCACGCACTGTACATGCCTCAAAAAAATATCCGTCGCTCATTCGCCATCAGCGTAATCCGTCCCCGCGGTCGCCGGCGGCGTCCAGCGCCGGTAGCTGACCCGGACGGCGTCTTCGCCCAGCCAGCGCTTGAGCTCGCCGAGCACCGACGCCTCCACCCGCAAGCGCCACTGCGGGGGGAAATCCAGCGTGGCGCGCGCGCGGGTATTCCAGTATTCCACCGCAAGCGCCGCGCCGTCATCCGTGCGCCAGGCCGCAAGTCGCTGCGACAGCGTCTGCGGGTCCACCGTCGGGCTGCGCCAGACCAGCGTCACACGCTCGGTGCGGCTGCGCAGAATGCCGTCCAAGTCCCAGAAACCGCGCGGATACAGGCGGTATTCCAGCTCGCGGCCTTCGCGCTGCACCGGGCGGACCTCGCCGGCGGCGAACACCAGCGTATCGCGCCGCAGCAGATTCTGGTACTTCTGCCAGTCGTCGAACCCGAGCCAGATCACGATCTGCGCGCTGCGGTCGTCGAGCACCAGGAGTTTGCCCGGCCGGTCGCCGCCGACGTTGCGGATTTCGGTAAGCCAGCCGGCGAGCAGCACGGTGCGTCGCGGCGGCCGCCGGCGCGCATAGCCTTCGCCGTCCTCGCCGCCGGCATCCAGAGACGGCGCCGCACACTCCTGGATCAGCCGCTGGATGCTGCCGGAGCAGACCTGCTCGATCAGGGCGCGATGGCTTTCGATCGGATGGCCGGAGAAATACAGGCCCAGCACCTCCTTCTCGCGCGCCAGGCGTTCGTTCGGCGGCCAGTCCGGTTGTTCGGCGACGCTGCCCACGACCGGCGCGGGCGGCGCGAGGCCGAAGAGGTCTTCCTGGCCGGCGGCGACCGAGGCGCCGGCCTGCTCGGCGAGCTGCACGGCCTGCGGCAACGCCGCCAGCAAGCTCGGCCGGTTCGCCCCCAGCCGGTCGCAGGCACCGGCGCAGATGAGCGCCTCCAGCGTGCGCTTGTTGACCTTGCGCAGGTCGACGCGGCGGCAGAAGTCGAACAGGTCGCGGAACGCGCCACCACGGGCGCGCTCCTCCACGATCGCCGCCACCGCCGCCTCCCCCACGCCCTTGATCGCGCCCAGGCCGTAGAGGATCTCGCCGCGTTCGCCCACGGTGAAGCGGAAACTCGAAGCGTTGACGTCGGGCGCGCACAGCGTCAAACCCATGCGCCGGCACTCGTCGAGCATGACGACCACGGTGTCGGTATGGTTCATTTCCGCCGACATCACCGCGGCCATGAACTCCGCAGGGTAGTGGGCCTTGAGCCAGGCGGTCTGATAGGACACCAGCGCGTAAGCGGCGGCGTGCGATTTGTTGAAGCCGTAGTTGGCGAACTTCTCCATCAGGTCGAAGATCTCGTTCGCCGCGCCGAAGGAAATGCCGTTCTTGCGGCAGCCTTCGATGAACACCGCGCGCTGGGCCGCCATTTCCTCCGGCTTTTTCTTGCCCATCGCGCGCCGCAGCAGGTCGGCCGCGCCCAGCGAATAGCCGGCCAAGCGCTGGGCGAGCTGCATCACCTGTTCCTGATAGACGATGATGCCGTAGGTCGGCGCGAGGATCTCCGCCATCGCCGGATGCAGCAGCTCGATCTTCTGGCGGCCGTGCTTGCGCGCGCAGAAGTCGGGGATGTTCTCCATCGGCCCCGGCCGGTAGAGCGAGATCAGCGCGATCAGATCCTCGAAACGGTCGGGCTTGAGTTCCACCGCGGCGCGCTGCATGCCCTGCGATTCCATCTGGAACACCGCGGTGGTGTGACCGGAGGCATACAGCGCGTAGGTTGCGCGGTCGTCGAGCGGGATGCGCAGGATGTCCACCGGCGATTCGGGGTGACGCGCGTTGATCTGCTGCACGGCGTTGGCGATGATGGTCAGGGTGCGCAGACCGAGAAAGTCGAACTTGATCAGGCCGACCGCCTCCAGGTCCTTCATGTCGAACTGCGTGCGCAGGCCCGCTCCGCCCGGCTCGCAGTACAGCGGCGCGTACTCGGTCAGCGGACGCGGGGAAATCACCACGCCGCCGGCGTGGATGCCGACGCCGCGCGCCACATCCTCCAACGCCAGGCCCAGATCGACCACCGCGCGCACTTCCTCGTCGGCCTCGTAGAGCACGCGCAACTCCGGCGACTTCTCCAAGGCGTATTCCAGCGTGGAACGGCCGGCCTGCTCGGCCTCCGCCTTGAACGCCGGCGCCCCGGGAATCAGCTTGGCGATCTTGTCGCCCAGCGCGTAGGGATGGCCCAGCACGCGCGCCACGTCGCGCACCACGTTGCGCGCCGCCATGCTCGAATAGGTGATGATCTGGCTGACGCGCTCGCGGCCGTATTTGTCCGCCACGTATTCGATCACGCGGTCGCGGCCTTCCATGCAGAAGTCCACGTCGAAGTCCGGCAGCGACACGCGCTCGGGATTGAGGAAGCGCTCGAACAGCAGCTCGTAGCGCAGCGGATCGAGGTCGGTGATGCCGATGGCGTAAGCCACCAACGAACCGGCGCCGGAACCGCGTCCCGGCCCCACCGGCACGCCGTGGCTCTTGGCCCAGGCGATGAAGTCCGCCACCACCAGGAAGTAGCCGGCGAAGCCCATCGTCTCGATGACGTCGAGCTCGTATTCGAGGCGCTGCTGGTAAGCGGGCCCCGCCGAAGCGGGGGCGAAACGCCGCTGCAGGCCTTGGCGCGCCTTGTCGCGTAGCGCGTCGGCGACCGAAATGCCCGGCGGCACCGGAAAGTCCGGCAGATGGTTGCGTCCGAATTCCAGCTCCAGCGTGCAGCGGCGCGCGATCTCGATGGTGTTCTCCACCGCTTCCGGCAGGTCGGCGAACAGCGCGCGCATCTCCTCGGCCGATTTCAGATACTGCTCGGCCGTGTACTCGCGCGGCCGGCGCGGATCCGCCAGCGTGCGCCCCTGGGCGATGCACACGCGCGCCTCGTGGGCCTCGAAATCCTCGCGCCGGAGAAAGCGCACGTCGTTGCTCGCCACGACCGGCCAGGCCCGCTCGCGCGCGAAAGCCACCGCCGCCTGCAAGTGCGGCTCGTCCTCCGGTCTTCCGCAGCGGCAGATCTCGAGATAACAGCGCTCCGGGAAATGCCGCTGCCACCATTGCGCCTGGGCCAGTGCGACGTCGCGCTGGCCGGCGAGCAAGGCGCGACCCAGCGCGCTGTGCCGGCCGGCGAGCGCGATCAGACCCGCGCCCGCCTCCTCCAGCCATTCGCGGTTCAGGCTCGGCAGTCCGCGGGTCTGTCCTTCGAGATAGGCGCGCGAGATCAGGCGCGTGAGATTGCGGTACCCGGTCTGGTTCTGCACCAGCAGGGTCAGGCGTTGCGGCGCTTCATGGCTGCCGGCGTCCACGCGCACGTCGGCGCCGACGATGGGCTTGAGGCCGGCCGCCTCCGCCAGCTTATAGAACTTGACCATCGCGAACAGGTTGTCCTGATCGGTCACCGCCAGCGCCGGCAGGCCCAGCTCGGCGGCGCGCGCGATGAGGCCTTGCGCGCTCGGCGAACGTCCGGCGCCGGGCTCGACGCGGATCAGCCCGTCGGCCAGCGAAAACTCGGTGTGCAGGTGGAGATGGACGAACATCAGTCGCCCGTCTGCGGTCGCCGGTTTGCGCAGCGCGCCATCCGAGTTTCGCCCTCGTTCCGCAAACCGGAATCCGCGATCCAAAAAACGCTTTGCGCACAGGGCGCGAAGCTCATGCGGTGAATGGCGCACGGCCCCAGCCGCTGCAGCGCGGCCAGATGTTCGCGCGTGCCGTAGCCCTTGTGGCGCGCCAAACCGTAGCCGGGATGCTCCCGCTCCAGCCGGCGCAGCAGCTCGTCGCGGGCGACCTTGGCCAGAATCGAGGCGGCCATGATGCACTCCACGGTGCCGTCGCCGCCCACGATGGGACGGGCGGCGCAGGAAAATTCCGGGGCGCGGTCGCCGTCCACCAGGCACAGCGTGGGCGCGGGATTAAGCGCCGCGACCGCGCGCTGCATGGCCAGCCCGCTCGCGCGCAGGATGTTGAGCCGGTCGATTTCTTCCACGCTCGCCCAGCCCACCGCCCAGGCCAGCGCGCGCGCCTGGATCAAGGGCGCCAGGCGCTCGCGGCGCGCCGCCGACAGGCGCTTGGAATCGCGCAGGCCCTGGATGCCGTGTCCCTGCGGCAGGATCACCGCCGCCGCATAGACCGGTCCGGCCAGGCAGCCGCGCCCCGCCTCGTCGACGCCGGCGACCAATTCGGCCTGTGCGCTCACGCGGACAACCGTTCCGCGATGGCCTCGGCGGCGCGCGCCGCGGCGTCGCGTCGTAGCTGCTCGCGCACGGCGGCAAACGCGGCGGTCTGGCGTTCGCGCGCGGCGGGCTCGTCGAGCAGCGCGCGCACGGCCGCGGCGAGATTTTCCGCCGTGGCCTGTTCCTGGATCAGTTCGGGGACCACCGCTTGCGCGCACAACAGGTTGGGCAGGCTGTAGCGGCGGATTTTAATCAGCCGGAACGCGCGCAGCAGCGCCACCGTCAGCGGCGCCAGCCGATAGGCGACCACCATCGGCCGGTCCAAGAGCAGGCATTCCAGCGTCGCGGTGCCCGAGGCCAGCAGCACGACATCCGCCGCCGCCATCGCCAGCCGCGCCTGGCCGTCGAGCAGCCGCCAGCGTGCGGCCGGTGCCTGCGCCCGGATCGCGTGCTCGAACGCGGGCCGCAGCGCGGGTCTGGCCAGCGGCACGACGAACTGCAGCGCGTCGTCGCGCGCGGCGAGCCGGGCGCAGGCGGCCGCGAACGGCGCGGCCAGATATTTCAGCTCCGAGCCGCGCGAGCCCGGCAGCACGGCGACGACCCGGCCCTGCTCCGGCAGCTCGAGCCGCCGCCGCGCTTCCGAACGCGACGGCGAATCGCTCAGCTCGTCCGCCAGCGGGTGACCGACGTAGAGGGCTTTGAATCCCGCATGATCCGACGGGTAGTACTGCGGCTCGAAGGGAAACAGGCACAGCAAGCGGTCGGCGGCGCGCACGATGTGCCTCACCCGCCCGCGCCGCCAGGCCCACACCGTGGGGCTGACGAGGTGGACGGTGGGAATGCCGCCGCGCTTGAGCGCGGCCTCCAGCGCCAGGTTGAAATCCGGCGCGTCGATGCCGACGAAGCAGTCGGGCCGTTCCGCGAGCCAGCGCCGGCGCAGTTCGCGGCGCAGGCGCAGGATCGCGGGAATCCTAGGCAGCACTTCGGCCAGGCCCATCACCGACAATTGCTCGATGCCGGCCAGCGGCTGGCAGCCGGCCTGGCGCATGTGCGGACCGGCGACGCCACAGAAGCGCGCTTCCGGGAAGCGGACGCGCAAGGCGCGGATCAGCGCGGCGCCGAGCAGGTCGCCCGAGGCTTCGCCCGCCACTAGCGCGAACTTCACGGGTTATTTCTGGATCAGCCGCTTGGAGTGTTCCAGGAACTCGAGCATGCGCCGCACGTGCGGCGAGCGCTGCGCCGGCTCGGCCAGCTCGGCCTTGATCTCCTCCAGGCGCAGGCCGGCGAGGAACAGCGTACGGTAGGCCGCCTTGATGTCGGCGATGTCTTCGGCGGTGAATCCGCGCCGGCGGATGCCCTCCAGATTGATGCCGCGCGGCACCGCCGGGTTGCCCTGGACTACCACGAAGGGTGGCACGTCGCGCGAAATACCGGCGCCGCCGGCGGAGAAACTGTGCGCGCCGATCCGGCAGAACTGATGGATCAGCGTGGCACCGCCGAGCACCACCCAGTCCTCGATCAGCACGTGCCCGGCCATGGTGGTGCCGTTGGCCAGCACGTTGTGGTCGCCGAGCGTGCAGTCGTGGGCGACGTGGCAGTAGGCCATGATCCAGTTGTCGTTGCCCACGCGCGTGACGCCGCTGTCCTTGCGCGTGCCGCGCTGGATGGTGACGTACTCGCGGATGGTGTTGTCGTCGCCGATCTCCACGCGGGTGTCGTCCTCCTCGCGCGCGGTTTTGTCCTGGGAGATCTCGCCCAGCGAGGCGAACTGGAAGATGCGGTTGCGCGCGCCGATGCGCATCGGCCCTTTGAGCACCACGTGCGGCCCGACCACGGTTCCTGCGCCGATCTCCACGCCGGGACCGATCACGCTGTAGGGCCCGACGCGGACGCTCGGATGCAAGCGCGCGCCGGGATCGATGATCGCGGTCGGATGGATCGCGCCGGGCTCCGGCGGCATGGACTCGGGCGCCGCGCTCACGCCGCAGACTCCGCGGGAGTTTCCGCCTTGGCCGGATGTTTGAACACGCACATCAGCTCGGCCTCGCAGGCCAGCTCGTCGTCGACCGTGGCGCGCACCTGGAAACGCCACAGGTTGCGCTTGATCTTGTCGATCTCGGCGTGCAGCACGAGCTGGTCGCCCGGCACCACCACGCGCTTGAAGCGCGCGTGGTCGATCCCGGCGAAATAGAAAATCACGCCCGACTCCGGGCGGATGCCCGTCTCCTGCGCGGTGAGCAGGCCGCAGGTCTGGGCCAGCGCCTCCAGGATCAACACGCCGGGCATGGTCGGCACCTGGGGGAAATGACCGGTGAAGAACGGCTCGTTGTAGGTGATGTTCTTGATCGCGGTCAGGGCACGACCCTTGTCGTAGGCGATCACCTTGTCCACCAGCAGGAAAGGCGAGCGATGCGCGAGCATTCCCATGATGTCGCGGATGTCAAAGATCGTCTTGTTCACCGTGGGCTCCGGTTGCGGGCGACTCCAGTTTGAGGTGCTTCTCGATTTCTTCCAAGCGCCGCTCGAAATCCTGCAGCCGGCGCACGCGCGCCACGAGCCGGCGCCACTCGCGCGCCGGCTGCGCCGGCAGGCCGGAGCCGTAAACGCCGGCCTTGGGAATCGACTTGGTCACCATGGCGCGGCCCAGGATCACCACGTCGTCGGCGATCGTGAGATGCCCGCCGATGCCGGCCGCGCCGCCGATCAGGCAGCGTCGGCCGATGACCGTGCTCCCGGCGATGCCCACGCAGGCGGCGATCGCCGTGTGCGCGCCGATCCGGCAGTTGTGCGCGATCTGGATCTGGTTGTCGAGTTTGACGCCATCCTCGATCACGGTGTCTTCCAGCGCGCCGCGGTCGATGGTGGTGTTGGCGCCGATCTCGACGTCGTCGCCGACCGTCACCGCTCCGAGCTGCGGCGCGGCAAACCAGCCTTCGCGCGTGCGCACGTTGCCGAAACCGCGGCTGCCGATCACCGCGCCGGGTTCGACCTGGGCACGGGCGCCGAGCCGGCAGCCGCGCTCCAGGTGCACGCGCGCTTCCAGGCGACTGTCCTCGCCCACGCTCGCGCCCGCGCGCAACAGGCAATGCGGACCGATGTAGCAGCGCGCGCCCAGGCGCACGCCGGATTCGATCACCGCGTAGGGACCGATGTGGCAGTCCGCACCGATCGTCGCGTCCGCCGCGATCAGCGCCGTTTCATGCACGCCCGGCGTCAGCGTTCTGGCGCGATCGAACAGCGCGGCGATGCGGGCGAAGGCCAGCGCCGGGTTCGGGGCGATCAAGGCGTTGCCGCCATAACGCTGCGCGTCGGCGGCGTCCACCACCACCGCCGCGGCCCGCGTTCGCGCCAGTTCCTGGCGCAGCCGCGGGTCGGCGCAATAGCTCAGGTGCTGCGGCTTGCCCGGCGCCAGGGCGCAGACGCCGACGATGGCCAGTTGCGCGTCGCCGCGCAGTTCCAGTCCGAAGCGCGCCGCCAGCTCGCCGAGGGTCGGCGCAGCGGGCGCGGAACCCATCGCCTCCGCCTTACTTGCCGCCGCCGGTGGACGGCGTCTGCTGGTTGAGGCGCTTGAGCACGTCGTCGGTGATGTCCACGCTGGGATTGACGGCGAAAGCGTTGGTCAGCACCACGTCGTAGCCGCGCTCCTTGGCCACCTGGTAGATGACATCCTTGACCTTGCCGAGCAGCTCGGCTTGCAGTTCCTGGTCTCGGTTCTGCAGGTCTTCCTGCGCCTTGCGCCGGTCGAAATCGAGCTGGGCCTGGCGCGTGTTGAGATCCTTTTCGGTCTTGTCGCGCTGCTCCGGGGACATGGTGGCGGCGTCGCGCTGGTATTTCTGCAGGTCGTCGGCGAGCTGCTTGCGCTCGGCTTCGATGGCATCGTTGCGCTTCTTCACTTCGGCCTGGAACTTGGCCGAGGCGGCTTTGTAGGCGGAAGACTGCTGCAGCAGGTCGCCCAGGCGCACCACGGCGATCTTCAGATCGGCCATGGCCGGCGCTGCGACCGCCAGGGACAGGACCGCGGCCATGCCCAGGGCCGCGCGAACGCTCTCTCGCATCATGTTCTAGATCTCTCTTGCGTGTGTGGGGTTGAGGTTGGAAACCGTCGTCGTCAGAAGCCCGTACCGAACGTGAGCTGGAAGTGCTCGGTCTGGTCGCCCGGCTTGGGGTTGATCGGGAAAGCGTAGCTCAAATCGAGCAGACCGAGGATCGGGGTGAAGAAGCTGAAGGCCAGACCGGTGGACTGGCGCAGCTCGCCGAAGCGGAAGTCGCCGGGCTGCGCGAAGACGTTGCCGACGTCGTAGAAGATGCCCATGCGCGTGGTCTTGTTGTCCGATACCAGCGGCAGCGGGAACACCAACTCGGTCTGCGCCGTCGTGCGCAGCTTGCCGCCCAGCGGATTGTTGAACGGAGTGTCGCGCGGACCCAGCGTGCCGTCGCGGTAACCGCGCACGGTGTTGGGTCCGCCGCCGAAGAAGTTCTGATAGGGCGGGACTTCCTGATTCTTGCCGTAGGAATCGATGTAGCCCACGGTCCCGTCGAACTCCACGAAGAATTTGTACGGCAACTGGAAATACTGTTGCTGTTCGAAACTCGCCGTGTAATACAGCAGGTCGCTGCCCGGCAAGGTGATGTCGAAATTCAGCCGCGACAGCCCGCCGCTGCTGGCAAAGAAGGTGCGGTTGCGCGTGTCGCGCGCGATGCCGGTCTTGAGCTGATAGGTGTTGAAGTTGGTGCCGTTGCGGATGACGAAGCCCAGGATCTGGTCCGAGGTCAGATTGGGGAAGGTCTGCAAGGCGGTGCGCGACACGCCGCCGCCCAGGCGCAGGAAGGAAAACTCCGACAGCGGAATGCCGTAGGTGAGGTCGGCGCCGAGGATGTTGTAGTCGAAACCCGAACTGAAGCGGATCACGCCTTTGGAGCGGCGGAAATAGGTGGAGATGGTCTGGCTCACGCCATCGGGCGTGAAGTACGGATCGGTCCAGGACAGATTCAACACGCGTGACAGATAGCTGTTCTCGGCGGTGACGGCCACGGTGTTGCCCGTGCCGAGGAAATTGTTGTTGGTGACGCTGGCGCTGATCAGGAAACCCTGCGAACCGGAGTAGCCGACGCCGAACTGGATCTGTCCGGGCTGGCGCTCCTTGACCTTGAACTCCAGATCGACCAGGTCCTGGGAACCCGGCACCGGCTTGGTTTCGACTTCCGCCGATTCGATGAACGGCAGGCGCTGCAAGCGCACGCGCGAACGTTCGACCGCGCTCTTGGAAAACGGAGCCGCTTCGAGCTGGCGCATCTCGCGGCGCAAGGTCTCGTCGTTGGTGCCGAGATTGCCGCTGAACAGGATGTGGCGCACGTAGGTGCGCTTGCCCGGCTCGATGTAGTAATTGATGCTGACTTCCTGGTGCGCTTCGTCCACCTCCGGCAGCGGCGTGACCTTGGCGAAGGCATAGCCGATGTCGGACAGCGCCGCCTCGATGCGGTCGGCGCTCTCGGTCGCCTCCTTGCGCGAGAACTCGGCGCCGTCGGGCGTGCTGACCAGGCGGTCGAGGAAGGACTCGTTGAGCACGATGTCGCCGGAGAAGCGGTGGCTCTTGACCTTGTACTTGTCGCCCTCCTCGACGTTGATCGTGATGTAGATGTCCTTCTTGTCCGGCGACAGCGCCACCTGCACCGAAGTAATGTTGAACTGCAAAAAGCCGCGGTCCTGGTAGTAGGAGCTCAGGCTTTCGAGATCGCCCCCGAGCTGCTGCTTGGAATAGCGGTCGGACTTCTGGAACAGCTTCCACCACACGCTGCTTTCCAGTTTCAGCTGCTTGAGCAGCACGTCCTTGGGAAAGGCCTTGTTGCCGAGGATGTTGATCTCCTTGATCTTGGAGACCGGTCCCTCGCTGACCTCGATCTTGATGTCCACGCGGTTGTTCGGCAGCGGCTCGACTTTGGACTGGATGTCCACGTCGTAGTAACCGTTGGCGTTGTACTGCCGGCGCATCTCCTGCGTCACCTGGTCGAGCAGCTCGCGTTTGAACAGCTCTCCCTGCGCAAGGCCGAGGTCCTTGAGCGACTTGTTGAACTCCTCGCCGCTGATCTTCTCGTTGCCCTTGATGCTGAAGCTGGCGATCTCGGGCCGCTCCTTGACCTTGATGACCAGCGCATTGCCGTCGCGCAGCAATTGCACGTCCTGGAACAGGCCGGAGGCGTAGAGGCTGCGGATCGCTGCGCGCGAGGTGATGTCGTTGAGTTCGTCGCCGACCGACAACGGCAGATAGGTGAGGACCGTGCCCAATTCCAGCCGCTGCAGGCCTTGGGCCCTGATCGCGCCGATCTTGAACGGCTCGAAAGCCCAGGCCGCGCCGTGCAGCGTCAGGCCGAGGAGCAGCACCAGCGCGGCGCAGCGCAGCCGGTTTCGCCGTGCGGTATTTTCGGTGTGGCCCATTCCGGGTCAGCCCATCAGGCGCGCAATGTCGTTGTAGAAAGCCAGTCCCATCAACAAGGCCAGCAGCGTCAGCCCGATCTGCTGGCCCAAGGCCTGCGCGCGCTCCGACAGCGGCGAACCCTTCACCGCCTCCACCAGGCCGTACAGGATCTGCCCGCCGTCCAGCACCGGCACTGGCAGCAGATTGAAAACCCCCAGGCTCACGCTGATCAGCGCGAGCGTCCACAGGAATTCCTCGAGCCCGGCGCTGGCGGCGACGCCGGTGACCTGCGCAATCTCGATCGGGCCGCTGACGTTCCTCACCGACACGTCGCCGAGCACCATGTGATACAGCATGCGCAGCGTCAGCCCCGAGATCTGCCCGGTCTGCTGCAGGGCCGCGACCAGCGCCGCGCCCGGTGCCAGCCGTACGTCGGTGTACAAATCCTGCCACAAAGCCTGCCGATCCGCCACGCGCGCCGACGCCGCGCCGAGGCGGCCGATCGTTTTTCCGTCGGCCTGGACACGGCTCGGGATCGCGCTCAGGCGCAGCGTCTGGCTGCCGCGCTGCACTTCGAGCGTGATCACTTCGCCCGGGTTGGCGGCGACGTCCCGCTGCAGGTCCTGGAAGCTCTCCACCGGCTGGCCGTTGAAGCGCAGCACGCGGTCGCCACTCTTGAGGCCGGCTTGCTCCGCCGCGCTGCCCGGGAAAACCTCGCCGATCACCGGCGGCAGCGGCGGCTGGTAGGGCGCCAGGCCGAGATCGTCGAACAGATACTGCGGATCCACCCGCACGCCGCGCGTGTCCAGCACGATCTGGCGCGCCGCGCCGTCGCGGCCGACGATGGTCAGGGTCACGGCGCGGCGCGCCAGCGCGGCCTCGACGAGGCCAGTGCGCAATTCGCCCCAGGTCGGCACCGGCGCGTCGTCGAGCGCCGTCACCCGGTCGCCGGCGTGCACGCCGGTGGCGGAAGCCGGCGTGCCGGCGGGCGGCTGCGCGAGCAAGGGTTTGAGGCCCGGCACGCCGACCAGGTACATGCCCCAGTAAAGCAATACCGCGAGCAGGAAATTGAACAGCGGACCCGCGGCGTACACCGCCAGGCGCACCCCCAGTTTCTGACGGTTGAAGCTGTGCGCCAGCAGCGCGGGCGGCACCGGGCCCTCGCGTTCGTCCAGCAGTTTGACGTAGCCGCCCAGAGGAATGGCGCCGACCGCGTATTCCACGCCGTCGCGTCCGCGCTTGAGCCACAGCGGCTTGCCGAACCCGACCGAAAACCGCAACACGCGCACGCCGAAACGGCGCGCCATCCAGAAATGCCCGAACTCGTGGAACGACACCAGCAGGCCGATGGCGACGATGAAGGTCCCCGCGTTGCGCAACCACTCAAGCATTGCTTCCGCTCCCGCGACGCGCGCCTGCGGCGAGGCTGCGCAGCAAAGGTTTCAAGATAACCGAGAACGCACGGCCGTGCCGGCGCCGGGGTTCGACCGCGCCGCGGCGTGTGGCGTTCCGCAGAGCAGGGTTCACCCGTGCAGCCAGCGCAGGCCCAGCGCCATCGCCGGGGCCGCCGCCAGCAGGCTGTCGGCGCGGTCGAGCACTCCGCCGTGGCCGGGCAGCAGCGCGCCGCTGTCCTTCACTCCGGACCGGCGTTTGAACATGCTGAGCGTCAGATCGCCCACCACCGACAGCGCCGCGGCCGCCAGGCTCAGAACGACGATCAGCACCAGCGACCGCAGATCGCCGACCGCGAAGACGTAGCTGCCGGCGATGGCCGCCCACAGCGCGCACAGCAGCAGCCCGCCGTACAGACCCTCGCGCGTCTTGCCCGGCGAGATGTTCGGCGCCAGCTTGCGGCGTCCGAAGCTGCGGCCGGCGAGATATGCGCCCACATCCGCCGCCCACACCAGCGCGAGCACGTAAGCCAGGCGCAGCGCGCCGTCCGGCATGGCGCGCAGCATCGCCAGCGACGTCACCGCCGGCACCCACAGCAGTTGTCCGAGCGCGCCCAGCCACCAGGCGTTCGGCCGCCAGCGCTCGAGATTGCCCGGGAACCCCGGCAGCAAGGCGGCCGCGACCAGCCACCACAGCACCGCGGCGCCCGCGAACCAGATCCACTGCGCACGCGCGAACCAGGCCCCCGCCAGCAGCGCGGCGCTCGCCAGCAGATAGAGCGCGCGCAGCGAGCCGCGGCTCACCCCCATCAGCGCGGTCCACTCCCTGGCTGCCAGCAAGGCCACGGCCGCGAACAGCAGATACAGCCACGGCAGCGGCGCGTACCACACCGCCGCGAGCACCAAGGGCAGAAGAATCAACGCGGTGATCAGTCGTTGTTTGAGCATGTCGCCGCGCCGGCGCCGGAGGGCGGCGGCTTCAGACCGCCAGCAGCTCTTTTTCCTTCGCCGCCATCGCCTCCTCGGCCTTGGCGATGTACTGGTCGGTCAACTTCTGGATTTCGCTTTCCGCTTTTTTCTCGGCGTCGCCGGTGATGCGTTTGTCCTTCGCCAGTTCCTTGATCGCCTGATTGGCGTCGCGGCGCACGTTGCGGATCGCCACGCGCGCCGACTCGGTTTCGGCCTTGACCAGCTTGATCAGCTCCCGGCGCCGCTCCTCGGTCAGCGGCGGCAGATTGATGCGGATCACCGTGCCGGCGGTATTGGGCGTGAGGCCCAAGTCGGAGGCGAGGATCGCTTTCTCGATCGCCGGCACCAGGTTCTTCTCCCAGGGCGTGATGGTCAGCGTGCGCGCGTCCTCCACCACGATGCTGGCGACCTGATTGAGCGGCGTTTCGTTGCCGTAATAATCCACTTTCACGTGCTCCAGCAACGCCGTGCTGGCGCGCCCGGTGCGCAGCTTGGCCAGCGCCTGCTTGAACTGGTCCAGGCACTTTTGCATGCGTGCGGCGGCATCCTTCTTGATGTCCTCGACCATGGTTTCGAATCCTTAAAACGGGTGCTCCGATCAGTTAAAAACCGAGGTGCCGATGCGGTCGTCGCCCTGCACGATGCGCAGCAAGGCACCGGCCCGCTCCATGTCGTACACCCGCAGGCGGATGCGGTTGTCGCGGCACAGCACCAGCGCGGTCTGGTCCATCACGCCCAAGCGCCGGTCGAGCGCCTCGTCGTAGGTCAGCTTGTCGTAGCGCTTGGCGTCTTTGTGCTTCAGCGGATCGGCGTTGTACACGCCGTCCACCTTGGTCGCTTTCAGCAGCAGGTCGGCGTTGATCTCGATGGCGCGCAGCGCCGCCGCAGAGTCGGTGGTGAAAAAGGGATTGCCGGTGCCGGCGGCGAACACCACCACGCGGCCTTTCTCGAGATGCCGGATCGCACGGCGGCGAATGTAATCCTCGCAGACCTCGTTGATGCGGATCGCCGACTGCACCCGCGCCTCCAGCCCCGCGCGCTCCACCGCATCCTGGATCGCCAGCGCGTTGATCACGGTGGCGAGCATGCCCATCTGGTCGCCGGTGACGCGGTCCATGCCGGCGCGGGCCAGACCCTCGCCGCGAAAAATGTTGCCGCCGCCCACCACGATGGCGACCTGCACGCCCAGCGCCAGCACTTCCTTGAGTTCCCCCGCCAGGCGCGCCATCACCGTCGGGGAGATGCCGTAGGCGAGCTCGCCGAGGAGGGCCTCGCCCGATAGCTTGAGAAGGATGCGCCGATAGGCCGGGGCCGCGCTCATGGCGCACGCCCTCCCCTGGCGAGGCCCGGTAGCCACTCCCGCACCCACCGCCGCTGCGCGGCGGACACCGTGTCGCCGCTGCCCTCGCCCGATCGCTTGAGCAGGATGCGCCGATAGGCCGGGGCCGCGCTCATGGCGCACACCCTCCCCTGGCGAGGCCCGGTAGCCACTCCCGCACCCACCGCCGCTGCGCGGCGGACACCGTGTCGCCGCTGCCCTCGCCCGATCGCTTGAGAAGGATGCGCCGATAGGCCGGGGCCGCGCTCATGGCACACGCCCTCCCCTGGCGAGGCCCGGTAGCCACTCCCGCTGCGGGGCGGGTGGCGTGTGGCGACCGTCCTCGCGGCAGGGCTTTGACGAGATCTGCGGATGGGCGGGGTTCTGGCTCAAGGCAAATTCCGGTCGCTCACGATGCGAAGCGCTGCAGCCGCGCCAAGGACTTGGCTGCGGATTCTAACCCAGCCCCGCGCCGATCTGAGGCGGGATTCCCGATCGCCCGCGCGATCTTGCGCTGCAGCCGT